>CAZMUJ010000073.1:0-54189 GCA_964569605.1 uncultured Acidobacteriota bacterium
CCAATATTCATTCTCCCTCCGAGCTAACGAGCTAGATCAATTGCTGAAAATTTTGATCCGTATGTTGATCATAATGATGTTTATCTCTCGTAACTGTCTATTGGTAAAAGAAAAAGAAGCTTACGGTGCCGATCTTAATCACAAGATCTTGGTTGCGTGGGCGCGATTTAAGTACTAACCCGTTGGGCCTTTAGCTTAATTTCCACCCCATCACTCCAAAGCTTCTCTATATTGTAAAAACGACGAGTTGGCTCTGAGAATATGTGAACTACAAAGTCTATGTAGTCCATCAGAACCCAATCGGCTCGATCATATCCCTCAATATGGTCCGGGTGCGCTTCTGCCTTAAGTACCTCTCGAACCGCGCTTGCAATCGCTTGGATATGTTTCTGGTTATTGCCATGGCAAAGGACAAAATAATCTGTGAAAGAAGAAACCTGTCTAATATCTAATACAAGTATTCTCTCACCTTTTTTGCCTTCAATTGCAGAGTACACTTTAGATAATTTTAGTTTCACTTTGCTCATACAAACGATATTTTTTTATATGTTTTAAAACCTGCGACGAAACCAAATTATCCTTGAGACTTTTTCTCTGGGCCAGTCTCTGACGAATCTGGGTAGAACTGGCTGGTCGGTGATTTGAAGAAAGAACAAAGGACTTGCCAGATTCGATAGACGGTAGAGATGTCTTTTTCGAAATAAATGTTAGTCTTGATTTCAAGTCATCTGGAAGAACCAATTGACTTTGGTCGATCTCTTCCCCTGGTCTTTGTACAAAAATAAAACAATATTGGCAAAGGAGTTTAGCATAATCCTTCCAAAAATGAATTTCAGCAAGAGAATCTGCACCGGCTATGAAACAATGCTCTATTCCAGGATGTTCTTTTGTCCACAATCGAAGCGTATCTACTGTATAAGATACTCCTGGTCTCCGCAGCTCCCAATCCGAAGCATAAAGGCGGTCATGTTGGCAAGTTGCCAACATAACCATGGCAAAACGATGATAGGCTCCAGCTAAGGGCGTTCCCTGTTTGTGGGGAGGAAAACGAGACACTAGAAATACAACTGAATCAAGATTAAAGGATTCCATGGCCCGATTCGCAATAGCTATATGTCCCTGGTGAATCGGATCGAAAGTTCCTCCTAAAATTCCGACACTCACTTCTAATCCATTCCCAGCATAGAAGCCATTAGAATCTTCAATTCCTTAAGACCTTCTTTTTTAACTGATGAAATCTTGACCAAGGGAACTCTCCTTGCTTCTGCATAAGAAACAAGCATTCTGACTCTAGATTCTGATCGGATGTCCATTTTTGATGCCACCAAAACCTGAGGTTTTTTAGATAAATTTTCCCCATAAGCATGCAATTCATGATCGATCACATCAACGGCTTGGGTCGGATCCTTCGGTCCCATCACACTGACATCAACAAGATGAACCAAAAGACGAGTTCGTTCCACATGACGCAAGAAACGATCACCTAGACCCACTCCTCTATGAGCTCCTTTTATTAACCCTGGAATGTCCGCTACAACAAAGCTATTGTATGGGCCCCACGAAACCACTCCTAAACTAGGGCTTAGAGTAGTAAACGGATAGTTATCCACATCAGGCTTAGCTGCCGAAATGGTTGAGATTAAAGTGGATTTACCAGCATTTGGATATCCAAGAAGGCCCACATCAGCTAAAACCTTGAGCTCCAGAACCAGACTTTTCCATTCCCCTGGCTTTCCAGGCTCTGAATACTCCGGAACCTGATTGATTGCACTTACAAAAGCCGCATTTCCGCGCCCACCACGTCCTCCTCCAGCAACCAGTTTTTCCAGACCAGGAATATCTAGGTCACAAACCATCTCATTATTCTCAGCATCTATGACCTGAGTTCCCACGGGTACTTCAATCGTTAGGTTTTCACCCCTTCTCCCATTTTTTTTCTTACCTGATCCATGTGCACCACTTTTTGCTTGAAAGTGCTTCTTATAACGGAATGGTAAGAGAGTGTTTAGATGAGACGAGCTTTTTAGGTAAACACTACCCCCATCACCACCATTTCCACCACTAGGGCCACCTCTCGGAACGTATTTTTCTCGACGAAAGGCCCTTGCACCTTTCCCACCATCTCCTGCCCTAACTTCAATTTTAGAATAGTCAACAAACATATCGATTTCAGTCTACAGGATGGTAAGTTCTATTAAACCTGAAAGATTTCCTAAAAAAGATCGGTATAAATCTTGATTAGAATGAATCTACTTTTTATCAACTAATGATGTTTTGACACTGAGATCAGCATCTATCGAATAGAATGTTTAGGACTCAGAAATAGAAATCACATGGACAAATTTTCCGTATCGTCCCCGATTTTGAAACTTAACATGTCCCTGAGCAGTGGCAAACAGAGTATCGTCGTTCCCTCGGCCCACATTTTTTCCTGCCTTAAAGGGAGTACCCCGTTGACGGACTAGAATCGATCCACTCGTTACGAATTGGCCATCAAAGCGCTTAATACCCAGTCGTTTGGAATTACTGTCACGACCATTCTTTACACTACCCTGACCTTTTTTGTGGGCCATATATTTTACTCCTTGTCCTTTACTTTCCTAGACCTCGAATCTGTCGCTTTAGCCTTCGTGGACTTAGCCTTCGTGGACTTAACCTTCGTGGACTTAACCTTCTTCAGGTCATCTCCACTGGTCGTCTCCTCCTTACCAGGGGATGCTGAAGAAACCTCCGCAGGAGCCTCAATTTCGTCAACACGCACCAATGTCAAAGACTGTCTGTGTCCAGACTTACGCCGATACATTTTTCGTCTCTTAAATTTGAGTACGATAATCTTTGAGTCACGTAAGTGCTCCAGTATCGTTCCCTTGACACTTGCTCCATCGACAAAAGGATGTCCGATCTGAGACTTAGTGCCCTCCCTCATGAAAAGCACTTCGTGAAAGGTAATCTTGTCACCCACCTCAGCATTCAGTCGCTCTACATGTACCAAGGTTCCTTCAGACACCTTGTATTGTTTTCCACCCGTTTGAATCACTGCGTACACGCGCTTTTTCTCCATTTGAAATTAAAGGAAAATCTACCCATAAAACTAGTACGAGGAGCTGAATTATATCGAGCTCTCAGACCCCATGTCAAAAACGTTAAGATGCAGATATTAAGAACCTTTCTCTTTACCATCCAACTTAGAAGTATGAGACTCAATGAATCCAACGAAAAACCCCGTTATAATACATACTCTATCCGTGGGAATAAAAAAACATCGACATATGAACCAACAAGACACTTCACTCATAAAGTTTCAGGCCTACTCCAGAGAACTTACCAACTTAAAAAGTATCGAAAGTTTATTAAGTTGGGATCAGGAAACTACCATGCCCTCTGGGGGAGCAAGTACTCGGGCAGGTCAAAGAGAAACATTGGCGAGTCTTTACCATGAACGTCTAATATCCAGTCGATATAGAGACCTTGTAGAACTAGTAGCAAATAGAATAGATGATCCCTGGGTTCAGGCTGATGTCCAAGAAACCCGGCGCCTTCAGAATAAAGCTATCAAAATACCTCCAAGTTTAATCCGGGAACTTGCCAAAACAACCAGTCTTGCGTTCAATGCCTGGGTGGAAGCCCGACTGTCTTCAGATTTTTCTATCTTTTATCCTTGGCTGACCCAAATCGTTCACCTCAAACGCCAAGAAGCTAAATGTTTACAAGTTGGAAAAACTCTGTATGATGCTCTCCTTGACGAGTACGAACCTGGTTCTACAGAGTCTAAGCTCAATCGTGTTTTTTCCCGCCTTCGACCAAAGTTAACTGATCTATTGGAAAAACTTCAGTCGTCCAGAAAGCAACCCTCAGATAATTTCCTTAAGGGGAACTACTCTATTGAAAAACAAAAACAATTTGGAAAAAAAATATTAACAGCTATGGGTTTTGACTGGAACTGTGGACGCCTAGACCATTCTCCCCATCCCTTTTGCTCAGGACTCAGTCCCAGAGATGTTCGGATCACCACCCGTTATGAAAAAGAAAATTTCGGAGTGGCCATCTTTGGAATGATACATGAGGGGGGACATGCCCTCTATGAACAGGGCCTTGACAATAATCGCTTCGGTCTACCAGCAAATACCAGTATATCTCTGGGAATCCACGAATCTCAATCCAGGCTTTGGGAAAATGTGATCGGGCGCAGTACTCATTTTTGGAAGTACTGGTACCCCCTACTACAAAAGACTTTTCCCAAACATTTAGATTCTGTTTCTTTTGTGCATTTTCTTCGATGGATTAACCGCGTTAAAGCGGGTTTGATTAGAGTCGAGGCAGATGAAGTAAGTTACGGCCTTCATGTAATTCTCCGGTTTGAGCTGGAACGTGAACTTCTATCCGAAAAAATAGAAGCAAATGAACTCGAGATTCGGTGGAATCATTTGATGGAGGACTTCCTCGGAGTCCACCCTTCGGATGCTTCGACAGGTATATTGCAAGATGTACACTGGGCAAGCGGATTGTTTGGATATTTCCCAACCTATCTCATTGGTAGCATCTATGCAACTCAACTCTACAGTCAGGCACAAAGAGAACTTTCAGGTCTGGATAAATCCATAGAAAACGGAGATCTTTTGCAAATCAGAGAGTGGTTGCGAGAACGTATCCATCGGCAGGGGAAAGTTTATCAAGCGGATGAATTACTCCAAAAAGTGACAGGGGAAACCCTATCCGAAACACAGTTTATAGATTATTTAAAGGGAAAATACCAAATGTTATTTGATGATGTTCGGTTAGATCATGCTTGAGTCTATTCCTCTTTTCTTTGCCCTGGCCACTTCAACATGTTCTGGAGTGTTAACAGGTGCAGACCGACTTTATGAGAACCCTTATCGGCAATGGCTGGAAGGGAAAAATGTGGGCTTAATCACAAACCATACAGGTGTTAACTGTCAACTTAAACCCACCGCAACCCTTATTGAAGCTCTCCCTGGAACAAAGTTAATTGCTCTTTTTTCGCCCGAGCATGGAATTGACGGAAGTTCACAATCTGGAAAACCAGTTTCTTCTCAAGGAATAACCCACAGCCTTTACGGAGCAATCCAAGCTCCTACTCCTGAAATGCTAAATCGGATAGAGGTACTAGTCTTTGACATTCAGGATGTTGGAGCACGATTCTACACTTATATCTCCACCCTACTCAAAAGCATGCAAGCTGCTGCAAAAAAGGGGATACCTTTCATCGTTTTGGATCGCCCTAATCCAATTACCGGAAAACATGTGGAAGGCCCAGTTCTTGAGGAAAAATTCAAATCATTTGTTGGTAGTTTCAAAATCCCAATTCGATACGGGCTGACTTCCGGAGAATTAGCCACTCTTGCAAACTTTGAATTAAAGCTTCAGTGTCAGCTTAAAGTAGTACCCATGAAAGGTTGGAAACGAAATTTTTGGTACGATGATACCCATTTAAATTGGATTGCAACCTCACCTAACATGCCAACTCTAGAAACGGCCACACTCTATCCTGGATTCTGTCTGATTGAGGGAACCAATCTTTCTGAAGGACGAGGAACAACCCGTCCTTTTGAACTGGTTGGTGCTCCTTGGATAAACAACAAAAAACTTGTAAAGGTACTTAATAACCTCAATCTTCCTGGTGTAATTTTTCGGATGCAGAACTTTTCTCCATGGTTTTCAAAATACAAGGGAGAAACCTGTCACGGAATACAGATTCACTTAATCGACCGATCTACTTTCCGACCAATTGAAGTACTTCTAAATTTTCTTTCCGAAGTAATCAGGCTTCACTCCGACAAGTTCATTTTCCAACCTTCTTTTGATCTCTTAATTGGTAACAACTGGGTGCAGAAAAAACTAAAAAAGGGGTTCAGTGCTTCTAAAATACGGTCCGAATGGCAGAAAGATCTTCAGAATTTCAAGAGCTTAAGAAGACAATTTTTTCTCTACAGCGACGATGACAGAAAAAACCAGCCATGAAACTAAAAACTCTTAGAAATATGTTCGTCGGAAAAATTCTTAGCAAAAGTCGATTAATCAAACGACTAGAAACTAATCATCGAAAAGGGGTTGAACTATATGCCGATGGAAGGTATAGAGAATCTGAGAAACAATTTTCCAGAAACCTAGAACTAGTCAAATCTATTGGTCCTGAAAGCGACGAATTACTTAGTTACCTTAAAGCCTTAGGAGATTTCTACCACGATACCGGCAACTATTCGTCTGCTGAAACACCTTTCATGGAGCTTTTAAGAATCAGTCGAAAAAACATTAGGAAAAATCCCGATCAAGTTCTATCTGCTCTCAACGATATAGCCCTTCTACTCTATGCCCAGGGTCGCTATAAAGAAGCAGAAGATTACTTTCGTCAACTCCTTGAGATCCTTGAAAAACAGCATCCTACATCGCGTCGGATGGCAACTTGTCTGGAGAATTATGCTGCCGTCTTAAGACGCATCAATTTAGATAAAGAATCACAACTATTGCGAGAACGAGCTAAAAAAATACGGGATAGTCTTTAGACGCGCTGCTTGACTAATATAAAAGTATTGGAGATCCTAGTCTCCCAGAATAATTAGGTCGGTATTTTTGCTTATTGTAAAGCGACTTAACATCTAGTTTGCGTGGACCTACCGAAGACTCTGGAATCCTCAGAGAAGCATACCTACCATCCTTAATCCCCACCATCCTACCACTAACACCATCGTTTAAAAGGTCCACCGCAATATTCGCAAATGTGGTAGAAACCAAACGGTCAAGTGAGTCTGGATCACCACTTCTTAGATCGTAAGTTAGGTCACTTGCCATGGTACTAATTCCTGTTTTTTTACTGATCTCTGTTGCTAGCGTTTCGCCAACATTTTTCTTTTTACGATGACCGTAGGGATCAGCATCGCCATACTCAAGAACTTCTCTCCCTTTCCAAGTTGCCCCCTCCGAAACCACAACTAGAGAATAACTACTGGGATTATTTTCCTTGTCTTGCACCAAGAGCTGCACTAAACGGTCCAAATCGAAAGCATATTCTGGGATCAGACAACGAGAAGAGGTCACATATCCTGTATAAAACGCCGTGAACCCAGCATCTCTACCAAAAATTCGAAAAACACCAATTCGCTCGTGAGAACCCAGTGTTGTTCTCTGCCTTGTTATTAATTCTTTTGCTCTTGTAATAGCCGTGGAAAACCCAATGCAGTATTCAGTGTTTTGCACGTCATTATCCATTGTCTTTGGGATAGCAATTAGGGGAAATCCTTTTTTTTCCAAGTGAGCAGAATAACTTAGAGTATCGTCTCCACCAATTGAGATAAGTGTGTTAATTTTAAGACGCTGCAGGTGGCCCAGTACGATTGGAGTGAAGTCATATGAGTCATCACCATTTTGGAGATTTTGTAGTTCTGAACGCAGCAAGTGACTGGGAATTTTTTTCTTCGGCATATGCAAAGGATTTGTCCTGGAAGTGTGCAGAATAGTGCCACCGGTTCGATCGATGACCCGAGTGTTGGAAGGGGTTAAACGCTTAATATATTTATCATCATTTTCCCCATTAATCCCTAGGTGTGTCAGCCCCTCCCAGCCTTTTTTTATGCCGAGAACAGGAATTCCCATTTGCGAAGTTCGATAGACAACAGATTTAATAACAGAATTCAAACCAGGAACATCACCGCCTCCGGTTAGAATACCCAGATATCCTTTCTTCATAGATACATATCTCTTGTTGAATCCGATTTGAATTACAGAATACTATTTTATTTAGCCAAGTATTCCATATCAAAAGCCAACTGTGAAAAATTTAATAGAAATCATCCTATTAACACAACATGAAATTTCTAAGCAATTGTTCGATTTTCAAAACCAATAATTACCATACGTTATGTTCTCTGTAACCATGGTTAGTCAAAAACACACTGAATCAAGGACTGAAACATATGCTCAAAAAGAAAAAACACCTGCGTAGTAATGAATGGTTTGGACTGTCTGACAAAAACGGTTTTATCCACCGCAGCTGGATGATGAACCAAGGCTTCCCACGGGACCTATTTAAGAACCGACCCATTATCGGAATCTGTAACACTTGGTCAGAGCTAACTCCTTGTAACCATCATTTTCGAAAAATTGCAGAGCATGTAAAACATGGCATCTGGGAGGCAGGAGGGTTTCCTCTTGAGTTCCCGGTCATGAGCCTGGGTGAGCCAATCATGCGACCTACCACAATGCTCTTTCGAAACCTAGTCTCAATGGAAGTAGAAGAAACAATCCGAGCCAACCCTTTGGACGGGGTTGTTCTTTTAACCGGGTGTGATAAAACGACGCCTTCTCTTGTCATGGGAGCTGCTAGCTGCGACATCCCCTCAATTGTCGTCTCAGGAGGGCCTATGCTAAGCGGTCGTCACCGTGGAACTAAGCTTGGCTCTGGGACTAGTATCTGGAATTTTTGCGATGGTTTGAAGACGGGGAAAATTTCTCAAAAAGAATTCAATGAGGCTGAAGCGGGAATGCATAGATCTGCTGGACACTGCATGACGATGGGAACAGCCTCAACTATGGCATCAATGGTAGAAGCTTTGGGACTCACTCTTCCAAGCAATGCGGCAATCCCTGCGGTTGATAGTAGACGCTATGCTTTAGCACATGAATCAGGTAGGCGTATCGTCGGGATGGTGAATGAGGACCTAAGAATTTCGTCTATCCTGAACCAAAAATCCTTTGAAAATGCTGTTAGAGTCAATGGGGGGATTGGTGGATCAACAAATGCCGTTGTTCATCTCCTTGCAATAGCGGGTCGGCTAGGTGTGAATCATACATTGGAAGATTGGGACCGACTCGGTAAAGACGTACCTTGCCTACTAAATTTAATGCCTTCAGGAGAACACCTGATGGAAGATTTCTATTATGCTGGTGGCCTCCCCGTTGTAATGAAGGAGTTATCAAGCCTTCTTCACCTTAATATTTCAACGGTCAACGGAAAAACCGTTGGCGAAAATATCAAAGAAGCCGAATGCTTCAATCGTGATGTGATCTATTCCTACCAGAAACCTTTTCGGGAAGAAGGGGGAATCGCTGTTCTTCATGGAAGTCTGGCTCCACGGGGAGCCGTCCTGAAGCCATCTGCTGCCTCTCCAAAACTGATGCATCACCGAGGAAAAGCAGTGGTATTCGAAAATATTGAGGATTACCACAACCGAATTGACGATCCCAAACTAGATGTACACCCCGCAGATATCCTCGTATTGAAAAACTGTGGTCCAAAAGGCTATCCAGGATTCCCCGAAACCGGAAATATGGCTCTGCCAAAAAAAATTCTTGTTCAAGGAATAAAAGATATGGTCAGAATCTCTGATGCGAGAATGTCGGGAACGGCTTACGGAACCGTAGTGCTTCATATTGCTCCTGAAGCCGCTGTCGGGGGACCACTTGCCCTAGTGAAAAATGGAGACACGATTGAGCTGGATGTAAAAAACCGAAAAATCCATCTAGATGTCGATCAAGAAGAGATAGAGTATAGACAAAAAAAATGGGTTGCTCCCCAACCAAAAATAAGGAGAGGGTGGTATCAACTCTATTTTGATCATGTGTTACAGGCTGATGAGGGAGTCGACCTCGACTTTCTGCGTGGTGGCAGTGGTACCCCTCTCCTACGGGAAAGCCATTAAATCAGAACTTCTAGAATATTCGGTTAAATTAAACCAATTCACGAACCCCAGAAATTCCTCCTGCTTTTCCTGGCAAGCATAACGCTAAGATTAAACCTGGCAAACCTAAAAGAGAGAGAAACAGGAAAGACCAAGTCATGCCAATAGTGTCGCTGGTCCAACCAATGATCGGAACAGACATTCCACCGATTCCCCAAGCAAATCCCATCATAAGAGCAGAGACCGTTCCCGTTCCCTGAGGTACTAAACGCTGCGCCATAGCAATATTTACAGGTGAATTCATTAATAGAAAACCTGCACCAACAATACAAAACATAATGGAAATACGACCTTCAGTTGCCAGAAAACAGAGAAAAGAAGGTGTGAGTCCCGACATAGAAATCAAAAGAACACTTTTCCCACCAATCCGATCAGTTAGAATCCCCCCTAAAAAAGCCGACAAGGCCCCCACCAACAAGAAAAGTGTCAGAATTTGACTTGCAGACACTTCCGAGTAACCACGTAAGACTAAGAAAAGCGGTAAAAAGACAACAAAGGCCATTTGTAACGAGGACTTTATAATAACGAGACTAAACAGTAAAAATAGGGGGCGAAAGTTAAGCCTGAGACTTCGAAACACTTCTTGATGTTGAGTAACCATCCCCTTGGAAACTGGAAGAGGATCGGTAGTCCAAACATATAATGTCACTAACAATCCAGGTATAGCAGCCAAAATACTCCACCTAAGCCCAGCAAAAGCCACTAATGAACCCATGGTCATTGGTCCAATAGCGTACCCAAGCATTCCAAAAGTGATAAAAAAGCTGAGTTGAACGGCGGGGTTTTTCTTACTTGATTTTGATACTAAAGCTGTCCCCTGAGGGTGAAAGGCTGCAATACCAACTCCAGCAAAAAAAACAAAAATGAGCATTAAGCTATAACTACTAGTTACCCCAAGAATACAGATAAAAAAACCTGATATAGCAGGCCCAAAAGCCGTAAAAGCACGGCTGTTCCAGCGATCAGAGAGATAGCCATACAGAGGCTGCAAGAGTGCACCTGAAAGAATTAATGTGCCGGCTAGGATCCCCGCCTCGGTGAATGATAGATTGTGGGCAGTATAAAGAAATGGGATTAGGGCACCTGGCATGGAACCATAGGCATCGACACAAAAATGGCTTAATGAGAGTTTCAAAACAATTCGATTTGGACGCATGTTTAAGACAGTTTACTCTGATATGGTTTGGCTATTCTATGACCGAAACCTGCTTGTCTAATTTTCCAGTGTCTATATCAGGGTGTCACTCTTGGAGCCATAGTATTAAAAAAAAAGAACATTACTTTTAGAGAAATTAGATTCTGAAGTAATAGCCATGTTTAACAATGTCCTTGAAATTATCTGATTTTGACTACAAACTCCCCAAGGCTCTGATAGCTCTCCAGCCAACAAAACGGCGTGATGAGTCACGTCTAATGCTCGTAGACCGCAAAACAGAAAGCATCGCTCACTACAGGTTTGGAGAGTTGGCACAACTTCTTGAAGATACTGATCTTTTAGTCCTTAATGATACTCGTGTTTTCCCAGCTCGTCTTAACGCCCGTGCAGGCAAATCACAGCTAGAAATCCTATTGTTGCGAGAATTGGAACCACAAGTGTGGGAAGCATTGATCAAACCTGCACGTAAAATTACGATCCCAGAAATCCTTCATTTTGATGACTCTCAGCTGCAAGCGACAGTTGTGGGAACTACTGGTGGCTCGATTCGAATTATTCGTTTCAAGAAGGTCAATAACTTTTGGAAGACCATCGAGAATATTGGCTTGATTCCTCTCCCCCCTTATATCAAACGGTCTGGCAAAGAATACTTAGTCATGGACCGAAAACGTTATCAGACCGTCTACTCACATAAGATCGGATCCATAGCTGCTCCCACAGCAGGTCTTCACTTCACCACTGAACTATTGGATCGTCTCCAGCACCTTTTTGTCACCCTCCATGTGGGCTACGGGACTTTTAAGCCCATTAGGTCTGAAAACATTCAACATCATTCAATGGATACCGAGTACTACCAAGTGAACAAAGCCAGTGCTCTACAAATCGAAAAACAACGGCTAAGTCCGTATCGGATTGTCTCTGTAGGAAGTACTTCCACTCGAGTTTTGGAACAAGTTTTTCTGTCCCACCGCAAGATCATTCCCTCTAACAGCTGGACCCAACTTTTTATCTTTCCTGGATTTAGATTCCGGGTTGCAGACTGCTTACTTACTAACTTCCATCTTCCCAAATCAACTCTTTTCCTTCTAACTTGTGCATTTACAGGAACAGAGCTTCTCAAAAAAGCCTATGACCAAGCCATCCAGGAAAAATACCGCTTCTATAGCTACGGAGATGCAATGCTCATTATTTAGATGTAACACATCTCACAAAGTTCACACTCTATGAAAATTTTGATTCCCTTCTCTGAATGATACTAAATAGGTCAATTCCTATATCCAGATCTTAATCACAAATTAGTATTGATTTCTAGACTGAAGGAAAAGATCAGAGACGACTAAAGAAGTACCCAAGACAAGGATTATGTCTCAACAAAAAAGTCTAATTCATTGCAGGGGTCAAAACAATATTTCGGTAAGAAACTGCGCCGTGGTCTCCCTGCAAGTAAATAGGACCGGGTTCTGATTCAGAAGAATCTAAGGCGCCACCTGTTATTCCAGGAATTTCCTTATGATTTATGATCTTGGTTCCGTTGAGAATAACTGTTACCCATCGACCGGAAAGAACCACATCAAATTCTTGCCATTTACCCGCTCGACGGGAAGAATTTTGAGTGGGTGTCAATTGACCATAAACACCCCCCATATGGCGGTTGTGAGGGACTTTTCCATAGTCATCCTGTACTTGAATTTCATAACGCCCTCGGAGATAAATGCCACTATTGCTCCCCTCCGGGCAATTCACCTCGATATGAAGCTTGAAGTCCTGAAATCTTTTTTTAGTATAAATATTGCTACCTTTACCAGTATTTATAAGTTCCCCTCCATCCAATTTCCATGTACCTTGATCTTCACCTAAAACTTTCCACCCTTCTAATCCATCCGCTAATAAATCAATAGGTTGTCCCCAGCTTAGGCTCTCGGCAGCGGGTAGTTCTGGTGCTCTCTCAGCTTTCCAACTAAATTTTTCACCTTGAGTCATTCCTCTACCAATCAGACCTTTTTTTGAAAAACTTCCTTCCAATTCAAATCCGCAGCAGCTAAATTTCAGTCGTTTAGGATTGACCGAGATATTCTCTATAGGACGAGCATGTCCACCCTTGGGTTGGAATACACCTTCATATTTTTCTCCAAACCGATTCAGCTGAAACCAAAGAGGATAAGTAGTGCCTCCCTGAGAAGCCACGACATCCCATCTACCCAGAAAGAAATCCGTTGTTTTTTCCGAAGATAGTTTTGCAGAAGCACACTGAGTCACAACAACCATTACCAGTATTACAAGTAGAACGTTTCGCATGTTCTTTTCGTCTCCATCCTTACGGTTATCCTCAGAAACAATACATCTAACCAACGGTAGAATTGACCGAATCGAACGCTTTCAATTTAATATTGTAGATCTATAGATGAGGATATTAGTTCCCATATTCTTCGAGCCAACTATCCTATTGGACATTGGCGAACCCTGATTCTTGCCTGTTCAAAAAGCTGAAAAGAAACAGAGTTTAGCGGATAATCAAGATTATAAACCACTTCTTCAATTCCAGCATTAATGATCATTTTTGTACACATAAGACAAGGGGCAAAGGTTGTATATAAGGTTCCTGTTTTGACACTAACTCCGTGATAAGCAGCCTGAGTAATAGCGTTTTCCTCAGCATGCGAGCAAAGGCATTCATCCAGCTTGACACCGCTGTCTGTCAAATTGTTGCAACGTGGACAACCACCTTCAAAACAGTTTGTTGTTCCTCGAGGAGTTCCATTGTAGCCAGTAGAAATCACTCGCTTATCTTTTACTATCACTGCAGCAACCTTTCTTTTCACACAATTACTTCGGAGCGATACAACCTTGGCAATTCCCAAAAAGTATTCGTCCCAATTAGGCCTACAAACCTGTTGTGACCAGCGACTTACAATGTTAAGAACACTAGACTTTAGGTCTTCAAGCGACGCATTGTTCTGAACAGTTGCATCAGCTTGTGAAGCACTTAGCTGCAACTGCTGGCCACCTTTATCCAGACTGGCATGCTCTCTCTCTTCCAGCTTTATAAATTCGCTCAATGTTGATGGGTCTTCCTCTCGTCCACGTTGACGGATCCGCTCGAAACGAATTTTTGGGTCCGCTTCAATTAGTAGAAGTCGATACCGAGAATCACGACGAAAAACTTCAATTTCTTCTGGATGTCGAAATGAATCGATCACATAGTTCCTATCTGGTTGGGTTTTCGACAGGATTGTTTCCGCGAGATATCCATCTCCATTTTCCCGACGTAATTCTGTTCCTATTCGAATAAGATTTTCTCTAATTGGCTCCTCTCCCCGAGATTTCAGTGCTTCTCTTAAAACATCCGATAGAGAATAGAAATAAAAACCCTTCTCCTGGAGAAGTTCTCCTACCTCACCTTTTCCAGCTGCATTCTTTCCAGTCAAACCTATTATCATCATTAATTTATAGCATACGAACTCTAACGTAAGGTCCCTTAAATCATTCTTGTATTAACTGAGAAACTTTCTCCATCCTATGACTCATGAGTATACTTTCAACATTACAAAATTTACTCAAATGCCGGAATGTCGGTAATAGACTGTCCTAAAATTAAGGTGTGAATGTCATGTGTTCCCTCATACGTGAAAACAGATTCCAAATTAGCCATATGGCGAAACACTGGATAATCAGAAAGAATTCCCTTAGCACCCAAAATGTCTCGGGAAACACGCGCCGTTTTCAAAGCCATATCCACATTATTGCGCTTGGCCATTGAAACCTGATCAAATTTGAGCTTTCCCTGATCTTTTAACTGTCCAAGGCGATATGCCAAAAGTTGTCCCATGGTGATATCAGTCAACATCTGTGCTAGCTTTTCTTGCACTAATTGATGTGAAGCAATGGGTTTATTTCCAAACTGCTTTCTTTTCAGTGTCCACTTCAGAGCTGAATCAAAACAGGCCATAGCGGCACCAACCACACCCCACACTATACCGTAGCGAGCTTGGGTCAGACACATAAGAGCTTTTTTAATTCCTTCAGCCCTTGGCAACCTATTTGACCTTGGAATTTGACAGCCTTTGAAAACTAGCTCTGCGGTACAGGAGGCTCGCATCGAATGTTTGTCGAAGTAGCCTCTAGCTTCGAAACCAGGGGTTCCCTTTTCTACCAAAAATCCTCGAATAAGGTTATCTTCGCATTTAGCCCAAACAACTAAAATGTCAGCAATACTTCCATTTGTGATCCAGGACTTAGTCCCATCTAGAATATAATGGGCTCCCTTTCTCTGAGCTTGGGTCCTCATAGCAGCTGGATTTGATCCTGCGTAAGGTTCGGTCAAAGCGAAGCAGCCGATAGCCTTTCCTAATTGGAGTCTGGGGAGCCATTTTTCCTTCTGCTTTTCATTGCCAAACAAATGAATCGGCAACATGACCAAAGCCCCTTGAACGGAGACAAAGCTTCGCAATCCACTGTCTCCTCTCTCAAGTTCCTGCATTATTAGACCATACGAAATGCTATTCAACTCTGGACGGCCAAAGCCCTTGATGTCGGCTCCCAGTAACCCCAGTTTAGCCATGGGCTCGACAAGTTGTTTAGGAAAGGTTCCAGAAATATAATGTTCTTCTATTATCGGAAGTACATCTTTTTCAACAAAGGACCTAACCGTCTCTCTAACGAGAAGTTCTTCATCACTCAAGAGATCGTCCAGGTGGAGAAAGTCGATGCCTTGGAACATAAGTAAAGCAAATATAGCACTTTGCTCTACATTCCATACCCTCTAAACCTAGAAATTTGGCAACGCAGGGAACATGAATCTGAAAAATCATGGCATCCTAGTGACAAAAATCAACCTCTAATCAATCTAAAAAAAGATTTAGCTGAAAAGACCCACCTATCTCTTGATTTGGTGTATCATAGTTAAAAGGAGGGTTGATTTTGCCATATCCAGAAGAGTGGGTCCGGCCATGCCGACAAGAACTCACAAAAATTGGTTTCGATGAGTTAATGACTACGGAGGATGTAAATACAGTCCTTCAAAAAGACGACGGCACAGTCTTACTTGTTGTCAATTCTATTTGTGGATGTGCCGGAGCTAAAGCACGACCTGGGATTGCTCATGCTCTTGAACAAGGAATCAGACCTGATAGTTTAACGACTGTGTTTGCCGGTCAGGACCTTGAAGCAACAGCACAGGCACGAGAGTACATGAAGCCTTATCCTCCATCCTCCCCTAGTATTGCGATGTTTAAGGACGGCCAAATGGTATTCCTTATGGAACGCCACATGATAGAAAGTCGGGAAGCACTGGCAATTTCAGAAGATCTACAGGCTGTTTTTCAAGAATATTGCAGCACTCCCCAAAAAGTTTAGTTTATCTAAGGGGATGGACGTACCATACCGCTAGGAGGAGTTCGAGCAAAGGAATACTAGAACAACCTTATTTATGCTCCTATTCCTCAAAAAAGTATTTGCAAAAATCGGCAAATTTCTTTAGGACGAGCTGTCCTCATATTGACCCTTTATCGAGTCCAAAACGCCAGGATCGGAAAGAGTAGTAGTGTCACTTAAAACTCGACCCTCAGCCACATCTCTAAGAAGACGACGCATAATTTTTCCGCTTCGGGTCTTTGGAAGCTCAGATGTCAAAATAACCTGTTCGGGCCTGGCAATTGGTCCAATTTTTTCCGAAACATGGTGTCTAAGCTCTTCGGAAAGTCCTTTTTCCGAAACTCCTGATATTGGAGTCACAAAGGCCACAATTCCCTGTCCCTTAATCTCATGACTCACGCCAATAACAGCTGCTTCTGCCACTGATTCGTGGCTTACTAAAGCACTTTCCACCTCCATAGTGCCTATGCGGTGCCCAGAAACACTGAGAACATCGTCGACACGACCTAAAAGCCAAAAGTAGCCCTCCTTGTCACGTTTAGCCCCATCTCCCGTGAAATATAGGCCGGGAAAACGTTCCCAGTAGGTCTCCTGGAAACGTTTCGTGTCACCCCAAATTGTACGTGCCATAGCAGGCCAAGGCCTTTTTAGTACAAGATAACCACCTTTGCCCAAAGGAACCGAATTCCCTTTTTCGTCCACTACATCTGCCTCTATACCAGGGAAAGGAAAAGTTGCTGAACCCGGCTTTAAAACCGTAATCCCTGGTAGCGGAGTGATCAAAATCATTCCAGTCTCCGTCTGCCACCAAGTATCCACTATAGGTGTCCGGCCCGATCCGATCTGATTACGATACCACATCCAAGCTTCGGGATTTATTGGTTCTCCCACGGTTCCAAGTAGACGCAAAGATTCAAGATTGTACTTAGCTGGATGTTGGTCCCCCCAACCCATAAAGGCCCTAATCGCAGTAGGAGCAGTATATAGAATATTAACCTTGTATTTTTCAATGATTTGCCAAAATCGATCTTTCCCTGGATGATTGGGAGCTCCCTCATACATAACCGAGGTAACACCGTTAGATAGAGGTCCATAAACAATGTAGCTATGGCCCGTAACCCAACCAATGTCAGCGGCGCACCAGTAGGTGTCCTTTTCCTTTAAATCAAATACATAACGGGTCGTTGTGGAAACTCCCACAAGATAACCCCCGGTGGTATGCAAAAGACCCTTTGGCTTCCCAGTAGTCCCCGAAGTGTAGAGTATATATAAGGGGTGTTCAGAATCGAGATGGGTTGGTTCCACAACGTTACCCACCTGTTCTTCCATTCGATCATGCCACCAGTGATCCCTACCCTCTTTCATTGACACTTCCGAAACTTGATTTGTTCGATTGACGACTAACACGTTTTCGATAGTGGGGCAACTTTCAAGCGCTTCGTCAGAGTTTTTCTTAAGGGGTACTATGCCCCCTTTTCTCCAGGCTCCATCCGCTGTAATCAGTAAGCTGGCCTGACAATCATTGATCCTGTCACTAAGAGAATCTGGGCTGAATCCGCCGAAAACAACTGTATGAGGGGCTCCCAAACGTGCACAGGCAAGCATTGCAATTGGGAGTTCAGGAATCATACCCAGATATATCGCGACTCGATCCCCTTTCTGGATACCAAGCTTCTTTAAGGCAGCAGCACATTGATTAACTTCTCGATACAAATCCAGATAGGTCAATACCTTTTCGTCTCCGGGCTCACCTTCCCACAAAATGGCTGCCTTATTTTCGCGCGAGGTTCCCAAATGTCGATCCAAACAGTTATAGCTAACATTCAACTTGCCCCCTACAAACCAGCGAGCCTGAGGTGAATTCCACTCCAAGACACGGCTCCATTTCTCAAACCAGTCAATAGATTTAGCCTGTTCAGACCAGAAAACCTCTAGATCTTGGTTTGCCTCCGCATAGACAGAGGGATCGCTCCAATTTGATTTCTCCCTGAATTTTTCCGAAGGTTTAAATTTTCTTTCTTCATTTAACAGTGCGTCCAGCATTCCACCTTCTGTTTTATCCATGCGTATTTTCTCCTGCCAATCCAAGCTGATCGTCTACATTAGACATAGCCTTAATAACAAATTGAATATGCTCTGAGAGTTCTACTCCCAAATCTTCTGCACCCCTGTGAATATCTTCACGATTTACGGAACGGGCAAAAGCTTTATCCTTGAGTTTTTTTCTTACGGATCTGACGGGAACATCGGAAATCTGTTTCCCCGGTCTCACGAGAGCTACAGCTACTAAAAATCCACACAGCTCATCCACTGCGTAAAGCGTTTTATCCATAAGGCTGTTGCGAGGCAAACCAAGATAATCAGCATGGGACTTTATAGCGTAGATCAAGTCCTGAGGAT
Organism: uncultured Acidobacteriota bacterium; assembly: GCA_964569605.1. GTDB lineage: Bacteria > Acidobacteriota > UBA6911 > RPQK01 > CBDAPI01 > CBDAPI01. The sequence goes on from CAZMUJ010000073.1 coordinate 18,619, forward strand.
AACCCTTTTTCTCTAGTATTTTGGCTCCCACAAGGGGGTGCTCGTCTGGGGTTGGATGCTGATCATAATCAAAATCATGGAGTAAACCAACAATTCCCCATTTTTCTTCGTCTTCACTAAACTTACGGGCATAGGCCCGCATTGAAGCCTCAACAGCTATCGCATGCTTAATTAGACTTTCGGTTTGGGTGTATTCAGTTAACAGATTCCAGGCTCGCTTCCGATCCATTAAGATTATAATTCTCTCAAAGAAAAATTTATTTAGTCCTGACCATAATAGACCAAGTCTAAAACCTCTAAACATTTTTCCAGAAATTCCCAGAACTGGGAATCTTCTTAGCTGTCAAAACCATGATGAAACATTTAGGATTTTCAGCTACTTACCCTTGCGTATTCTTCTAAAAAATAGGCAGAGGCCTTAATGCCATTAAAGAAATTGGGAAGGTAAAGATTCTCATTGGGAGCATGAGCATTTTCATCCGGTAGACCTATCCCCATTAAAACCGTCGGAATACCCAAAAGATTTTGGAAAGTAGCAACGATTGGAATGGTACCTCCTTCTCTTTGGAAGACAGGTCGTTTACCAAAAGCGATTTCTACGGCTTTGCCTGCAGCTCTAAACGCTGGATGGTCCAGAGAAGCGACCCAAGGATCACCTCCGTTCAAACTTTTCACTTCAATTGATACTGTTTCGGGTGCCCGAGCTACAACAAAGCTTTTGAAAAGTTCATCAATTTTCTTGTAATCCTGGTCCGGGACCAGACGCATACTCACCTTAGCCATAGCCTTAGAAGGAAGAACGGTCTTAGCTCCTTCGCCTGTGAATCCACTTATAATCCCATTAACCTCCAGGGTCGGTCGGGCCCAAAGCTGCTCTAGTGGAGTATAACCTTTTTCACCGGATAACTTCTGTACTCCTAAACTCGCACAGTACTCGCCTTCATCAAAGGGCAGTGACGCAAACTCTTCTTTTTCTTCTGGAGTGAGCTCCCGAACTTTATCGTAAAAACCAGGAATAAGAATCCGGTTGTCTTCGTCTTTTAGAGAAGCAATTATCTCGCTTAAAACAAAGGCCGGATTCGCGACAGGTCCCCCAAAGGATCCAGAATGGAGGTCTCGATCTGGACCCTGTACGTTAATCTGAAGATAAGAAAGCCCGCGCAACCCATACCCGATCGAAGGAATTCCATGAGCAAACATAGTCGAATCAGAAATCATGACAACATCTGCTTTGAGTTTCTCAAGGTTTTTCTCCACAAAGGGCTGAAGTGAAGTACTTCCGACTTCCTCTTCCCCTTCTACCAAGAATTTTACGTTTACAGGTAGTTCGCCTGTAAGTTCAAGAAGTGCCTGAGTACTCTTGAAGTGGGCAAAAACCTGGCCTTTATCATCAGCTGCTCCTCTTGCAAACAAAAAGTCATCTCGGATAGTCGGCTGAAAAGGACCAGTTTTCCACAGCTCAATAGGGTCAACCGGCTGCACATCATAGTGACCATAGATTAGAACCGTAGGACGATCCGAATATTTAACTCTCTCCCCGAAAACAATGGGATGTCCTTCTGTGGGGAAAATAGCAGGATCCATTCCAGAACGCTTCAGCTGCGCTTGAACAAATTTTGCCGCATTCCACATGTCTTCCCGGCGGCGGCTGTCTGTACTAATACTGGGAATTTTTAAAAAGTTATTCAGTTCCTCAAGGTATCCCTCTTGGCGGCTCTCAATGTAGTTGATGACCTCATTCATTTTCCTTTTCCTTCTCTCAAACAAAAACCACTAGCCATAAGATACTTCTTTATATCCCCATCTGATTAATGCAAATTTAGGACAATGTACCAATGTCCGCCCAGGTTTTTTTATTTTGTTTGATTAGTCTTCAAACAGGCGTTTGAAGATCGTTGGCAAGTGCCGAAGCTTGTCTCTAGCATCGAAAAGTGCATCGATCTCTTCCTTAGTCAGAATTTGAGAAACATTTGGATCGTCAATCAACAGTTTCCGGAAATCCTTTTTTTCATCCCAAACCTTCATTGCGTTGCGCTGAATCCATAGATAGGCTTCTTCGCGCAGAACTCCCTTCCGAACAAGGGCCAATAGGAGAGAGGAGGAGTTGTAGAGACCACCTGTAATTCGAAGATTTTCCTCCATCTGTTCCGGATGGACAACTAGTCCACTAAGAATCCGATTAAGTCGTACCGACATATAGTGAGTCAAAATAGTGCTGTCAGGAAGAACAACTCTCTCTGCAGAAGAATGGGAGATATCTCTCTCGTGCCAAAGCGCCACATTCTGAAGTGCCACCATAGCATTACTACGGAGAACTCTAGCTAACCCCGAAATGTTTTCACTACCGATGGGGTTTCTCTTATGTGGCATGGAAGAACTGCCCTTCTGCTTCTTACTAAAAGGCTCCGAAGCCTCCTGAACCTCAGTACGCTGAAGATGTCTAATCTCCGTTGTTATCTTGTCGTAACTAGAGCCAATAATGGCCAACGTACAAAGATATTCTGCATGGCGATCACGCTGCAAAGTTTGAGTAGAAACTCGGGCAAAACCTATACCCAAACGTTTACAAACAGCCTCTTCTAACTGAGGAGGCAAATGGGAAAAGGTGCCAACTGGCCCACTAATTTTCCCTACTTCCAAAACCTTCCGAGCACGTCTAAAACGCACCAAATTACGCTCCATTTCTGCATACCAAACGGCAAACTTCAAACCCAGACTAATGGGTTCTGCATGGATACCATGGGTCCTCCCCATCATGACCGTATCACGGTATTTTTCCGCCTGTATCTGGAGCGTTTTCTTCAGCTCAAGCATTGCTCCTTCAATCAACTGAGAGGCCTCACGAACCTGCAATGCTTGGGCCGTATCCACTACATCCGTTGAGGTAAGCCCCAAATGGACGAAACGAGATTCCGGGCCAAGTGTCTCCGCAACAGCCGTAGTAAAAGCAACTACATCGTGATGGGTTATTTTCTCTATCTCTCGAATCCGATCTACTGAAAAAGAGGCGTTTTCACGAATACGAATAGCTGCATCAGATGGAATTTCACCATTTTGGGCCAATACATCACAAACAGCAATTTCCACTTCCAACCACTTTTGAAAGCGGTTTTTGTCCGTCCAAACCTGAGCCATATCTGGATGCGTGTAGCGAGATATCATAGATTAACCACGTTAGAAGGCTGGGCTTGAAAGGTCAAGTGCACTTGGCAATTCTCGAAAAGATCTTTACGAGAACGATCCTGCAATGCCCGCCGAGCTGATCTAAGAGCAATTTGGGGGTTATTATTTTGGCGACTAAGATGGGCTAGGAAAATATGTTCTGCTCTACCGTCAAAATCGTCTCGAATAAACTTAGCTAACATTCGGTTAGATAGGTGTCCCAGAGGACTCAAAACTCTTTGCTTGATGTGCCATGGATAAGGTCCTATTTTCAGTAAACTCTCATCATGATTTGACTCTACAACCAACCAATCACAACCCTCTAATCTGGTCTTCACTTGGGGAGTTATTTCCCCCAAATCGGTGACCAAAGCCCCTGTTTTCTGGTCACCACTGATACGAAAACCAACAGGATCAGATGCGTCATGTGAAACTGGAAAAGCTTCAACCTTAATATCTCCAATTAGAACTGGAGTATGACAGTCAAGCTTTCTCCACTCGCAAACATTATCTAAGCCTACCCCTTCACTACGAGTACCTCTATTCATATATACAGGAACCAACTCAGGGGTTTGGCGTGAAGAAATTCCTCGACAATGATCTGCATGGCCGTGAGTCAAGAAAACTGCATCGATTTTTTGTGAGTCTAATCCCACTTGTTTAAGGCGGCGAACAAGACTTTTGGGACCAAAACCGAGATCAATGAGAATACAAGTCTCCTTTGTTGCCACGAGGGTACAATTCCCACTACTGCCACTTCCCAAAACTGAAATAATCACTATAAACTAAAATGTAGCAACAGGGTATGAAAGGGAAAAGGGGAAAAACTTCTTTGGATCCTGATAACAGAAATGATTCAATTGATAGATAAAGTGAAAACCTCCATGAATCTACTAGGTAAAAATCTTCAGGAGCTGCTCGAGATTACGAGTGAATTAGGGGAGGAACCCTTTCGTGGAAAACAATTATATCACCTGCTATATAAGCGGAAAGAATTCAATGTCCCACAGATGTCAGAACTTCCTCTCACCTTGCGAAAGACTCTCTCTCAGAATTTTCAAGTACAGCTCCCAGAGTTAGAGAATTTCTCCGAATCTCTTGATGGAACTGTGAAACTCTTGTTTCGCCTCTACGATGGACAATTCGTGGAAACGGTTGTCATTCCAGAAAAAGAACGTACTACCCTTTGCATCTCATCACAGGTGGGCTGCAATGTTGGATGTACTTTCTGTTTGACAGCACAGATGGGATTCTCGCGAAATTTGAAACCTTCTGAAATTTTAGGTCAGGTTCTAATTGCTATAAAGTCCGGATATGTTGCTTCGAAAGGATTTAACATTGTTTTTATGGGTATGGGAGAACCACTCTACAATTACAAACATGTGATGAAGTCTTTTCGGATTATGGTGGACGCTCAAGGCATGGGACTTTCGCGACGTCGCATCACGATTTCTACATCAGGTGTCATCCCCATTCTAGAGAAGATGTATTTTGAACCAATTCTACCTAATTTGGCCATTTCTCTAAATGCCACCACAGATACTATCAGGGATCAGATAATGCCATTGAATAAGAAGTGGCCGCTCCAGAAATTGCTTGATTGCTGCCGATTGTTTCCCCTCGAATCTAGGAGAAGAATCACATTTGAATACGTGCTGATCAAGGATCTTACGGATTCAAAAGAAGATGCCCGACGGCTTTCACATCTAGTCAAAGGGATCCGCTGCAAGATAAATTTGATTCCCTATAATTCAAATCCTGGAATGTCCTACACCGCTTCTTCTCAAAAAACAGTGGAGCAATTTAAAAAAATTCTAGTGCAAAACCATATTTCAGTTTTTATAAGAAAAACCCGTGGAGAAGATATTTCTGGTGCATGCGGGCAACTAGCCTACTTGGAAAATACAAGTCAGAAAAACTGAGACTAACTGATTAAAGAGCATGGACACTAAAAACTTTCATATTACAACCTTTGGATGTCGTACGAATCAATCCGATACATCAGCTTTGAGAGAAGATCTTTTTCAGGCTTCTTTTAAAGAAACCAAAGACCCCGTCCAGGCTGATTTGCTTGTTGTTAATTCTTGCACAGTAACCCATCGGTCCGACCAACAAGTCCGACAAATGGTTCGTCGGTTACGTCGCCAAAATCCAGAGGCAAGGCTTCTTGTTACTGGTTGTTATGCCCAACGGGAACCAGAAGCTCTCGCCCGAATTCCAGGAGTTGACTCAGTAATTGGTAATAGCCATAAAAATAGCCTGGTTCAAATTGGCGTGAAGGACTTTGTAAGTCCTGCCGGGTTTCCAGAACTGGCTACCATCTACCAGGACAGTTTTGGCAATTCACGAGTTTTGGTAGAGTCATCCTCTAAACACACTGGAGGCCGTACCCGGCCTTTTGTCAAAATTCAAGACGGCTGTGATGCCCGATGTACTTACTGCATCATACCGGTTGTACGGGGACCAGGTAGAAGCCTGCCTCCCAACCAAGTTGTAGAACAGGTTAAACGACTTGTGACCAACGGCTTTCGGGAAATTGTCCTTACGGGAATCCATCTTGGGACTTACGGACGCTATCTAGATCCTCCGTTTCCACTCCATTGTTTACTCCAAAGACTTCTACAAATTGATAACTTAGAACAGTTGCGTCTCAGTTCCATTGAACCCATGGAACTCTCCCGAAGAGTGATTCGGTTAGCAGAAAAAAGTCAAGGAAAACTCGCACCCCATTTTCACATTTGCCTGCAGAGCGGATGTAACGCGACACTTCGGAAAATGCTTCGACCATATACAACAAAACGCTTTTCTAGTCTGGTAAAAGAGATTAACCATCGAATTCCCACAGCTGCAATTGGATCAGATATTATCGCTGGTTTTCCAGGAGAAAAGGAAAGCGAACATCAAGAAAGTCTGCGTTTTGTAGAGCGTATGCCTCTCTCTTACCTACACATCTTCCCATATAGTGATCGTTCTGGAACTGTTGCTTCCCAAATGTCAGACAAAGTATCTTCGTCAACGATCCGGCGGCGCTGCAGAGAATTTAGGGAGATTTCAGAAAATAAAAACCGAAAATTTAGGAAGAGTTTCATCGGGAAAGAACTCTTATCTTTGACACTAGACCAAATAGAAGAAGGACGTCGCTCAGTTCTTACCGGAAACTATCTAAAGGGCCTAACTGATCTCAACTTGGAAGCCAATCAGTTAGTTTCATTGAAAGTGATAGGAGAAGACTCCAAAGGACGCCTAATCCTACGTTGATTGGTTTTCTTGAGGATAAATTTGAAAACCCTACGAGTATTGCTATAGATCCTTATTGTGCCTCAATAGGATTTTGACTAGTGATACAAGAACTGTTTCACGATGATCTATAAATTTCATCAAAGGTTGGAACACAAAAATCTCTCACCAATGGATAAGGATTCAGGAAAAACTCTCTCGAATTTCTCACCCAGTAAAGCCAGCTAAGACCCACATGCGACGTTTGTCCCCATCTCTTCGATGAGAATAGAAAAGATCCGGATTACAACAAGTACACATTCCGCTGTCAAGAACTTGTCCAACCCCAGCCGCTTCAGCTTGGGCGAGATTTGCCTCAATCAAATCCAGATTTCCCCCTAGAAAGATACGATCCACGTCATGACCTTGATCTTGGAATTGAACTCTACAATCCAAACCCACTTTGTAGCAGCAATTTCGAATAGAGGGCCCCAGGACCACTATAAGATCGGTGGGATCACTTCCTAAGATTCCCATCTCTAAAATGGAGTTTTTGAGAATCCTTCCTAAGGTTCCACGCCAGCCAGCATGCACCATGGCTATTTTTTGTCGAAACGGATCAATGACTAAAACCGGCAGACAATCTGCTGTCTTGATAATCCCGAAAACTCCACTACTGGTCAAAACCATGGCATCTCCCTCAGGTCTCTCATCAGTTACCCAACCAATGTGACAAACCCTATGAGAGTGAATTTGTTGAATCTGAATTGTCTTGGTTTCTGAGACCCCCAATACCTTGAGCACAGGGTTTTTTTTCGTATCCTGATCAGAATTCTGATCCAGACCACAGGCTATGTCTGTCAGTTTAGATGTGAAAACGTGTAACAAGGATTTGACTTTTCCCAGTTCACTAAACTGGAAAAAAGGAACAGATTTAATCCGCTTTTCATAGAACATCTTGGGTAATCAAGGTTAACATAGGATCATGGTAACTGGACTGGGAGTAGACATTGTAGAGATAGAACGAATTAGGAAAGCTCTTGAAAATCAGCCAGCGATGATTCGACGTGTATTTACTAAGCCTGAAGCAGAATACTGCTGCGCCCGTTCAAATCAATACCAGCATTTTGCTGGCCGTTTTGCCGCCAAGGAAGCTGCTCTAAAGGCCCTCGGTACCGGATGGGCCCAGGGAATCCGTTGGCGTGACGTAGAGGTACGCTCCGAATCTTCTGGCAAACCTATAATTCACTTTCACGGCAAGGCCCGCAAAATTTTTGATTCCCTAAACGCCTGTACTGCACTACTTACCATTACCCACGCACAGTCTTATGCTGTGGCGGTGGTTTTGTTAGAAAAGAAATAGAAATCAAGCAAAAAACTTGTAGCCAATCCCCCGCACTGTAAGTATAAGGGACCCCGATTCCCCCAACTTGCGTCTGAGCGCTCGGATGTGAACATCTACGTTTCGATCGATGATATTCGCGCTACCTTCCGTGATACTGTCCAGTAGCTGATCACGGTTTAAAACCTCTCCTGCGCGTCCCGCTAGGGTTGCCAAAAGTCGAAACTCAGCCAGAGTCAGCCTCAAAGGATTCCCATTAATATGTGCTTCATGCTTTAACTGATCTAGTCTTAGGGGACCAGATTGAATGATCGAATCATTAATTAATTGACCCCTTTGGTTACGCCGAAGGATTGCTCGGATTCGGGCACTTAACTCACGCATGCTAAAAGGCTTCGTAATATAGTCGTCTGCTCCCGCTTCCAGACCTAGAACCACATCAGCCTCACTAGCACGAGCGGTGGCTATTATGATGGGTATCTGGTTAAATTTTTTGTTTTGGCGGATGAGCTTGCAGAGATCAATCCCCGGCGTATCGGGCAACATCAGATCAAGAACAACCAAATCGGGTATCAACAACCTGATCTTGCGATAGCCGTCTTCAGCAGTGTTTGAACAAATTACCTCAAAACCATCTTCTTCTAGGTTGATCTGGATGAGCTCTGCAATGTCGGGTTCGTCTTCTATTACAAGAATAGTTTTTCTAGTCAAAATACCTGTCCTTTACTGCGGTATCGTAAAGTAAACTGTTGTCCCTTGTTTAAACTTGCTCTCCATAGAAACACTACCGCCTAATTGTTCCACCGCATGCTTAACAATAGAAAGCCCTAAGCCAGTTCCTGGAAGACTCTCAGAACGAGCTTGAACACCTCGGTAAAAGCGTTCGAACACCCGGTCAATATCCTGTTCAGCAATTCCTATTCCAGTATCACTGACAGAAAACATTAAATCTTTGTTCTGTCGTTTCAAACAAACTTTAATCCTTCCATCTTTTGTGTATTTGATAGCATTATCGAGAAGATTACGCAATATCCTCATAATGTGGGACTTAGGTAAGCGAAAGGTTTCTCTACTGAAGTCGTCCTTTTGAAAAACTAGTTTAATCTTCTTTTTGAGAAGTTTTTCCCCAACTTCCTCACGTAATTCTTTTTCAAGGGTCTCCATGTTCAATGACTCATAGGGAAACACTAAATCCTTATTCTCAATACGTGAGAGCTCCAAAAGATCATTGACAATTTCTTCTAAATGAACTGAGTTTAGATAAATTTTTTCCAGAAATCTCGACTGAATTTCATCTAGGTCTCCCTTATTAATAAGAGTTTCAGAATAACCGGAGATGGAAGTTAACGGAGTTCTAATTTCGTGGGAAACATTGCTGACAAAATCTCTTCTAGCTCTTTCCAATCGTCGTAACTCGGATAGGTCGTGAAAAACAGTTACCACGCCCATGACATTTTCACCTACCCAAATGGGGGCAAAAACAGATCTTAAGCACTGATCATTAGTTTCAATTTCGCATTGAGTTATCTCACCGTTTTCTAGAACGTCCTTGATGCCAGATTCCACCTCAACATTACGAAAAACCTCGAGCAGGTTTTTTCTGACAGGATCAGTTTTCAGTTTAAAGATTTGGTTTAGCGCCGGATTAGCAAGTGTTATTTTTCCTTTCTGGTCAGTTACCATTACACCTTCGTCCATGCTTTTAAGGACAGCTTGTAAATGATTCCGTTCTGACTCTAGCTCGGTAAATTGTCTCTGGATTTTCTGTGCCATGCCGAACAGAGTCTGTCCTAATCGTGCAATCTCATCTGTCCCTTTGACACGAAAAGGATTACTGAAATCACCTTGCGCTACTGACCGAGCAGATTGAGCCAATTCACCCAAAGGGCGACTAAACTGCTTAGAAAGAAGAAAGGAGAGAAAAACACCAACTAGAATTAGAATAAGGGTGTGACCTGCAAGTACTCTTCTCAAATCAGCTGCTACGAGTTCGATGTTCTCGACGCTAGTGGAGATTCTAATAAATACATCTTGATCGGCGACAAAAAGTGCAACGTAGAACATTTGTTTTGTGACACTATTACTAAAGCGTAGACTACTTCCCAGACCCTGTGAACGGGCTTCTACGACTTCGGGACGCATCCCATGGTTGTCCATGTCTTCCAGATCAATTCCAGAGAAAGAAGAATCTGCCATGACCTTGCCATCGGCAACAATGACGGTCAGTCGCCTCCCAGAATCTCTGACTACACTATCGACCTGTTCATCTATATCCTGGGAATTCACATCCAAAAGTTTAGATAGTATTTTTACTTCCCTTTCTAGCTCCTTCCGCACCACATCGAGATAGGTGTCTTGTAGCCATGTTTCCGTCCAGAAATAAAAAATGAGCAGGGCAGGAATAAGGAGACAAATATAGGTAACAAAAAGCTTCCATCGAAAATTCATAGGTTTTCTCCGCAGAATTAACAGAATCTTAATTTTGTCTTTATTTTAACTTTAAACAGCAAGCGTTATGGTAGGGAAGACAACTATTACCTACTCTAAGCCTATACCCAACTAATGCTAAAAGACTGCGATTGTTGTGGCTCAAAGCCATTGGGGAAACAATGAAAGATATTAGCAGTACAACATACACTTTAAGAAGAAGCTTCTCATGAACATCAGAATATTATCAATACTGGGACTAGCCATCGTTTTTTTGAATGGTTGCGGTGGGTCCTCAAACGGAAGTCGCAGCCTGATACAAAATAAGGGATCGGACACACTGGTGAACGTTGCCCAAGCTTGGGCCGAAGAATATAAAAAATTCAATCCTAAGGTCTCGGTAGCAGTCACAGGTGGAGGATCAGGGACAGGTATCTCCGCAATGATCAACGGGACCGTAGACCTGGCCAATACTAGCCGAACAATGAAATCTAGTGAACTGGAAGCAGCCCGAAATAACGGAATTGATCCGATAAAATTTATTGTAGGCTACGATGCTCTAGCCGTTTATTTACACTCCCATAACCCCATTGAGAAAATGAGCTTTGAGCAACTCAAAGGAATTTATAAAGAGGGAGGAAGCATCGAACAATGGAGCCAGCTAGAAATCGAAATTCCCAAGTGTTCAAGTGGGGAAATTGTTCGTGTCAGCCGTCAGAACAATTCTGGGACCTATGTCTATTTTCGCGAGGCAGTCCTGGGAAAGGAAGGCGAATACAAGCTTGGGTCGCTTGACATGCATGGTTCCAAGGATGTTGTTGATCTTGTTTCTAAAACACCCTGTGCAATTGGCTACAGTGGTCTCGCCTATGCGACTCACGAAGTAAAAATACCTTGCATCCAGAAAAGCAAAGAGGATGACTGTGTTTCCCCATCTGTAAGCTCTGCCATTGATAGAAGCTATCCGATTGCTAGACCTCTCTTTATGTACACAGCGGGAACTCCTGAGGGAAAAGTTAAGGAATATTTAGATTGGATCCTTAGTCCATCAGGTCAATGTATCCTTAAGAAAAAAGGCTATGCCCCAGTAATGTCTGTTTCCTGTAACTGAGATAACCATTGAGAGGATAATTTAGATCAATTGTGGTATCAAGCTAAAATATCTCGACCTAGTACATTAGAAAAACAGCTCTTTTTGAATCCTAAACTACTTCTAAATATAAAGAAAAAGTGAATTGGTTGATGTCCGACCGCTCTACTGCTAATTGTGAGCAATCCCTAGACCGACCCGAACACAGGTCCAGTGACTGGTACATAGACAAACTGGTCCAGTGGTTGGTATTTCTGGGAGGGATCTCAGGGATCATAGCTATTTTAGGTATTTTTGTCTTTATTACCCGTGAAGGTTGGGAATTTGTGGCAGGAACATTTAGCGCTAGTGAATTTTTTGGGTCCATCATTTGGCGCCCCACATCAGAAACTAATCCCCGTTACGGAATTCTCGCCCTGATTGTCGGCACAGGGAGTATGACTGGCTTGGCTATGTTGATTTCCGTTCCCTTTTCCCTAGGAGCCGCAATCTTTATTTCTGAATTTGCAACAGGAAGACTCCGAGAATTACTGAAAGTTTCCGTCGAGTTGTTGGCAGCAATCCCTTCAGTCGTGTGGGGCTTTGTGGGTCTAAGCATTCTTAATCCATTAATCATAAAGATATTCAATGTTCCCATAGGACTGAGTATTCTAAATGCAGGACTGATACTGGGGTTAATGGCGGCACCAATCATGACCACTATTGCCGAAGATGCTCTTAAAGCTGTACCTGACACCTATCGTGAAGCAGCTGAGGCTATGGGAGCCACACGCTGGCAAATAGTCCGGCATGTAGTAATACCGGCAGCTCGCAACGGACTGGTGGCTGCTGTGCTTTTGGGCGTGGGACGCGCCTTTGGAGAAACTATGGCAGTACTAATGGCTAGCGGTCACTCCATTAACATTCCAACAAGTGTATTTGATTCAATTCGGGCACTAACAGCTACGATCGCTGCTGAGATGGGAGAAGCTCCCCACGGCTCGGACCACTACCGGGCCCTGTTTACGATTGGGATGTTTCTTTTCTTGATTACTTTTATGATTAACCTGACGGCAGATTTAATTGTAAGGGGTATTCGAAAACGTTAGCAACTAATATGTTCGAAGCCACTGCATTAAACCGAAAGAATCAAAAACTTCAGGGGATATTCCGCGTTCTTTTCCTCCTCATGACAGCCTTACTAATTCTACCTGTGGGGCTGATTCTAGCACTTCTTCTTATCAAAGGCGGGGGAGCAATTTCCTGGGAATTTCTTTTTAGTGATCCTCGTAACGGCATGACAAGCGGAGGAATATTTCCTGCTCTAGTGGGAACCATTTGGTTGGTGAGTATTGCACTTTTGGCTTCAGTGCCAGTAGGGGTGGCTGCGGCTCTCTACTTGAGTGAATATGCCCCCGACAACTGGCTCACCCGTCTTATCAACCTCGCTATCATAAATTTGGCCGGTGTTCCGTCCATTGTTCATGCTCTTTTCGGACTGGGAGCCTGTGTGCTCTTTGCCCGGATGGGAACTTGTATACTGGCTGCTAGTCTGACACTTGCAGTAATGACACTACCCGTGGTTATCGTAGCTACGCGAGAATCCTTGCAGGCCGTTCCTCAAGCTTTTCGTGAAGCCTGCTGGAATATGGGAGCAACACGTTGGCAAACGATTCGTAAAGTAGTCTTACCCAATTCCACAAGCGGAATTTTGACGGGTATTATATTAGAAGTCTCCCGGACAGCTGGAGAAACGGCTCCCATTATGTTTACGGGAGCGGCAACCTTTCTTCCTTTTCTTCCACAAGGTGTGTTTGATCAGACAATGGCTCTTTCTCTCCATTTATTTGTCATCTCTACCCAAATCCCAGGAGTTCCTGAGAACTATCCCTTTGGAGTTGCCTTAGTCTTAATTGGAATGGTTCTGATGATGAACGCAACCTCTATTGCCTTTAGAACCTACTTAAGGAAACAAAAAAAATGGTAGGTGAGCTTGATCCGAAGCCACAGAAAATCGACCAAGAGATTCATCCTATTATCGAGGTCAAGGACCTTACAATTTCTTACGGAAAGAAACCAGCCCTAAAACAGGTTAATTTAAAGGTTCAAGAGCACGAGATTTTTGGAATAATCGGACCGGCTAATAGTGGAAAAACTTCTTTCCTAAAGGCCCTCAACCGTATGGATCTTTTTGTTCCAGGTATGACGGTCAAGGGCAAAATTAAATTTAAAGGAACTGATGTTCGTCGTTGGAAAAACGTCTATTCTTTAAGAAGTCGTATCGGGGTTGTCTTCCCTCTCCCCGTTGGTTTACCTATGAGTATATACGACAACGTTGCTCTCGCACCTCGACTCGCTGGAATTCGCAAACGGTCAAAACAGGATGAAATCGTGGAACGATGCCTGAGACGATCCGCCCTATGGGAAGAAGTCAAAGATAGACTTGATTCTCTAGGAAGTCTTCTCTCGGGAGGGCAACAACAGCGACTTACCATAGCTAGGGCACTTTCACAGAATCCTGATTTACTATTGTTGGATGAGTTCTCAATCGCAGTAGATCCAGTTACAACCATGAAAATTGAGGATATCCTTCGAGATCTTTGCAGTGAAATGACCATCGTTTTAGTGACAAACTTAGTACAGCAAGCAAGACGTTTGGCTCACCGAACGGCCTTTTTTCTCGGTGGACACTGCGTAGAAACCGGGGTTACGGAGGATTTCTTTACCGGAACCGTTCAAGATCAGCGTACCCGAGATTTTGTAGAGGGAAAGTTTGGCTAATAAGTCAGAAGAAATCGCTATCAAAACAGAAAAAGTGGATCTCTGGTATGGCGATTTCCAGGCGCTTTACGACGTTAATTTAGAAATCAAAAAGGGGATTATCACATCCTTGATTGGTCCCTCTGGCTGTGGGAAAACCACCCTACTAAGAGCTGTAAACCGAATCAACGAACGACTAGGTTATGTTAAGACTACTGGCCAAATTCGAGTTTTTGGACACAATGTTTACTCCCCTAATGTGGAACTGATTCAGGTTCGTAAACAGGTAGGGATGGTCTTTCAGCGCCCCAATCCATTGCCACTCTCAATCCGAAACAACGTGCTTTTCGGCTACCGTCTACACAACATTAACCAAGGGCTTTCTAGTAGTGACCGAGAGGATTTAGTCGAACAGTCACTGCGCCAGGTTTTACTGTGGGACACAGTTAAGGATAACCTTGACCAACCTGCCACAACTCTATCCCTGGAACAACAACAAAAATTGTGTATTGCTCGCCTTTTACCCGTAAAACCCTCTGTCCTTCTAATGGACGAGCCCTGTTCAGCTCTAGATCCAGCCGCTACATCTGCTGTTGAAGAATTGCTTTGGAAGCTACAAGGAAAGTACACAATTCTGATCGTAACTCACAACATGGCCCAGGCTCGTCGAGCCAGTAGCGAATGCATATTTATGCTCCTTGGAAGGGTAATAGAACATAGAAAAACGGCTCAAATGTTTCTTACACCCCGTCAAAAAGAAACAGCGGATTACATTGAGGGACGCTATGGCTAATATGGAGATTAACTGGTTAGACTTTCAACAATCCCCCAAAATTGCGCAGGTAATTGGGGACTGATTTACCGGCCAAACAGTCTAGGCAATCGGGTATAACTTGGCCCGAAGCCACCTTTTTCCGAAATTCTTGGTAGTTAGTTCCTTGCCATATCTCGGCCACAGAAGAGTTTTTAATATTCCCTAACGAGTATTCATTGAAACAGCAGGTGCGAACTTTCCCATCCCAAGAGACAAATAACGTGGTCCAGGGTTGAGTGCAGTACATCTGCTGACCCAAACTATCCTCTACAACGATCTGGTGACGAGCAACCGGTAACTGAGTGGACTTAGATTTCTCCCTAGCCAACAGAGCAATTGTGTAAACCCCAGGCTTTAGTTCTAAACCCTCAACATTAAGAGAAAATCCACAACGAGAGATAGCAGGGTAACCAGAAGGAAGATGGGAAAGTACATCGGGACGTTCTATGCTGAACTCGACAGGAAACTTCAAAACCTCCGTCACACTTTCTACGGCGATTTCTGCATTTGCAACTCCGTCTTTTCCAAGCATCCAGCCTGAGACCCTAAATGGAACCACCAATTGCTCTTGAGCCTTTGGTTCATCTATAAACCCTACCAACTTAGAACTTTGTGGAAGTCTCCGGGGAAAATTCTCATTACTTTGCGCAAGATAATTGTGAATTCCACCATCGGAAAATGGAGAGTAAAGTCGAATTCCATACTGCTCCAATCTCTCCTGAAAATCGTTCCATGTCTCCAGCACTAAACTGGGTGGAAGAGCAGAAAGCTTATTTTTCTGGTAAAAGGAATTGTATCCAGGTTCAAAGGTTTTAAAAAGATTCTGAACGATAACTTCGTCAAACTTTAGTCTGGCAGCTAATTCAGCAATCTCTGGGAGTTGCTCGAAATTAGCTGCCATGGCAACAAATTCAAGAATCATGAAGGGAATACCACTTCTTTCCCTAGAGCGTAGACGAGAAAACGTCTCAATGTTTCCCAATACCTGGTTTAACGAGGCACCAACTCGGATGCGCCGGAAGGTTTCGGAAACACTTGAGTCAACTGAAAAAACAATTCTGTCCAGTCCTGTTTCAATTAGTTTTGTGGAAAGACTCTCGTCCAAAAGTGTTCCATTACTGGTTAAGGACACACAGGCCCCCTGACTCTTAAGGTAGTGAAGTATCGGTATCATTTGAGGATTTAGAAAGGGTTCACCCAGACCTGTTGCTGTTACAAAGGTAGATGAATTATAAAAAGGTTCCAGCTTTTGGACCGTGGACAGAGAAATATCCCCCGTAAATCCTGGATCTTTATGACGTCCATCATGAGTTCTACCGCACATCACACAGGACAGATTGCAACGGTTAGTCACTTCCAAAAAAATATGTGTTGGAGTGTTCCAAGGAATAAGCCGGCGGGACTTGCTGCTTAGAGCTGCCCCCAATTGATTAACTGTTTTCGGAAAAACACCAAACATCACTTCATTATCCTTTTTTTAGCTTTGACACTGCAATTTCTATTCTTTTTTTGAAAGGAACTGAGAACTAGATCTAATTTCCACCTCCACTTTAAAGGACTCTGTTAATGTGTGAAAATAAACTACTGTTGTCTCTACTGAGGTCCTTTTCTGTTTTTTGTACTGTAGATTCAGGACAGTTCTATTTAAAGTCCTATATTCCATCTTCTTGACAAGTTAGAAAAGCAGATCTTATATTTCAAATTCACCCGAGGAACTCATGCCACTGTATGAATATGCTTGTAGTAATTGTGGACAAACGCTGGAAATCATCCAGAAATTCTCGGATGACCCTCTGACCCAGTGTCCAAAATGTACTGGTAGCCTGGAAAAAATCTTATCGGCCCCTGCCGTTCACTTCAAAGGAAGTGGCTGGTACGTTACCGACTACGCAGGAAAAAAATCTGGCGGGAACGAGGATAAAGAGACTTCCAACTCCTCTAATTCGAAAAAAGAGGGAACGTCAGATTCTTCAGAGGGGAAAAGCGAAAATAAATCAAAAAAGTCATCTAAGAAAGAAAAGAAGTCGAATAAATAGATTTGTTCTAAATAGATCTTAGGGAGTGGATTTTACGTGAAAGTTCTCATTGTTGGTTCGGGAGGTCGCGAGCACACACTGGCCTGGAAAATCCACCAGAGTCCACATCTAACTCAACTTTACTGTGCACCCGGAAACCCCGGAACGGCTCAATTGGGAGACAATATTCCTATTGCAGCCTCTGACTTAGAAGGACTCCTTGAATTCTCTCAACAGAACCAGATAGACCTGACAATTGTGGGTCCGGAAGCTCCACTGGTTAATGGTATTGTTGATCGATATGAGGCTGTAGGACTAAAAGTAGCGGGGCCAAGTCAAAATGCCGCACAGCTTGAAGGCAGTAAAGTGTTTGCCAAAGACTTCATGCAACGCCACAAGATACCTACTGCCCACTACCAAACCTACAGTAGTACTTCAGCCGCCGAGCTGGCTCTTTGCCGCGGCGAGTACAAGTTTCCTCTTGTGGTTAAGGCTGATGGACTTGCTGCTGGAAAAGGCGTTTTAATTTGCCAAAATCTAACTGAAAGTTTGGATGCAGTCAGTCTAATAATGGAGAAAAGGGAGTTTGGGAAAGCCGGAGATCGAGTTGTCATTGAAGAGTTTCTAGAAGGAGAAGAACTTTCTTTTATGGTCTTTACGGATGGAACTCGGATTCTACCTATGGTGCCTTCTCAAGATCACAAGACCATCTATGAAGAGGATATGGGACCCAATACAGGAGGAATGGGCGCTTATTCGGTGGACTGGATTCTCGATCAGAAAATCCGTCGTCAAGTGATGAAGGAGATAATCGAGGCAACAATCCAAGGGATGGCCTCAGATGGTCACCCCTTTGCAGGTGTACTCTATGCGGGTCTAATGCTGACATCTGACGGACCAAAGGTTTTGGAGTTCAACGTTCGTTTTGGAGATCCGGAAACACAGGTAATTCTTACTCGACTAAATAGTGATCTACTAGAGATATTTTGGTCTATTGCAGAGGGTAAGTTAAATCTGTCGGAAGTTAGGTGGTTGGAAGATGCGACGGTTTGCATCGTGATGGCAGCCTCTGGATATCCCGGTCCCTATGAAAAGGGAATGCCCATTCGAGGCATTGAAAAAGCAGGTTCTAAATCTCATACTGAGGTTTTTCAAGCCGGCACTGCTATAAAAGATAACATCCTTGTAAGCAATGGGGGCCGTGTACTGGGAGTTACCAGTCGCGCTCCAAATCTTCAGCAAGCAATAAAACACGCATATAAAGCTTCTGAAAAAATCACATTTAACGGTAAATATTATCGACAAGATATTGGAGCCAAGGGGCTCGAAAAAATAAAAAAGTAAAGGAGTAGTTATGAGTCAACCTAAAGTGGGAATCCTTATGGGGAGCCCTTCTGACGCGGAAGTAATGAGAGCTGGGGCAGATATTCTAGAGGATTTTGGTGTGCCCTTCGAAATGAAAGTATTGTCTGCTCACCGAATTCCAGACAAAACAGCAGAGTATGCCCGATCAGCTGAAAAACGGGGAATCAAAGTCCTGATTGGAGGAGCTGGAATGGCAGCTCACCTAGCCGGAACTCTTGCAGCACACTCAATTCTTCCCGTCATAGGTGTCCCAGTTGGCGGAGGAAGTTTAGGGGGAATTGATGCTCTTTTGGCAACTGTCCAGATGCCTGGAGGAATCCCGGTTGCTACTGTCTCAATTGGCAAGGCAGGGGCTAAAAATGCAGGCCTGCTAGCGGTACAGATTTTGAGTCAAAGCGATCCAACGCTTGTCAAAAAACTACATGAATACCGACAAGAAATGAGAAAAAAGATCGAATCTATCACTCTGGAATAGAGTTTAGATTTAAAGGTCCTATTGATTGATAATTTTTACTTTCTGCTGTTCAAATCCTCTCATCTCTAGATTCTATTGGAAGAGAAGAAAAGGTTTTCCTAGGGCGACTTCTGTTTAAATAACTTGGATCAACCAGTTTTTTCCTAGCAAAACCAAACCTCTAGAAAAATCTTCGTAAACATTTACAATCTCTTAACACTTCCCTAATTTTCCTTTTATGTTTTTTGGCTAAACTTCTTTCATAGTTTTCAGTCAGCCCAAGAAATCAACTGATTCTCGCAAAAAGAACAGGCATGAAATCTAAAAATATCAGTTCAGTATTACTGTTTTTTTTACTAGTTTCGGGAAGCATCTTTGGCCAAACTTCCCAAGAAAAAATCCAGATCCTTGAACAACAACTGGAGCTTCTTAAGAAGGAACTTCAGGAGTTGAAGAATTACCTTAAGGAGAAAGAGAATCCTGCAAGTAGTTCCCTACCACATGCGGGAATTACTCAACCTTCAAAAAGAGCCCTTAGTAAACCTCCGAATCAGAAAAAAAAGAAATCAGATCCTAATGAGTTTAGAGTTTACTGGAAAGATGGCATACGGATGGATTCATCCAATAAGCATGTAAAGATTCGAATTGGAGGTCGAATCATGAATGACTGGGCCTTTGTCAACACTGACAACTCAATGGTTGAGTCAATGGAAAATCTTGCTGGCGGAACAGAGTTTCGCCGAGCCCGACTGTACACTTCGGGGGTTCTCTATAATCGCTTTGAATACAAAGCAGAGTATGATTTTTCCGCTATTTCAGGACCTTTTAAAGACGTCTACATTGGCTTCCGTGAAATCCCTGTTCTGGGCAAGTTCAGAGTAGGGAACTTCAAAGAACCCTTTGGACTAGAAGAACTCACCAGTTCCAACAATATCACTTTTTTAGAGCGTTCTTCCGGGGCTGTATTTTCTCCACCTAGAAACGTAGGCATGGCTTTTCAAAATTCTATTTTAAATGGAAATATCACCTATTCTGCAGGGGTTTTCCGTGAATCTACCAACACGGGTGAAAGCGTTGGGAGTGGTGGTCCAAATATCACAGGACGAGTTACAGCACTTCCTATATATGACGAAAAAGGTCGGAAACTCCTACATATCGGTGGTGCATTTAGCCATCAAGGAGCTCCCTTGGCACTGGCACGTTTTTCCTCACGTCCAGAAGCCCATTTACTACCAAAATTTGTCTCAACTCCCAACATGGAGACCAGCTCCTACAACATCCTAGGCTTGGAAATGGCAGCTGTTTCTGGTCCTTTTTCGGTACAGACTGAATACATGAAGGCCTCTGTTAATTCCATCTCCAACAACGACCCTAATTTTTCCGGATTTTATGTTTTTGGAAGCTATTTTTTAACTGGTGAAAATCGCCATTACAGCAAGTCTAAAGGGGCATTTGATCGTATCCGTCCAAACAAACCTTTCCTAGATGATGTGGGTATGGGTGCCTGGGAAATTGCCGCCCGATTTTCAAAACTAAACCTTAACAACGGTTTGATTCAGGGTGGAGAAATGAGCAACGTTACTTTGGGTTTAAATTGGTACATGAACCCTTATTCAAGAATTATGTGGAACTATGTCGCCTCCGACGTTTTGGGTAGTGGAAAGGCTAATATCCTTCAAATTCGCTTCAAAATTGACTTCTAGTCGAAACAGTCGGTGATCCCTGCGATAATCTTGCTACAGTTATACTGATTGAGTCATGGAAAGCCGCGAGTTAGCAAAGGAACTAGGAAAGCTCAAAGTAGAGCTAATGGAAATGGCTGCGCATGTTGAACGCAACATTTCCGATTCGATTGCAGCTCTAATTGAAAGGGATGCTAAACAGTTAGCTGGGATTCCTGGTCGTGATCCTGAAGTCGACTTAATGGAGATCCAGATTGACCGAGCCTGCCACCACTTATTAGTCCGTTTTCGACCCGTGGGGAGCGATCTTCGATTCCTAGCCATAGCCCTGAAGCTCGTAAAAGACCTGGAACGGCTAGGAGACCTAGCAGTAGACATCGCGAAATATGCCTCCATGATGATTCATGAAGTCCCACCAAAAGAGGTTGTTGACGTGTCAACTATGGCTCGTATAGCCCTTCGTATGCTCACGCAATCTTTAGACGCCATTGTTCGAGGAGACCTCGAACAGGCAAATCAGGTGATTAAGGATGATGATGAAGTTGACCGCCTGCACGACCTCATTTTCAAGGAGCTCTCTGATCTCATGGCAAACGATCCTACTAAGATTTCCCAGTCCGTTTGTCTTTTGTATATAAACAATTTTGTCGAGCGCATCGGTGACCACAGTTCAAACATCGCTGAAATGGTCATCTTTATGATCGCTGGCAAGGATGTTCGCCATCTTGAAAAGATTAAACCTTTGAGGGAGAAATCTAATTAACCCTAGAGGCAGACAAAATCTTTTTCTAAACCAGATCCAATCAGCCTAAATGAAGATCTCTTGATCCTGCTTGTACTGGCTTGGGTCCTTGTCTGTCTCGTCATCCATAAACCACTTGCCCAGAAAACCACCCAGAGATCGGATATGGAGGGAAATCTGGGAAGCCGGCTCCAAAACGGCATTGCAGAATTCTTCACTGGTCTTTGAGCACTTACTCAACCATCTGTCTCCCTCCTTTTGGAAGTGGCTTACACTTGTCTGAACATATGAAAGTGCCTGCTCCACTTTTTCATCTGCCTTAGTAATAGATAGTGCAACTCCTTCTGTCGCCTCCTCAACCTTTTTTCCCCATTCGGAGCAACTCGCCAAAAGCCTTGAAGTTTTGGTTACGGTTTTGTCCACCGTGTCGAGAAAAGAACATAATTGGGCTACCTTTTCTCTACTTCGCAAGAAAAGCCGACACAGGCGAGTTGTACCTATAAGCATGAGCACAGCGAGAAAAATATTTTGTAGAGTCAAAACTGCAACTATAACAACCAGTGACCAATACAAAAGAGGATTAGATTCCATTAAAACTTACCTTAACATAAAAATATGTGTGCATGGAGTTTTGGGTTCTGGAATTTCAAATTGCTGCATAATAGTATTATTGATCTTAAAATGTTTTCCTTGAAAGGGAATGAAAATGAGCCATGCCAACTCCCCAATAATAAGGACACCTTCCTATTCTCGAACTACAATGACGGAGCTTGTTCTTCCCAACCATGCCAATGTTCAAGGGAATATACTTGGTGGCAGAGTGATGCATCTAATCGACCTAGTTGGAGCTATGACTGCCGCTAGACACAGCCGGCTACAGGTGGTAACTGCCACAGTCGACTCACTCGTTTTTCTCCACCCCGTCAAAGTGGGCGATCTAATTTTACTTGAGGCTAACCTTACTCGCTCCTTTCATACTTCTATGGAAGTAATAGTCCAAGTGCACTCTGAAGCTTTACACACAGGTGAACGGGTTCAAACCAGTACTTCCTTTCTTACTTTTGTCGCCCTTGATAGCAAGGGTAAACCCTGTTCTGTACCGAGTATCCGCCCAGAAAACAAGCTCGAAAAAGAACTCTATGTGAGTGCACTGATACGACGAGAGTACCGCCTCAAAAACCGACTAAAGTGTGACGTGTAGAATCTGACACACATCAACCTGTCTTAAAAGAACAGAACAGCACAGCAAGTAAATCAAACTTAGCACAGGTCGTAGTTGATATACTCCATCTCAATGCTACCTGAACTTCTTACCAAAAAGATCAAAGAGAGTGCAATTTCCCTTGGTTTTCATCGAGTTGGTGTAGCTCCGGTAGAAGCAGTTCCTGATAGCAAGCTCAAAAGGTGGCTAAAACTCGACTATCATGGAGAAATGCATTATATGTCCCGTCAAGTTGAAAAACGCCTAGACCCAAGCCTAGTTTTGGAAGAGACCAAATCCGTTCTCTCGGTCGCACTCAACTATTATCACAATTATGAACTTAACTATGATGATAGAAATAGTGGAGTTATTTCCCGCTACGCTTCAGGTGACGATTATCACAAGGTAATGGAAACAAAGCTAAGGGCATTATTAAAGAAGATTACTGAACTGTGCCCTGATGCCAAAGGAAAAATCTACGTAGATACTGGACCAATTATGGACAAGTACTGGGCATCTAGATCAGGGATGGGATGGATAGGTAAAAACACTAACCTCATTGCGGACAAGAGACTTGGATCCTGGTTCTTTATCGGTGAAATTCTTATCAATCAAAGACTCGATTCGGATGCTCCGGGAAGTGATCATTGTGGAAGCTGTCGAAGGTGCCTAGACGCGTGCCCTACAGAAGCTATTGTCGAACCTTATGTTGTGGACAGTCGCCTTTGCATCTCATATCTCACTATTGAAGTAAAAGAAGACATTCCAGAAAATCTTCGCCGTTCAACCTCGAATTTGGTATTTGGTTGTGATATTTGCCAAGATGTTTGTCCCTGGAATCGAAAGGTAGAGCCTTCTCGCGAAGAGTCATTTATCCCTCGTAAAGAACTGAAGAAGCCTAGACTTAAAAATCTAGCCCAATTGACAAAAGAAGATTTTCGCTATCTCTTTCAAAACAGCCCCATTCGTCGCTCAAAATGGCGTGGGCTCATGCGAAATACGGCTGTAGCAATGGGAAACAGTCACAATAAAGAGTTTATTCCTGATCTATGCAAACTACTCAACTGCTCTGACGCAATGGTAAGAAGACATGCAGCATGGGCTCTCAAAGAGATCGGGGGTAGCAAAGCACAAAAAGCCTTGGTAGAACGCCGCGCTATCGAAACTAACTCCCAGACCCGAGATGAGCTAAAAACTCTTCTTGAGACAGAAACCAGTAACTTGTAGTCTAATGGAAAAAATCCAGAGAATGTCTGAGAAAATAGTGGACAATCAGAAAATCCTTGTCACAGCGTAACTTAAATATAGTCTCCAACAATCGCCATAAAAAGCTTTATAGTATCTCTAAAGGTGCGTATTTAATTTCCAATTCCTTAATCTTTTTCTGATGGTTTAAAACTGTCGGTTCATCAATTACCTTACCCACAAACTCAACATGCATCGACCAGGCTCTCTCCGTCTCTCCAGTGAAAGGACTTCGATAATAGCAATTTTCCCATAATTTCTTGTTATTAAGCTGCCAGGTAACATACTGTCCAGCTGAGTAGTGTTTAGTGGAGGGCACAATATCTAAAACATCGAATCCCTCTGGCTCAAGGGGCCGAAGGATTACAATCTTTGCACCTTCCACCATTTCTTTACAGGCCTCATCAGAGTAAAACGAGACATTTGCAACTAATACCTTATGAGGAACCACAGGCATGTCTGATGTGATCCCCGGGTCAAGTCCTGTTAAATCAGTCCTAGAAACTTGGTCTTTCTTTCCGCGTAACTTTTCAGTTATTTTTTCAAGCGGCATTTCGATCTTCCTCAAAGAGGTGTGGAGATAAATCAAGTAAATGATAGAAACCAATCACCCTAAAAAGGCATTCTAACATAGTGTGGAAGCCAGATCGGTTCTTGACCACCGGACCGAAACCATGCTATCTACTTCGTGTCCGATACAAGAGTATTATTCATTGTTTCGACCGGAAAGTACGGAGAGGATCTTTATGGAACTCAATTGGAGCCTTTTAGCCTCAATCATTGTTTTCGTATTTACATGGAATATTCTTGGCCGTCTGCTCCTTCGACCACTTTTGCAAGTACTCGAGGAAAGACGTAGGCGTACGGAAGGATCCTTCAAGAATACCGAAGAATATGAGTCTAAAATTGTTTCATTAGAAAATACTTATAGTGAAAAACTCAAAGTAGAAAAGAAAGTTGGATTTAAGTTGGCTGAAAAGGTGCGTAACAAAGCACTCCGTAAGCAACAGGAAAAAATCCATTCAGCTCGAGAACAGGCAGAGTCTATGCTCAATCAAGCAAAAGAAGAGATTACCAACGAATTAGAGATCACAAAGAAAAAATTACGTAGGGATTGCGAGTCAATTGCCAGAGTCATTTCGAATCGGGTTCTCGGAGTTTTCTAACCACAAAGCCAAAAACTTTTATAGACATTACAACACTATTCAGCTAAACCGTTAAGCCGTGACCTATGAAAATCAAAGGATGCTTTATTATTATTCTGATTACTCTCATTTCAGAATTACCTCTATATGCCTCTGAGGAGGCACACAGTACCTGGGGCTTATTGGATCCAATCGGTCGCTGGATTAACCTTCTAATCATCGTCGCTGGACTAACCTACTTCCTACGCCAGCCAGCCGTAGCATTCTTCCACAAACGCAAAGTTACACTCCAAACAAAAATCAAACAGGCTGAGAAAGCTAGACGGAAGGCAGAAGCAAAGCTGGCTCAAGCTGAGCATCGCATGAAAAAACTGGACGACGAAACTAAAAGAATTCGTCAGGATGCCCAAGAGGAGGCAGAACGGGAAAAAGAACGAATTAGAGAACAGTCTGCTAAGGAAATAGAACGAATCCTTGCGAGCGCTCAGCGGGAGATCGACAATCTCAGCCAGTCTGTTCGTAAGGACTTAAAGGAATACGCAGCCGAGATCGCAGTCCAAATGGCCAGCAGCCACTTGCGAAAACAAATAGATTCGGACATTGATTCTAAACTATCCAAACAGTTTTTAGGATATTTGGACACCCGGAGTCAAAAAAACTAGATGGCAAACTCAATCTATTTAACTTATGCTCGTGCCCTCGTTAGTTCGGTCGATGAACAAGCTATTGGTGATAAGATTGATGAAGAAATCAGAACAATTCACCAACTTTTAAATGCCAACCAGCTACTACGTGACACTCTGGAAAATCCAACCTTAGCCTTCCAACCCAAAAGGAAAATTGTCGAACAATTGGCATTACGCCTTAATCTAAGCCATCCGGTTCGCAATTTTGTTCTAGTTTTGCTACGGAACGGTCGAATAGGCCAATTTGACCACGCACTAGAGGCGCTAGAGGAAGTTCTAGATGAGAAGCGCGGAATTATTCGAGGAAATGTAATATCTGCTCATTCGTTAACGAATCAGACTCGGTCTCAACTTAAAAAAGCAGTAGAAAATATGACTGGACGGGGAGCAAAATTAGAATTTCAGTTAAAGAAAGACCTAATTGGTGGAATTCAACTAAGAATTGGATCAACGATTTATGATGGTTCGATAAAAACAGCTCTAGAGAAATTAAAAAAGAAGTTAGCTACTCTCTAGACATGTCTTGATTTGGAGAAACAATGGCAATTCGAACAGACGAGATAACTAAAATTATCAAAGAACAGATCAAAGACTTCGATGCCGGCCTTGTGGTCAGTGAAGTAGGAACGGTAATTTCCGCTGGCGATGGAATCGCAAGAATTCATGGTCTGGAAAAGGCTATGTCTCTGGAGATGTTAGAGTTCCCTCACGACATCTATGGTCTGGCGCTTAATCTAGAACAGGACAATGTAGGGGCAGTTCTTTTTGGAGATTTCCACCACGTTGCAGAGGGCGACCTGGTGAAGCGAACACAAAGAATCATGCAAGTTCCAGTAGGGGAAGGACTACTTGGTCGAACAGTAAATGCTCTGGGACTACCTATCGATGGCAAAGGTACCATCCCTACAAGTGAGTACTATCCTGTAGAAGCTATTGCTCCCGGGGTACTTGACCGCCAACCTGTAAAAGAACCCCTACAGACCGGTTTAAAGGCTGTCGATTCCATGATACCTATCGGTAGAGGGCAAAGAGAATTGATTATTGGAGACAGGCAAACAGGAAAAACCGCTATCGCTATCGACGCAATCATCAACCAAAAAGAAACGGGTGTTCTCTGCATTTATGTGGCTATTGGTCAGAGACGCTCAACCGTGGCTCGTGTGGTCAAAACACTGGAGGATCACGACGTATTGTCAAGGACTGTGGTTGTAACCGCTTCTTCCTCAGACCCAGCAACCATGCAGTATCTTGCACCTTATGCCGCCTGTGCCATAGGTGAATATTTCCGAAATAATGGCAAACATGCCCTAGTTATTTATGATGATCTTTCAAAGCACGCTGCGGCGTATCGAGAGATTTCTTTACTCTTGAGAAGACCTCCCGGTCGGGAAGCTTTTCCCGGCGATGTTTTCTATCTCCACAGTCGTCTTTTGGAGCGAGCAGCCAAAATGAAAGACGAGCTTGGCGGTGGAAGTCTTACAGCCTTACCGGTTATCGAAACACAGGCAGGGGACATTTCTGCCTATATTCCTACCAATGTTATCTCCATTACAGATGGACAGATCTATCTTGAATCTGATCTCTTCTATTCGGGAATAAGACCGGCTATACACGTTGGAAATTCAGTAAGTCGAGTGGGAGGAAATGCCCAAATAAAAGCGATGAAAAAGGTCGCAGGACGGCTCAGGTTAGACCTCGCACAGTATAGAGAGCTAGCTGCCTTTGCACAGTTTGGATCAGACTTAGATAAGGCAACACAGAACCAGTTAGCACGAGGAGAACGACTCACTGAAATCCTAAAGCAGGGCCAATACCAGCCTCTTGCTGTTGAGAAACAAATACTGGTTATTTTTGCAGCGACTAGAGGCTATGCAGATGACATTGAAATCTCTGACCTGGCTGACTTTGAGAATGATCTCTACCAGTTTTTTTCAACTCGATATAGTGGTCATTTGCAGACACTGATCGAAAAAGGAACTTTCGACGATGAACTAGAAAAACAATTCGAAGATGCCATTAAAGAGTTCAAGGAGTACTTCTCAGAAACCAGATCACCTCAACCTGAAACTGTAAGTGAGAGCTAAAAATGTCTACTGGTCAACTGATTGACCTTCGTAGAAGAGTCCGATCAGTCCGAAATATTCGCCAAATCACAAGAGCAATGAAGTTTATCTCTGCTTCACGACTCAGAAGAGCTCAGGATAGAATATTTACAGCTCGACCCTATGCCAACCGGATGCTAGCAGTACTCAATTCATTGGCAACCCACGTTGATTCCTCTTCTCATCCTTTGTTAGCACGACGTGAAAAGAAAAAGGTACTACTAATTGTTATAACCTCCGACAAAGGACTCTGTGGCTCATTTAACAGTAACCTTATTAAAGAAGCCATGGCCCATATTAAGAATGAGGAAACAAATAAAGAATTAAGTCTATCCCTAGTTGGAAGGAAAGGCGATGACTGGTTTAAGAAACGTACTTGGCCTATTCAGCATCGCTACCTAAATATAATGGCCAAAATTGATTCGAAATACTCAAAGGAGCTAGCTCAGAGCTTGATAAGTTTTTACACCGATAGCAAATTAGATTCCGTACACGTTCTTTATAATGAGTTCAAGTCAGTGATCCAGCAACAAGTAGTGATAGAACCTTTACTGCCCATTCGTAAAATTGAATTAGAAGGTAATAATGATACACATGTAGATTACATCTACGAACAACCGCCCCAACAAATTCTAGACTCTATTTTGCCACGGCATGTAGAAACTCAAATTTTCCGAGCTATGCTGGAATCAGAAGCAGCAGAACATGCAGCTAGAATGACTGCTATGGACGCAGCTACACGTAACGCTAGAGAGATGATTGACAACCTAACTTTGAAGATGAATCGGTTACGACAGGCTTCTATTACTACAGAGTTAATTGAGGTTGTGAGCGGAGCAGATGCCTTGGGAAACAGTGAACAGTAGTAAAACGATTATCAATTCAGAACCAGAAATTTGACCCGCTAAGCAAGGAGTAAGAAGAATGAAAGCTGAAGGAAAAGTTGTGCAGGTGATGGGAC
This sequence comes from uncultured Acidobacteriota bacterium, assembly GCA_964569605.1. Classification (GTDB taxonomy): domain Bacteria; phylum Acidobacteriota; class UBA6911; order RPQK01; family CBDAPI01; genus CBDAPI01. The sequence goes on from CAZMUJ010000073.1 coordinate 47,007, forward strand.
CTGTCATCGATATTCAATTCGAGGCTGGTCATGTTCCAGCAATATACAACGCCATTAAGGTAACCTCTGAAGGATTTGATACATCTGTAGAGATCGACATAACTCTTGAAACAGCCCACCATCTCGGCGAGGGTCTAGTCAAATGTGTTTCCATGCAACCTACTGACGGGGTTATTCGAGGGATGAAAGCCATAGACACGGGAGAGCCAATATCGGTGCCAATCGGCCGTCAAACCCTTGGACGGGTCTTGAACGTCCTGGGTGAGCCAGTGGACCAGGGACCCCCGTTAGATGAATCGAAACGTTATCCTATTCATCGATCTGCTCCGAGCTTTGAAGACCAGAGCACCGAGACCGAAATGTTAGAGACTGGAATTAAGGTGATTGATCTGATTGAGCCATTTGCCAAAGGAGGAAAAATCGGTCTCTTTGGGGGAGCCGGTGTTGGTAAAACAGTCATTATCATGGAACTGATTAACCGTATTGCAACTCAACACGGTGGATTTTCGGTTTTTTCTGGCGTGGGTGAACGTACACGTGAAGGAAATGACTTATGGTTAGAAATGAAGGAATCTGGAGTCATTGACAAGGCAGCACTAATCTACGGGCAGATGACTGAGCCTCCTGGAGCTCGTCTTCGGGTCGGACTTACAGGCCTAACAGTAGCAGAATACTTCCGTGACGAAGAAGGTCAGGATGTGCTGCTTTTCATCGATAACATTTTCCGTTTTACACAAGCAGGATCCGAAGTTTCTGCGCTTCTAGGCCGAATGCCATCAGCCGTTGGCTACCAACCAAACCTGGCTTCGGAAATGGGTGAATTACAAGAACGCATTACCACAACAAAAAAAGGTTCGATTACTTCAATTCAAGCGATATATGTCCCAGCTGACGATTACACTGATCCGGCACCTGCTACCACTTTTGCCCATTTGGACGCAACGACGGCTTTAGAGCGTTCTATCGCTGAGCAGGGAATTTATCCCGCTGTTGACCCACTGGCTTCAACTAGTCGGATACTGGATCCCCGTATTATTGGTGAAGAGCACTATCAGGTTACCCGAATGGTTCAAGGAATTTTGCAGCGCTATAAAGATCTTCAAGACATTATTGCGATCTTAGGTATGGATGAGTTATCGGAGGATGACAAGCTTATCGTATCTCGAGCCCGCAAGATTAGTCGCTTTCTATCTCAACCTTTTTTTGTAGCCGAACAGTTTACTGGTATCCCTGGATCATACGTTCCTCTGAAGGATACAATCCAGGGATTTAAAGAAATTTGTGAAGGTCAGTATGACGGGATCCCGGAACAAGCCTTTTATATGGCCGGAGGAATTGATGAAGTAAAGGAACGGGCCGAAAAGCTGAAATAAGATGAGGCCTAAATACTAGCTATGTCCACTCGAATTTCAACCAAAATAGACCTTGAAATTGTCACACCTGAAGAGCTTCTTTTTAGTGGCACGGTTGACAAGGTAACTGTACCCGGTCAAGACGGTGCCTTGGGGATTCTACCTGGTCATGCCCCTATGCTTTCTGAACTTGGGATTGGAACTCTTTCCTTCCAAATAAATGACAGAGAAAGTCTTTTTTACTGCAGCTATGGCTTTGTAGAAGTACTTGGGTCGCGTGTCTCAGTTCTTGCTGAAGTAGCTGCCCGTCCAGATCAAATCGATGCAAAACAGGCTGAAATGGATAGGAAAAACGCTTATACTCAACTTAAATCAACACGTCCTGGAACTGACTATAAAGCTGCCTCTGAGCTACTCCATCAAGCCCAAGCTAGGCTTGAGACAGTCTCTCATTGATTTCATTAACCTGTGTATGAAATCCCACCCCGAAAAACCAGGGTTCGAGTATAATTGCTTCTTATTTACTACCTTGCTGGGGGATAGTGTAATGGCAACACACATGGCTCTGGACCATGATATCGGGGTTCGAATCCCTGTCCCCCAGCCATTCTTTATTCCCAAAATACAATTGGACTTTATGTTCTAGTCTTGTGATCTCTCACAAAGGATCTCTAGAAAAACACAGGGAGTGATATCAGTTAGATATCCTAGCCAGAGAGTTAATAGCTATCACTCACAATTTTGAGCGTTCAGCCCAAGACCAATATCAACCTAACACCTTAATAGATCGACAAGTGCTGCCTTCAGTTCCGGAAACTTAAACTGATAACCACTAGAAACACTCCGACGAGGAAGGACCTTCTGTCCATTCAAGAGAAGTTCTTGCGCCATCTCTCCCAGAAGAACCTTAAGGACAACAGCAGGCATAACAAAAAAGGAAGGTCTACCTAAAACTCTACCCAGAGTCTTGGAAAATTCGTAGTTACTAGCCGGATTTGGAGCCACCGCGTTAATTGGTCCACTAATTTCATCATTGGACAATATGTGCTGGATCAGTCCTACTTCGTCCTCTATGTGAATCCACGACATCCACTGTTTTCCAGATCCTAAAGGACCTCCAACAAAATTCCTAAAAGGCGGAAGCATACTAGCCAAGGCTCCTCCCTTCAAGGAAAGGACTATCCCAGTTCTTAACAACACAGTTCGAATCCCCAACTGTTCTGCTTTTTTTGCCTCTGATTCCCATTCTTCACAAAGATCACCAAGGAAGCATTTTCCTCGAGAGCTTGATTCATCTAACTCTTCGTTCCCTCTAGATCCATAGAATCCAATTCCAGAACTGCTAATTAATAGTTTTGGTCTCGGAGAAGATGATCGAAGAGCCTCGACAAGATTGTACGTTCCCTGCACTCGACTTTCTCGAATCAACTTCTTTTGTTTCTGCGACCAACGACGCTTTGCAATTCCTTCACCCAAAAGATGAATCACCGCATCTGCACCATCCAGGGACCCAACAGGTGGAGGACCTGTTAAAGCATCCCATTCGACAACACGGCTATTAGGAAAGAAGCTTTGTGCACCTCGAGTGTTTCGAGCGAGTACGATCAGGTCGTTTCCTGTTTTTATAAGAGCTCCGCAAAGTCTTTGCCCAATCAACCCAGTGGCTCCTGTAACAACAATTCGCATAATTCCTCCTTGATTGAAACAATGAAAAATAAAAGGTTATTTTTCAGAACTTTAAATTCGCTAAACAAACACTAGACAACCTGCTAACTCTTCCCCGCAAAAAGAGCTCATACTGTACTATCCTGATAGACTTTAGAGATGACACTCAAATGCTTTGTCTTACAGCCAAAATGTTTTCTGTGACTCTCTTTCTCTTACATAGTATCGAACTCTGACCCTAAAACTTATTTCCAGTCTCTTGTAAACTAAATTTTCATGAAGAGAATCTCATACTAGGAAGAGAGGACCTTAATAATGCTATAGAAATCGTCTTTCCTCCCAAGCTTGTATTCAAATTTCGGAAACTTTACTTCAGTGACAAATAGTAACTCGGTTTGCTCACATTTAGTAAAACCTAAGTCCGAGTTGCTTTTAAGAAGACCCTCTACTCTATCAACCCCGCTGATTCCAATACCTAAAACAAGATGATCGGAACCCTTATTTAAACATCGAAGGGACTGTTTGTAGGTGAGAATTTTCAAGTCAAGCACATAATCCAAAATTTTAAACAATGTGAGAACTACGAATTTGGACTTGGTAACATGGAATTTATATTTTGACCGTGCGATGATTTTTAGTCAAAAACAGGGGTATTGAAAGGGTTAACAGAGTTTATGGTAATAGCCACATGAAAGATCAAACCTTCAAGTTCTCTACCTCCTGGAAAGAAGCTCGTGTTATCGTTTGGACACATCGAAAAGCACTACTTCTGGGCCTGGCCCTGACGATACTCAGTCGCCTTGCCGGATTGGTTCTACCTGGAACAACAAAATTTCTAATCGACAACGTCCTATTAGAGAAACGCACCGATCTACTCCCGTGGCTGGCAGGCGCTGTTTTCGCTAGCACTGTGATTCAGTCGATCACTAGTTTTCTCTTAGCCAAATTTGTGGGAATTGCCGCTTGGAAAACAATCACAAACCTCCGCATCCGTGTACATCAGCATATTCTACGCCTCCCTATATCGTTTTTTGATGCTCACAAGACGGGAGAATTGATTCCCCGAATTATTTCCGATTCCGAGGGCATTCGTAACTTGGTAGGAACGGGTCTGGTACATCTTTTTGGTGGTATGCTCACTGCAGTAGCAGCCATTCTTGTTCTCTTTTACTTGAACTGGATCCTCACACTTTCAATTTCCTTCATTCTAGTTCTTTTCCTAGTCATGATGATCATAGGATTTCGCAAGCTTCGTCCCATTTTCCGCACCCGGCAAAAAATTCTAGCTTCGGTAAGCGGCCGACTGGGAGAAGCGCTAGGTGGAATCCGTGTCGTTAAGGCTTTCACTTCAGAACAGGAAGAAGATCGTATATTTTCTGAGGGAGCTAGGAAATTGTTCGACAACGTAAGTAAGTCTATCAGTGGGGTTGCCTTTTTTACATCATTGTCCACAGTGACCATAGGTCTCATCGGTTGTGTGATGATTCTTGTAGGTGGAGGATCTATCATTCAAGACGAGATGACGCTAGGCGATCTGATGATGTACCTAGCCTTCACTGCGATCTTGGCAACTCCTCTGATCTCAATATCTTCCATTGCGACACAGTTAGGAGAAGCGTTTTCGGGGCTTGACCGGATTCGAGAGGTACTGGAGTTTTCTAGAGAGGACAAAAACGAACTGAATAAACCGGAGATTGGAAAAATTCTGGGGAAAATAGAATTTCGAAATGTTTCCTTTGCCTATGATCCAGAACAGCCAGTCTTGAAAGAAGTTTCTTTCCAAGTAGATCCTGGATCAACTGTCGCCCTGGTGGGGTCCAGCGGATCCGGAAAAACCACTCTAGTAGGGTTGATCATGCTTTTCTATAATCCTAATCAAGGACAAATTCTGATTGACCAAAAAGATATTGCATCGCTCAGCATGTCTAGCATACGCAGTCAGATCGGCGTGGTACTTCAGGAGACCTTTATGTTTGACGGGACAATCACTGAAAACATCCTCTATGGATGCCCTGGTACAAACATGGAAGACGTACTCCGAGCCAGCAAGATCGCTCGTGTCGACGAGTTTGTAAATGGGTTTTCAGATGGCTACGATACGGTTATTGGAGAAAGGGGTGTTAAACTCTCAGGAGGACAGAGACAACGTGTTGCCATTGCTCGGGCTATCCTAGCCGATCCTCGGATCCTCATCCTTGATGAAGCCACCTCCAACTTAGATAGTGAAAGTGAGGGTTATATCCAGGAAGGCCTTCGTGCCTTGAGAAAAGGTCGAACTAGCTTTGTCATTGCCCACCGGCTTTCCACAATACAAAGTTCCGATCAAATCTTCGTTATTGAAGATGGTCGTATTGTGGAACGTGGAACACATTTTGAATTGTTGGACTTACAGGGGCGCTATTTAGAGCTTCACACGAAACAGCACCGCTTGACCATGGATCTTTATGTCAATCCCGGTGAGATTTCTCGAGAGGTCACGGACGAGGAAACCCTGAAACAAACTACCAGTTCATCTAAAATAAAAGTTAACCCATTTACACGACGAAAAGATTGATCTCTTCGGCTACTAGTTTTTAAAATTCTACAAAGTGGAACCCTTAAGCAAAAACCCCTTAAAATAGTCGAGTACGTGCCGGAGTGGCGGAATTGGCAGACGCACCAGACTCAAAATCTGGCGAGGGTTACTCCTCGTGGGGGTTCGAGTCCCCCCTCCGGCACCATTAGAATCAACGACTTACAGTCTTTTTTCTTTGACCCCTAGGTGCTGCATTTGAGTGCATTTGTTCCCAAATGTGCCTAAAATGTGCCCGTTAGCTTGCATTTGTTCCACCGACTTTCCTCATTTCAGTCACTTTGGCGTGGTAATTTTGGCGGGTTTTTTCTAGGTAGGATTGGTATGCTCTCCCCGCTTCGACGATATCGTCTTCGTGGACGATGTTGTATCGGTCAAACACGGATCGAGTTTTGTGACCAGAGAGTCATCCAGTTAATCATGTGTTGAGTTTTAAGACCCGGCGAGCATTGTCACGGTAAATCTTCTGCTCAACATCTTTCGGCAACTGGAGCTTCTGCTCAAACAGCTCAAATTGGGGGACTGGTTGCTTGGGAGCCAGGAAATCTGTTCCAAACATCATGCGGTCTTGCCGGCGGATCAAGAAGTCTCGACCAAACTCAAGATCCCGGGAAATGGAATTCGCGCCACTACCAGCCGAGAGGTCTCCATAAATATTCGGGTACTTACTCATCAGCCGATCGATGGCGCCCCCTGGAGCTACCTTGCCCTTGGGATAGCCAGAAAACTCATTTTGGGCAGAGATGCCGGAGATGGAAGCCCACCAACCAGGACCATGCCCAATAAAATTACACTTCGGGTTCTGTTGAAGAACTTTCTCCAAGCCGGGCAAGCCCGGCTTGTCAGTGTTTCGCTGGTTGTCGAGATGGAACAAAACCGGCAGGCCAACTTCAGCACAGCCAGCAAAAATTGCCATGTTGCGCGGGTCATCAAAAGCAATCCCCGGTTTGTGCTCACCAAATCCCTTGGCACCCATATCGATATACTTCTTCAACATGGCCACCAGTACCTGGTGACCTCCATTGTAAGAAGTCCTGGGATCGATAGAGCAGAACGGGATCAGGCGGTCACGGTGATCAAGCGTTTGGGCCAGCACGAACTCAGAGGTCAGCGGATAACTGGATGACTCTGGTGAAACCAGTGGCAAAACAATCGCCTGGGCAATGTCATGGGCGTCCATCCAGCGAAGCAACTGTTCCGCACTCAAGGTCTGAGTTTTTCCCTTACTGGATTGAGTTTGTCCCAGGTGGGTATGCATATCAATATAACGGCTTGCTTTCTTGGGAGCAGCCTGGCCAAGATTAGCAGCAGCAATCAACGAACCTGCAGAAAGTGCCACGCGGCGATGAAACTGGCGGCGGTTAAGGGTGCTAGATTTTTTCGAGGCTGGTTTCATGAAGAAGGCTCCTGAACATGTTCATGGCTGACAAGTGAGTTCTATTCTAGTCATTGCCAGCCGGACTTTTCAACAGGAAGGTTAGCAGTACTAGAGAAATTGAGAGTCGATTTCTTTGAGTTCGTTTCATTTTCAACCTATAAATAATGGGCACAACTATTTTTTATATAACCCGATCACATTATAGGTTTGTTTTTA
>CAZMUJ010000074.1:0-22992 GCA_964569605.1 uncultured Acidobacteriota bacterium
CCTAAGCCGTGTGTCTCAGGTTCGAGTCCTGCCAGGCGCAAGCTCTCAAAAATGGAGACTTATTTTGGCTAAACCAAAAAATCTTACGAAAAAGGAAATCACTGAGGACCAGATCCGTCTTCTTCTCGTTCAAACCTGGGAACAAGTTGTTGAATATCGCAGATACATTTTAGCAGTGATTCTAGCAGCTATTCTTAGTGGCATTGGTTACTGGAGTTTTGAGGCCATCCAGGCATCCCGTGCCCTGCAAGCCCAAGAAAAACTTTCGGAGGCCTTAAGAATCTTGACTGTAACGCTCCCAAATCCTGATGACCAAACGGAGTCTGATGAAAACCCACCCTATACGAATGAAGACCAGAAGGACGAAGAAGCTCTGAATAAATTCCAACAACTAGCTAGCGAACAGGGCTGGACAGAGGTAGGAGAACTAGCTCAATTTTATGTTGGAGTGACTCAACAAAAGCTAAAAAAATATCAGGAAGCTCTGAATTCTTTTCGTGAGATCGTAAACCATTCATCAAATCTTGAATTACAACATCTCGCTCGCAATCATGTTGCGCTTCTATGCTTATACCTAGACCGTAGCGAGGAAGCAATTAAATCCTGGAACCTAATTCTAGACGAACCTTCATCTCACATGCCCACATCAGAAATAATGTCAAGTCTGGCCAAAACCTATGATTCAGCCGGGAAAAAAACTAAGGCTCTAGACTTATTTAAACAGCTATTAGCCGAGCACCCATCACTGGGCAACTCAGCTTCAATTGAAGCACGTATTGATCTTTTAGAGGGTGGAAAAATAACAGAAACAGAACTCCACTCAACTTTAGATAAAAATGAAAAAGATTCTAACAATGAAACCAATGAATAGATATGATCTATCGAAATCCTGAAGGACCTTTTAGATCTATGACTTTCAGATAACTACCATTTCAACAAAAGTTATCAACAGAAAAAATCGAGGGAAGGTTCCCTTTAAAACAAAATCTGAATTGCCAAAACCCGCAAGGCTAATCCATCTAGAATTACTAGGTCAGTACCTGATTAGGGAAAATACTTCAACGTCTTGAAGTTGATTGCGACCAGAGAGGAATTCCAACTCAATCAAAAACGCTACAGTACGTACTTTCCCACCAAGCCGACGAACAAGTTCCAAAGCGGCTTTGGCTGTTCCACCGGTTGCCATTAGATCATCTACTATGAGGATCTCCTCCCCTTCTTCAATAGCATCAAGATGAATTTCTAAACTATCACTTCCGTACTCAAGATCGTAGGATGCCTGGATCGTTTTACCTGGTAGTTTTCCTGGCTTACGAACTGGAACAAAACCAGCATTAAATCTAAGTGCAAGTGTGGGGGCAAGGATAAAACCCCGGGATTCAATCCCAACTACTTTGTCAATTGGTCTATCTTGGAAAGCTTTATCAAAGCTATCCATGACTGCCTGCAAACCATCCGGATTCTTTAATAGAGTAGTCACATCATAGAAAAGAATCCCAGGTTTAGGGAAATCGGGAACTTCACGGATCAAGTTCTTCAGTTTTTTCATTCTCAAACCTCTATAGAAAATTTAGGATAATGCCGCAGGTCATGTACCTTAATCTTTAGGAGATCTACACGGCTAAACCTTGGCCCTGTCCTCAAATAGTTTTCAAATATCTCTAACGTTTTTGAATCTGCCTCGCCGCAACACTCTACTCGCCCATCAGTCAGATTCCGCACCCATCCATTAACTCCTAGAACAAGAGCTTTTTGATAAATATAGTACCGAAAGCCGACCCCTTGGACCGACCCAGTAAGATAGTAATGTCGATTGTGAACTGTTTCCAGGGCCAAAATAAACTGGTCGGGGCGAGAGGATTTGAACCTCCGACCTCACGGTCCCGAACCGTGCGCGCTACCAGACTGCGCCACGCCCCGTTCCCCTATATAGATACTATTGAAGCGCTACAATACATACTTCAACAGAAAAAATCCACCCACAAAAAAGAGGATAAAAAGAACTGTTAACTGATTAAAATATCGATCTATTTTCTCTTGTATAGCTGTTCCAAAATGATAGATCAGAACTGCAATAATAAAAAAACGTGCTGCACGGCTAACTGCAGCAGCCAAAAAGAAAGTCAGAAGATTAACCTTAAAGGCCCCAGAAGCGATTGTGAATACCTTAAAAGGAATAGGAGTAAACCCTGCCACAGCTACAGCCAAAGCATTCCAACCCTCAAACAGATTTCGTACTTTCTCATATTCATCGGCGACTGCATACAAGTCAATAATTGGCTTCCCAATCAATACATAAAACTGATAGCCGAGAAGATATCCGAAAAGACTTCCTAATAGAGAGCCTGACGTACAGAAAAAAGCAAAACGTAAAGCCTGAGTGGGCTTTCCAATTGCCATAGCTATGAGAAGGACATCAGGTGGAATTGGGAAAAAAGATGCTTCAGCAAAGGACAGAGCAAATAATGCCCAAATTGCCAACCTATGTTCAGCCCAGTTTATTACCCATTCATAGAGTCTTCTCAGTAATAAAAATGGAAGGGAAATAACTCTGTAAACGATAGGTCTACACAATCTAGTCATTTCCAAACTTTCTCATAGAGCTCACAACTGAAGTCACCTAACTACTCATTACTGTTTCCACCAGCTGGAAAGAGACCTTTGTCTTTTAAGCTTCTAATGTCTTGCAATTTTTCATTCTATATATTCAGAATTAATAATTTTTTTATTAGATAAGTAAAGACTTAAATTATAACGAACTCAACCACTTATTAATTGATATAAGTTGAAGGTTTAAATCACAAAGTACAAAATAGCAGATAAGAATATTTTGATTTGTGGATATTAAATACACATAAGATAGAACTTAGTTCTCAAACATTTAGCTGCTCCATTTGTAGTTATATGCAAGAACAAAGATCTAATCATGGTAGTTGCTATTCTGAATAGAACCTTTGAACATCCAGTATATTTTAGGTACTAGAGTCCATAATGAGGGAGACTGTAAAAATGACACTACGCTTTCTTTTAGTTTTCTATTGCATTGTCCAGTTGAGTCTTGTCTGTCAGGCTGCGGACAGAAAACGTGTTGCTGTAATGAACTTTGAGTTTGGAGCTATTCAAAAATGGTGGAGCGGAAATTGGGATATCGGAAAAGGGGTCTCTGATCTAATAGTCACTGAACTTGTCACAGATGGTACGTTTCGTGTAATAGAACGAAACAGGCTCGATCAGATTCTGGCTGAGCAAAACCTGGGAAACAGCGGTCGGGCTAATCCTACAACCGCGGCCCAGATCGGTAAAGTACTAGGTGTAAATGGAATGATTGTAGGAAGTATTACCCAATTTGGAACTGAGAAGAAAAAGAGGGGAATAAGTGGAGCCTTTAGTAAAATTGGAGCCCTTGGAGGCGGAACCTACGGTACTCAAAAAGGTAAAGCCAAGGTAGTAATTGATGCCAGAATCGTGGACACCGTAACTGGAGAAATTCTTGCTGTAGCTAAGGGCACGGGCGAATCTCAACGCTCAGGATTAATGCTGGGAGGTTATGGTGGTGGAAGCGGAGGCTCTGGAGGTGGAAGCGTTAACATGGGGAGTAGTGACTTCCGTGAGACAATTCTGGGTGAAGCAGTTCAATATGCCGTGACAGAACTGGCTAACAAGTTAATCAAATCAGAAAATAAAATGCCAGAAGTAGAGATTGAAATTGCAGGCCTCATAGCTGATGTTGATGGTCCTACCGTAATTTTAAATATCGGATCTTCGGAGGGACTCGAGGCTGGAACTATCCTCAAAATAAAGAGAGTTAACCGAACCGTTAAGGATCCCGCTACAGGAAGAGTACTTCGGGAAATCTCGAACCTGGTTGGAGAACTTCGAGTGAACGAAGTAGACAACCATTCTTCTGTAGGGACAATTGTCTCAGGCAACAAGATTAAAGTAGGAGATAAGGTCACAAACTAGTACTCAATCTAGGCTGAGAATACTAAAGATCAGAAGAGTTGCTTTTGTGATGACGGATCGTAGGTCTTACCAAGATGTTCAAACGCTAACCGCGTAGCAACTCGTCCTCTTCGCGTCCGATTTAAAAACCCTACCTGGATCAGGTAAGGTTCGTAAATATCTTCAATTGCATCCGTTTCCTCAGCTATAGCAGCCGAGATGGTTTTTATGCCTACAGGGCCTCCATCAAACTTGTCAATAATCGTAAGCAAGAGTTTGCGATCTGTCTCGTCCAGACCATGTGAGTCTACGTTCATGAGCTCCAGTCCCCTACAGGCAATCGTCTGGTCTACAAAACCATTTTCTTTAACTTGAGCATAGTCTCTGACTCTCTTAAGTAAACGGTTTGCAATTCTTGGTGTTCCTCGACTACGTTTTGAGATTTCTCCTGCCCCACTTGGATCAACATCAATTCCAAGAATTCCAGCTGATCTCTTAACAACTTCAGCTAGGTCCTTCTGGGTATAAAAATCCAGTCGCTGTAGAATGCCAAAACGAGACCGAAGAGGAGACGTTAGAAGCCCACTTCGGGTAGTTGCCCCAATCAGAGTAAAACGGGGAATATCAAGGGAAATTGACCGAGCACCCGGTCCCTCTCCAATCATAACATCAATTTTATAATCCTCCATGGCCGGGTAAAGAATTTCCTCGATGGCTGGATGTAGGCGATGAATTTCATCAATAAACAGAACATCATTTGGTTCAAGGTTAGTTAGGATCGCTGCCAATTCACCCCGTCTTTCAACAGTTGGACCAGATGTGCTCTTGAAATTCACACCTAATTCTTGAGCAATAATTTGGGCTAACGTCGTCTTTCCCAATCCAGGCGGACCATAGAGAAGTATGTGATCAAGAGACTCGCTTCGGTGAAGAGCAGCCTGAATAGAAATTCCGAGACTTTCCTTAATTCTAGACTGGCCAATAAACTCTTTCATTGATCGTGGACGTAAACTATTTTCTAATGGTCGATCATCTTCTTTTAATAAAGGATCGAGGAAACGATTTTCTTCTGCCATATTTATTAGAACTTTTTCCTACCTACGAACCAGAAAGATGACTCAATGCTCTTTTCAATAAGGTCTGAAAACCATCATTGTCTTCGTCTCGACGGATGGTATTTATAGCTTTTCTAGCGGCTAATTTATTATAACCAAGATTCACTAAAGCCGAGAGCACATCATCTGTTGTTGCACTAGTAAACTTTTCACCATCCTTAGAGGAACTCTCTGGGAAAAAACCATCAAGCTTTCCCTTGAGCTCCAGAATCATTCGCTCCGCTGTTTTTTTCCCTACGCCTGGAATGGAATTCAAACGCACAAGATCACCCACAACAACGGCCTCAACCAGTTCTTTAGCTGGAAGTCCCGAAAGTATAGTTACTCCTAACTTGGGTCCAATTCCGGAAATCTGAATTATCAGGTTGAATAAATTCTTTTCCTGTTGAGTTGAAAACCCATAAAGGCTTAACTCATTTTCCTTGACATGAGTGTAAATTCGAAGCGTGACCCTTTCTCCCGGCTCATCTAGTTCATAGTAAGTTGAGAAAGGAATAAATACTTCATATCCTACCCCTTCCACATCGACAAGAATCCGACCAGCTGATTTTTCAATTAACACTCCCTTCAATAGGGCAATCATAGAGTTATTATAGCGAAGAGGGCTGGTTAGAGAAATCGGTGTCGAGGCTTATCTATCGAATCATTTCTCATTAACCTTACCTGATTAGGAGTTAAATTTTACCTCTCTTAAATCTCTAGTTAGTTGACAGATGAAGATTCTGAGTACAAAGTTCAAGTTTGAAAATTATAATCAGAGTTTATATCTAGGTTGTTAAATCAGAGAATTGAGAGTGCAATGATTGAATGGCAGGCTCGGAAAATGATTTGCGAGATAGGTAGTCAAATGTATGCAAAGGACCTAGTCTGCGCTAATGAAGGAAACCTGTCGATACGTTTAGGAGAAACGTTACTTGCCACACCGACAGGTTTGTGCAAAGGACATCTTCAACCAGAAGATCTGGTTACAACGGACCTTGAGGGAACACAGCTAGGAGGACGCAGAAACGTATCCAGTGAAATTAAGATGCACGTTGTTGTTTATAAAGGCCGTCCTGATGTTAAGTCTGTTTGCCATGGGCACCCCGTATATGGAACAGCCCATGCAGTTGCTGGAATCCCTTTACAGGAAGCTTTAATGCCAGAGGTCGTACTAACTCTTGGTTGTGTCCCCATTGCCCCTTATGGGACTCCCTCCACGGATGAACTAGCCAATAGCCTCAAACATCTTGTCCCCAAACACAATGCAATTCTACTTGCCAACCACGGAGCAATTACCTTGGGCTCGGATTTAAGAGAGGCATTTTTCCGAATGGAAATCCTCGAACATTTTGCAAAGATCTCATTACTCACCCGTATCCTTGGAAAACAAAGCCTTCTTACTAAAGAATCTGTTGACAAACTTTTTGACGTCAGTGGGAAATATGGTATAAATGCTGGAGGTTCCAGGCAAGTTGATTGTCCCGTCACTGCCAACGAGGAGCAACCTCTTAAGTTGTCCCCTCGGGAAATCGAAGATATCGTTGAGAAAGTCTTACTGGAGATTGAGAAGGGCCCTTAAATAGGTCCTGATTCTTGGGAGGCACTACTGGAAAATGTCCGATTCAATGGAGGCTTTAGGAATGGTTGAAACAAAGGGTCTCATTGCCATGGTTGAAGCTGCCGATGCGATGGTTAAAGCAGCCAAGGTAATTTTGGTTGGTTATGAGAAAATCGGAAGTGGCATGGTGACTGCCATTGTCCGAGGAGATGTAGCTGCAGTAAAAGCTGCCACAGACGCAGGTGCTGCCGCTGCTCGACGAGTGGGAGAACTCGTAAGTGTTCACGTAATACCTCGACCCCATTCTAGCCTCGATGAACGTCTTCCAATTGTGCCCAAATAACCATCCGTTTCTAACTCCAAAAATAAGGTTTTGAACACCTATGCTTCTAGGTAAGATTGCCGGAACGGTAGTCGCCACGCGTAAGGAAGAAAAGCTCGAAGGCAAAAAGCTCTTGATCGTGGCAATTATCGATCCTGAGACAAAAGTTACATCCGATTATCAAGTAGCAATTGACACAGTTGGTGCCGGAGCTGGTGAAACCGTCATTCTCGTTAGAGGTAGTTCCGCTCGGATGGCTGGTGACATGACTGAATATCCCGTTGCCTGCTCCATTGTTGGAATTGTTGACACCATAGATTTTTACGGAGGTCCTACGTCCAAATCATGAACCTGGCTAAGGTCATTGGAACTGTTGTCTGTACAATCAAGGATCCTTCGTTAACAGGTAAAAAGATCTTGCTGATTCGACCAGTTGACCGAATTGGAGATTCTTGTGGACCCGTCAAAGTAGCCATTGATTCTATGGGAGCAGGACCAGGGGAATTCGTTTTTTACGTTACTGGCAAAGAGGCAGCTTTTCCCTGGCATCCAGATCTTGTTTCATCTGACTGGTCTATAGTTGGGATCCTTGACAGAACCAATTTCTCAGAAATCCAGATATGATCATTGGAAAAGTCATTGACCAGTTTTTTTCATCGCACAAGGACCCTTGTTTTGAAGGGCAAAAACTTCTCTTAATACAACCCCTCGCTCTCGATGGAAAGCCCAAGGGAGAACAAATTTTGGCTATTGATGGGGTTGAGTCGGGAGTAGGTGACCGAGTACTTTGCGCCATTGATGGATGGGCCTCAATGACAGTACTTGGAGAATTCTTTACACCGGTATATGCAGCAGTTTTAGGAATAGTTGATCAGGTAGATCTGTTCGACACCGAGAAATGCTAGAATAACCCCGTTCTTTAAGCCAGAAAGTTGGGGCTAAATTTTGATAAAAGTTCAGATTGTAGTCAAGCTTAAGCAGGAAGTGTTGGATCCACAAGGCCAGGCAATTCACCGGTCCCTGCACAAACTGGGTCATGTGGAGGTGACTAAAGTCCGACAAGGACGTTATTTTGAACTTGAGATAAACGACCAGGATGGCTCCGCTGTTACCCGACTCAGCGAGAAAATTGCCGAAAGTGTGCTCTCCAATCCTATTATTGAAGATTTTGAGATCCGGCAAATATCGTGAAATTCGGAGTGATCGTTTTTCCGGGATCTAACTGTGATGCAGACACATGCTTTGCAATCCAGCATGTCGTTGGAAAAGAGGTCGTCACCCTATGGCATCAAAAGACGGATCTACAAAATGTCGACCTCGTTATTCTGCCTGGAGGGTTTTCATATGGTGATTACTTACGCAGTGGAGCTATAGCTAAGTTTTCACCAATTATGGAAAGTGTACAAAAACACGCAGCCTCTGGAGGCCTGGTTTTAGGAATCTGCAACGGTTTCCAGATTTTACAGGAAGTAGGTCTTTTGCCTGGGGTCTTGTTAAGAAATTCTAGCCTGAAATTTCTATGTCAGCCAGTATATGTTCGTACCGAGCAACTGAACACTCCATTTACCTCAAATATGGACAAAGGCCAACTCCTGAAAATCCCTATCGCCCACAACGATGGAAGATTCTTCCTTCCCCCATCTAAACTGAAGCAGATAGAAAAAAAAGGGCAAGTTGTCTTTCGCTATGTGAATCGGGATGGAAAAGAATTGTCTGAATCTAATCCTAACGGTTCACTCAACAACATTGCCGGAGTAGTTAATGTCAGAAGAAATGTTCTGGGAATGATGCCTCACCCAGAACGTGCCTCAGAGGCTTTTCTAGGTTCAGCTGATGGTCTAAAATTGTTTGAGTCCATTGTCAAGTTCTTTAATAAAAGGAAGAGATAGTACTCCTTTGAACAATAACGGTGACGTTGAAATAACCCCAGAAATTGTTGCCAGCCACGGTCTTACTCCAAAAGAATTTTCAGAAATCTGTAAGAGTCTGGGACGTACACCGAACTTAACAGAGCTTGGAATATTCTCTGTAATCTGGTCTGAACACTGTAGTTATAAAAGCTCTCGGGTCCACCTCAAAACACTTCCAACCAGGGGCCAAAACGTAATCCAAGGACCTGGGGAAAATGCTGGTGTCGTCGACATCGGAAATGGGCAGGCAGCTGTCTTTAAAATTGAATCACACAATCATCCATCCTTTATTGAACCCTACCAAGGAGCCGCAACTGGGGTAGGAGGAATCATCCGTGACATCTTTACAATGGGTGCTCGGCCCATTGCGGTCATGAATGCCCTTCATTTTGGTCCACTAGACCGACTCCAAAACCAATATATTATGGAAGGAGTTGTTGCCGGTGTAGGGGGTTATGGGAACTGTATGGGCATCCCTACAGTTGGTGGAGAGGTCATATTTCAAGAATGCTATGGCAACAATCCTCTTGTTAATGCCTACTGCTTAGGAGTGGCTCCAAAGGAAAAAATTTTTTATGGAAAAGCTTCTGGAGTTGGAAACCCCGTTATCTATGTAGGTGCAAAAACAGGAAGAGACGGAATTCACGGTGTGACTATGGCTTCAGAGCAGTTCGAAGAAGGGGAGGATTCTAAACGTCCAACAGTTCAAGTTGGGGACCCTTTTCTGGAAAAACTGCTTCTAGAAGCCTGTCTGGAAGCCATGCAGTCTGGCATGATCGTTGGTATTCAAGATATGGGTGGAGCTGGACTTACTTGCTCTTCTTGTGAGATGGGAGGACGTGCTGATAGAGGAGTAGAAATCCATTTGGATAGGGTTCCCCAACGTGAACCTGGAATGAGTCCCTACGAGCTTATGCTCTCGGAATCTCAGGAAAGAATGCTCCTCGTTTGTCATAAAGGTCGAGAAGAAGAAGTACAAGAAATCTTCTCTAAATGGGATCTTGATGCAGTTGTTATTGGAGAGGTTAAGGATCATGGGAACCTAGTTGTTTATAACCAAGGAACCAAAGTAGCTGATATTCCCAACTGTTCTCTAACAGATGAGGCTCCAATATATAACCGTCCTACAAGGCGACCAAACTACTTAGAAACACTCCCTGACTGGAGGCATCAGCCCTGGTCTGAACCAAAAGACTACAATGAATTGTTGTGGAATATGGCAGTCTCACCTCAACTATGCAGTCGTTTATGGGTCTATCGTCAATATGACTACCAGGTGCAGACAAATACTTTATTAGGACCTGGTAGCGATGCGGCAGTCCTTAGATTAAAGGAAGGAACCGGAGCTATAGCCATGAGTCTAGACGGAAATCCTTTTTTTTGTTACCTCAACCCAAGAAAAGGAGCCCAACACGCTGTCGCGGAAAGCTGCCGAAATTTAGTTTGTTCGGGGGCTCTCCCGCTAGCTGCCACTAACTGTTTGAATTTCGCTAATCCAGAAAACCCTGAAATAATGTGGCAGTTTGCAGAAGCAGTGGCAGGAATTCGAGAAGCTTGTCAGTTTTTTGATACCCCCATTACAGGGGGTAATGTCAGTTTCTATAATGAAACTGATGGAAATGGAATCCTCCCTACTCCGGTGATCGGTGTGATTGGAAAAGTTGCAAAGATAAAAGATGTCTGTCCTTCTAGTTTTCAGAAAACTGGACACATAGTCTTTCTTCTGGGTAAAACCCTCTCTGAATTTGGAGGAAGTGTTTACTTGCAAATGCTGGGTAGACCTCAAGAAGGGCCCCTTCCAAGCCTCGATATGAGCATTGAGAAAACACTACAAGATAGAATTTTATCTGGGATCCAGATAGGACTAATTCGCTCTGCCCACGATCTTTCAGAGGGAGGCCTCCTTTTTGGGCTTGTAGAATCGTGCCTTTATAGTTCATTCGGTTTGAAGGCACAATTAAAAACAGGTGAAATTCGACCCGACCACTTCCTTCTTAGTGAAACTGCATCTAGAGTCATCGTTACAATTCACCCGGATGATGAAATAAATTTCCTCGAGCACTTTAGAAAAATTCCTATAACTAGAGTCGGCGTTGTAACAGAGAAAACACTGGAGATATCTGTAAACAATAATGATTTGATAAAAGTTTCAGTCCAAGAGTTGAAGAAGGCGTGGGAATCTGCATTTGAGGGAGTTTTTCAAAATTGAAGTCTGAATGGAAAACAGAAAGCGCTGAGGACAAATTTCACGATGAATGTGGAATTTTTGGTATTTCAAATCACCCGGAAGCAGCCCGAATAACATATCTGGGCCTATACGCCCTACAACATCGAGGTCAGGAATCAGCTGGCATTGTTACCTTAAACAATGGTCAACTCAATCAGCGTCAAGGAATGGGATATGTGGCAGATGTATTTACCGACAAAAACTTGGCAAGTCTAAAAGGAACTGCTGCAATCGGACACGTCCGTTATTCAACTACAGGAGAGAGTAATCTCGCCAATGCACAACCTATATTAACTAACTCCGCACGTGGAGAGATGGCCTTGGGCCACAATGGTAACCTTCTTCAGGCGGACAAGATTAGACAGGAGCTTGAGGAAGAAGGTGCAATTTTCCGCTCTACCACAGACAGTGAAGTCATGCTGCATCTTCTAGCACGTTCCCGTCTACCAGATCTAGGAAATGCTATTCGTGAAGTATTTGGGAGAGTATTAGGTGCTTTTTCTCTGGTTTTGGCAACCCCTGATGGAATTTGGGCAGCTAGAGATCCCTTTGGTGTCCGTCCTCTATGCTTAGGCAAATTAAACGGTGGCTGGGTTGTCGCATCAGAAACCTGTGCCTTTGACCTAATTGGAGCAAAATTTGTACGCGATGTTAATCCAGGGGAAGCTGTTCACATGAATGGAGAAAACCTAACCTCTTGGACTATTGTTGAGCCTCGGGAAACAGCACACTGCATCTTTGAACATGTATATTTTTCCCGACCAGACTCTAAGGTTTTTGAAAAAAGCGTTCATGCTAGCCGTTATCAGATGGGCCAACAACTCGCTCTGGAGCATCCGGTAAAGGGAGATTACGTAATTCCAGTACCCGATTCTGGTGCAACCGCAGCCCTTGGATTTGCCAGCATATCCTCTATTCCGTTTCAGTTTGTGTTAATACGAAACCACTATGTTGGTCGTACCTTCATCGAACCAAAGCAATCCATTCGTCATTTTGGAGTCAAGATCAAACTAAATCCTATTCGTGAGCTTCTAAAAAACCAGCGATTGATCGTTATTGATGATTCAATTGTACGTGGCACCACCAGTAAAAAAATTGTCGAGATGCTACGCAATGCAGGGGCTGCAGAAATACACATGCGGATTGCTTCTCCCCCCACAATTTCTCCTTGTCACTATGGAATTGACACCCCAACTGATTCAGAACTTATTGCCAATCAAATGAGTGTGTCTAAGATTCTTCAATACATTGGTGCTGACAGCCTTGCCTATCTTAGTGTAGAAGGGATGAAAAAAGCAGTAGGGGCAGAAGTTGGTTTCTGTTCAGCTTGCTTCGATCGAAAATATCCACTCCCTGAGACACCAAGAACCCCACAAAAAGAACTTTTTGAGCTACATAGGACCTAAAGTCTTGAGTAACAAATGGCGTAACGCTCAAAAAAGAAACTCAAAATCTAGTATCACATACGCAGAAACAGGCGTAGATATCCAAAGGGCCACGCTAGCAAAATCGCACATTAAAAAATTGGCTCGAAAAACGTTCACACCAGGAGTTTTAAGTGATATTGGGCTATTTGGGGCACTTTTTCGTCCTGATTTTTCAAAATTAAAAATTCCAATCTTAGTGTCAAGCGTTGATGGTGTCGGCACCAAATTGAAGATCGCTTTCATGACGGGAATTCACAACACTGTAGGAATCGACCTTGTTTCACACTGCGTGAATGACATCGTTGTTCAAGGTGCTCTCCCTATGTTCTTTATGGATTATATTGCAGCCGGACGTCTAGATACGGACATCATTGCGGACGTCGTGAAAGGCCTTTCAACAGCTTGTGAAGAATCTCAGTGTGCTCTTTTAGGAGGAGAAACCGCTGAAATGCCTGATTTTTATTCTGACGGAGAATACGATCTTGCAGGTTTTATAGTTGGCTTAGCAGACGAACACAAACTTCTAGGTTCTAACAATGTTAAAGAGGGGGATTTCCTTATTGGACTACCCTCCTCTGGCCTCCATACCAACGGCTTTTCACTCGTTCGAAAGCTCTTCTTCGAGATGGGGAAATTTAAGCCTGATAAACACATCGAGGAACTGGGAAGGTCCTTAGGTGAGGAACTCTTAGAACCGCATCGGAACTATCTTCCAGTCCTCCGAGAGCTTATGCAAACAGACAACCTCCGTGCTATTGCACACATTACTGGTGGAGGGATACCAGGTAATCTTGACCGCGTTCTTCCCCCAAAACTAGATGCAATTGTAGAAGAAGGGAGCTGGGAAGTTCTTCCTATCTTTAAAGTCATTCAAAGCTTGGGTCAAATTGCTCAGTTGGAAATGTATAAAACCTTTAACATGGGATTGGGAATAATCCTGATTGTGTCACCTCAACGTGTAGACCTTGTACAAGAATATCTTCAGAGTAAGGACGAAACCTATTACTTAATTGGCGAAGTTGGCCAAGGAAATCAGAAAGTTTCTTTTAAATGAAAAATGTTGCCATCCTCCTAAGTGGAAGAGGTTCTAATTTTATTGCACTTGCTGAGGCAATCAAGCAAAAACAAATTTCAGCTGAAATCGTAGCCGTTATTTCCAACCGTTCAAATGCCACCGGGCTTAACTATGCCCGTACAAAAGGCTATCCAACCTGGCTAATCCCTTCTCGGGGCAAAAGCAGAGAGTCATTTGACCAAGAGGTCGCATCTAGACTAAAAACAACTGGCACCGAGATAGTTTGCTTAGCTGGATTTATGAGATTACTAAGTCCCCTCATCGTGCAGATGTTTCCCCAGCGTATCCTCAATATCCATCCTTCCTTACTACCTTCCTTTCCAGGTCTACATGCTCAGAGACAGGCTATTGAATGGGGCGCTAAGATCTCGGGCGGAACTGTTCATTTTGTCGATGAAAAACTAGATCATGGTCCTATCATACTGCAACAAAGTGTTCCTATTATGGACGACGATGATGAAAATTCACTTTCAGAGCGAATTCTAGACATCGAGCATAAAATTTATCCGGAGGCTCTTCGGCTGATCTGTCAGAATCTAATAAAAATTGAAGGGAGAAAGGTGCTACGGCTTGACTGAGTGCCTGCAAACCAGCAGAGAGGTTACTTCCAAACTATTTTTTGATCTCCTTCCGAAGGTCCTTTGCTAAGGATTCGAGTTTGTCTTGAATCTCGAGATATAGCTTGCGCGAAGAAATATTTTTTTTCTTGAACAGAGGAAGGCCAGCTGCACCGGTCCGATTGCTAAGCTGCTTTTTAGCACCTGCAATCGTAAAGCCTTCTTCATAAAGAAGATGGCTAATTGTATTAATCAGTTCTAAATCCTGGGATCTGTATATCCTTTGTCCTGAACGGTTTTTACTTGGTGAAAGGACTGGGAACTCAGATTCCCAGTAACGGAGAACATGTGGTTCCAGATCACATATTTTACAAACTTCACCGATCTTGTAAAAAAGCTTTCTTCCCGCTCGAGCCACTACTACGTTTCCTACTTAGAAAACCTTTCTAGACGGCCGAAAAGTGACGTAATTACTTGGTTTAAGTTTAAGTTGATCTCCTGTTTGAGGATTCCGACCCAATCGTCCTTTTCTGCGAATTAGATTGAGTGATCCAAAACCGGAAAGTTTTACATTTCCCCCGTTGATGAGAGAATCTCTTATATGGCTGATAATTACGTCAACAATCTCGCCTGCCTCTTTTTGTGAAACTCCTCCGTGAGTCTCATAGACAGTTTTTGCTAGATCTGCTTTGATCAATTTGTATCCTCAAAATGAATAATAAGGAGGGACTGTAGAGCTGTCAAGCTACTCTCGTATAGCTCTGCAAAAAAGATACCACTTTGACTTCTAAAACTAACCTAATCGCAAATTAGGCTTCATTGCCCTTATACGTTGAAGTATGCGAAGAGGAGTAGCATAGAATTCATACCTCTGTCTAATCTGATTCACAAAATACCGTTCAATTGAGAAATGCAATTTTTTTCTAGACCGGATAAACAAAACAAAAGTAGGAGGAGAAGTGCTCACCTGAGAAACATATAACAAGGGATTTTTCTCCCTTCCTCCCGATGGTATTCGTGAGTGGATTCTATTCTCAACCAAACGATTTAGTTCGGCTGTTGGCACCCGAAACTGGCGAGCTTCAAGTGCACGATCAACATAGTCTAGAAGTTTAAAAATTCTCTGACCGGTTTTTGCAGATACAAAAACCATTGGAGCATAATCTAAAAAACGCATCCGATACCGAATTTTTTTTTCGAACTCATGGGCTGTATATGTCTCCTTAGATACCAGATCCCATTTATTAACAACCACTATCAGAGATTTCCCTTGATCATGGGCATAGCTTCCAATGATAGCATCCAGCCTTGTAGCCCCCTCCGTCGCATCAAGAATAAGAAGCACCACATCGCTACGACTGATGCTCTTTCGAGCCATTACGACACTCAGCTTTTCGACCATCCCCTTGGTTCTTCCCTTGTAGCGAATTCCTGCTGTGTCAATGAGTCTATATGCCCTCCCCTCACGGGTCAATTGAGTGTCAATTGAATCACGTGTAGTACCCGGAATGTCCGTTACTATACAACGGCTTTCCCCAACTAACTTATTAAAAATAGAGGACTTGCCCATGTTAGGACGACCTATGATTGCAATACGGTTTTCTAAAGGAATATCTTTGTTTTCTCCACTAGGGATCGACATGAGCAAATCCTCAACAAGGAGGTCAAGTCCATGCCCGTGTTCAGCGGAAATCCCATAAAGAAATCTAACCCCGAATTCATGAAATGCATGAATTAGATTCTCCAACTCGGGAACATCTAGCTTATTAACTACAATATAGAATTTCTGATCTGACTCCCGAAGAAGTTGAATGAGAGAAGCGTCTAGATGGGTGGGGCCAACACGTCCATCCACGACTAAAAGAACAAGATTTGATTCCTGTATAGCAATCGTAGCCTGATTCAGTACCTGCTCTGGCATTAAATCCTTATCATCAAGAACAATGCCTCCTGTATCGACGATCTCAGCTTCCCGACCCTCAATACAAGCGCTGGCATACACTCGATCACGTGTGATGCCTGGTTCGTTTCCAACAATAGCTTTTCGGCTTTTTGTTAGCCTGTTGAAAAGAGATGACTTCCCCACATTGGGACGACCGACAATTGCGATCCTGAACATTAGGCTTATCTAGTCTCGTAGTTCTGTGACCAATGTCGAAATATTTGTTCACCGTGAAAACGTCCGTTCTCAATAAAAATTTTATTTGTCATTCGACCAGCGACGACAGCACCCGCGATATAAATACCCTTCACATTAGTTTCAAGGGTTTCAGGGTTGTGCAAAGGAATACTAGTCCCGGACTCAAGTTGGACACCCATCTTCTTTAGAAAATCAAAGTCTGGATGATAACCTGTCATAGCAAGAACAAAATCGTTTGGCAGTGTAACAATTTTTTCCTGAGTTTGGAGAACGACTTCCCGTCGGCGAATCTCTAGAACCTCCGTGGATAGATAGGCCTTTATTTCACCGTTTTTAATCCTATTTTCAATATCAGGAAGAACCCAGTATTTAATATGCTTTCCTAAAACTGCTCCCCTATAAATAAGGGTTACATCAACGTGTTTTCTGTATAGATCTAAGGCCGTTTCTACAGCAGAATTCTTACCACCAATTACTGCAACCCGCTTCCCAAAAAAGGGATGTGCTTCCTTATAGTAATGATGTACCTTGTCCATATTTTCTCCTGGGATTTTCATCATATTGGGATGATCAAAATAACCCGTCGCAACAATTACTTTTCTACAACAAATCTCATGATCTACTTCAAAACGGTCTTTGCTAAAAATCTGAAAATCTCCGTCAGATCCTATGACACTCAAAACCTTTTCATAGTCTCTAATAGGCAAATCATAGTGTAGAGCAACTCGACGATAATAACTAAGAACTTCACTACGACGTGGCTTTGAAGATAGTGCAGTTAGAGGAATTTCTCCGATCTCAAGAAGATCTCCTGTCGTGAAAAATTTCATATTTACTGGAAACCGATATATGGAATCCACAACAGTGCCTTTTTCAATCACACAGAATTTGAGACTACGCCTCTTTGCCTCAATGGCACAAGCAAGTCCTGCAGCACCAGCACCTATAATTACCAAATCTAATTTTTCACTCATTTGACACATCTTGAGGGGTTTTCTTAGAATATCAAATTCTTTTAGTGGGCGATTAGCTCAGCTGGTTAGAGCGCCGTCTTCACACGGCGGAGGTCACTGGTTCGAGTCCAGTATCGCCCACCATTATAGCCCTTTTTCAATAGGACCATGGACAGACCATTACTTTGCTATAACAATACAATTCAAGTATACCAGCACATGACTTCACAACTTAACTTTCTTCACATGTTTATGATCACATACAAAAAAAGAAGAACTGTCAATTTAAAAACTTTTCTCCCAAAAAAGATTGACATGAAAAAGACTTTTGTTCCATGCAATGCAAGGTTTGTAGATAATTATCTACTTTTTACTTTATTAAGATTATCTGAAGATCCTCTATTTCATAAAATACCTTGTTAAAAGATCAAAATAAACATAGATATTTGAATTTAGAAGTCGCTAGCGAGAGTACTGAAACGAATTTAACTAGTTGACCTCATAGCTAGATCAGACAAGACTAGCTTGGAATTTACTTTCATGATTACCTCTAATTGGTATGTTATCCTCGTCCTTCAGTCGTGACTAAAACTAAAAGTAAAAAAATAACACGACAGATGCTCAAAACTGGACCCTTTCAGGATCCGAGAAAATCCGTTCGTCTGGGTAGAAATGAATTGTGTCCCTGTGGAAGTGGGCGAAAATATAAGGATTGTCACCAGTCCAAAGGACATGAGTTCTTGCAAAAACTTGCTCGCGAGAAATACCGAAAAGAAATGAAAAGTCGTGGAGTTCCCTGGTATAAGAGACTCTTTCGGAGCTGATGACTAAGAGTCTCTTGTAACCAGTAAGGGAATAGGCTGATAAGACAAAGAGATATTTACCAAGATAATTTAAGATCTGAAAAATAAACATCACACTACTCTAAAAGAGTAGTTGAATCATCTAACTGCGCTCTGCCACCTGATAAACTCGGGCCCCACTTTTTTGACTTTACGTAGATATATCCCTGAATCAATTCACCCTTTTCCAGTGATCCTCCCTTCAACTGATAACCTTTCAAAATAACTAATATTTGATTAAGAACTGGCCCCAAAATACCTGCACCCCCTAAATCATTCTTACCTCCTGGAGGCGGAAGGCTAGAACCCGTATAAACATCTCTCTCCATTCCATATTGTCCTCTAAAAAACTTCTTTAATTTTGCTAGAATCTTTTCAGGAGAAACACGAGAAAGTTTTTTCTTGTTGGCACTCCGGATCAGAATCCGATCAGGCCTTAGCTCAACAGCTGAGTCCCTATTGTTTTTCAGAGTAATTTCTATGACGGCAAACCCCGCATCTAGAACCTCCATTGGAAATCCTAAAGGAAGCTCAGCTTTTGCCAAAGACCTTGCTTTCAGCTCCAACTCTTGCCCACAGAGATTATTGGGTGAACTTAACCACACCAAAGTCAAAACCAGAATTCTATTAAACATATTAGTTAGATATAGATTAGTAACTTTCCCTTGTTGAAACATAGAAAAAAGCTTACTTCAAAAGTAACAGCTTTGTTAAACTCTAACTAAGCTATTAATTTGTTAATTAATTGATTAACTTTTTTAAAGTCCTTGTAAGTTTTTCAAAATCCCTTATTATATTTTGACTTAGATTTTAGATTTTAGATTTATTAACCAAACAGATCAATGATTAGCAAACTAGAAGAACAAACCAATGTAAGTAGAACTGTCCTGGGTATTATTCTTCTCACCTCACTTGCAGTCATAGCCTTTTTATTGTGGATTTTATATATAAAGAATCCAATTGCTGGATACAGCAATCAATTCCTCTTTTTACCTGGTCTAAACGCCATCTTGAATGCTCTGAGCTTGACCTGCCTGATCTTGGGGGTAAGGTCCATTCGCCAAGGTCATCCAAGAACTCACATGCGATTTGTCCTCAGCGCTTGCTGTTTTACTATTTTATTTTTGGTCAGCTACATAATCCATCATTATCTGCACGGTAACACTATCCTTGAAAATATATTTCTTATAAAAATTGTTTATTTTGCTATCCTGTTTAGCCACCTGCTCTGTGCAACGCTTACATTGCCTCTTGTCTTACTAACTCTCTATCTTGCCTTTACCGGTAGATTTCAGAACCATAAAAAAATTGCCCGTCTAACCTACCCAGCCTGGCTCTACATGTCCTCTACAGGTATCCTCATTTACTTGATACTGAAATTTCTTGGATAAAATTTACTCCTGTAAAACGCTAAGTGTTCAGTGATCTATTACTTGCAACGGCAAATGGGATTTCCATCAATCAGTTCAGGATAGCAACTTCTACTAAATAGATTTACACCCTTCTCTAGCAGCGATGGCCGCTCCAACGGTTCCAGAGTTGTCTCCAAGTCCAGCAATCACTGTCTTTACTTTTGGAAAAGATTTAGGCCAAATGTACTCATCCAAAGATTGACTTACCCATTCCGCCCAAGGAGCACCCAAAGCCGTAGCCATACCACCCCCCAAAACAACACAAGAAAGACTCAGTGTGGTTACCATATTTGCGGCTACAATTCCCGTATAGCGAGCAGCATCCTGAACAACTCGAGTAGCAAGTGAATCACCGGAGAGAACAGCTTTAGCCACAACTTTAGATTTGATTTTCGTGTGGTTTCCCTTGACTAATTCATTAATAAGACTAGGATGACTAGACTGCAAAAGATGCTTGATTGTTCGCACAATAGCCGTGCGACTTCCTAAATCCTCTAATGTTTCACGACCTAAGCCTGCACCAGTCAAAACAATCGTGTGACCAATCTCACCTGCAGTATAGTTCTGTCCATGGTAGAGATTATTCGAAAGTACCAAAGCACCCCCTACTCCAGTCCCCGTCCAAATTCCAAGCACATTATTGTACCCAGTAGCTGATCCAGCCTTTACTTCTCCATAAAGAGCTAGGTTGACATCGTTGTCAAGAACCGTAGGCAGACCAGTTAGATCCTTCACAGCATTACGAATTTCTAGATGCTTCCAACCCAAATTGGGAGCATCTATAACCATTCCCTTGTGTATATCTACAGGACCAGGTACGCCTATTCCAAGTCCAGCGATTTGTTTTTGGCTCAATCCCACCTTGTCCCGAATTACTCTAACCATTTCACCAATCCGACTTAACACCGATTTATGGCCTAGATGAGCCCGAGTCTTACTACGAATAGAAAAAACAGGACAATTATTTTCATCGACAATAGCCGCACTCATATTAGTTCCACCGACATCTATACCAATATAAGGAAACTTCTTAAATGACGGCATGACTAATAGTTAGATTTCCTATGATCAATGCTACTCCATTGCAAATAGGTCATTTTGGTAAGGCGAATCTTTGAAAATCAAATATCAAATAATGATGCGGTTAGCAGATCTAAGAAATGTTCATTCTTCCCCGTCTAACTGCTATCAGTTTAGCTACAATGCTAAAAGCAATTTCGTCTGGACCTTGAGCACTGATATCAACTCCAATCGGAGTATCAATCTTAGAAAAATCCAAAGCACTAAACAATTCTTTGTCCTGCTTTTTAATCAAATCTTGCACCTTTTTAAATCGATGTGAAGGGCCTAGTAAACCAATATATCCGCAACTTTTTTCAATGGCCTGACGAAGAGCCAGTGCATCTTTATCAAGACGATGGTGCATAATTACAATTAAATCTTCCGGGCAAAGTTTTATTTCACTGTATTGATCCAGGGCTAGAGAACATAGATGAGTCTCAGGAAAACGCTCCTCATTAGCAAGACCTGTTCGATCATCAACAACAGTCACCCTAAAACCTGCTATCCGGGATAGTTTTGCTACCGGGATAGCATCATCTCCTGCTCCAAAAATCACTAGATGAGGAGGGGGAAAGGAAACATCTAGGAGCAAGCGAATCTCCGGAAGGACCAGTTCTTTACTGGCTCCTGAATTTGTCTCTAGTCGCATCCTAGATTCGGACAAAATCTTCTGATCAAGAACATTATCACCCGTGGATCCTATATGTTGTTTTTGTTCAATCACTAGGAAAACTCCGGCATTAATATCCTGAATATTTGATTGGTAGACAAGAGCTCTAACAGAAGGATCTTTTCTTTGAAGTAGTTGCAGCCAGAAATTCCAATCCGGTCTATCTAGGACTGGCTCGATCAAAACACCTACCATTCCTCCACAACCCATACCCAACCCAAATACTGAGTCATCACGAAGATCAAAGTTGCGATAGACAGGTTCTACTATATTAAGAGAAGAAACTGTTTCAGAGATTTCAGGTTCTAGACATCCTCCTGAAATCATTCCCTGGTATCGACCATCTTCAAAAACAATAAGCTTAGCACCCTCATGGCGATAAGCAGATCCTTCGACAGTAACAACAGTAGCCAAAAAAACCTTCTCTCTGCGGTTCCATGCAGAGACAATAGCTTCCACTAATTCTAACAATTGGATTCCTCTTCCCCTGTCCCGTTCGCTAGCCCCAGACGAGAAATAATTGATTGAATTTACCCCTCTCTTATATCGAGTACCTGGATGTTTTTATTGTTACTATTCCCACATCACAACAAGTGTCAATCAAATCTCACTCTTCTAAATCAGATACAAACTCTTATGATTCATCAGTCACAACACTAGTGTAACCAAGCAAGTGTTTGTATTCTCCCCACGTGTCTATATCTTCCAACGGAAGGGGACTTTTCAGCTCCACAGTTTCCAACATTTCAATTCGGTTCTGGATGATCCGTCGGCCTCCCTGATCTTTTTCTAGTTCCAATAGATCTCCAAATAAGCTTTTATCAAACAGAACAGGGGATCCGCGACGACCTTCAAAAACAGGCGCTACAATATTAGATCTCTTCTTAGTATAGACTGCAATTATTGTGTTAATCAGTGCCGTAGTTATAAATGGCTGATCGACTGCAATAAAAATGGCTGCCTTTGCAGTAGGCTCAAGATTCTGAATTCCTACCTTTATAGAGGTACTCAAACCCTCTTGATAAAAAGGATTAAACTTATTTTTTATTCCCAATCCTTTAAGGGCGTTCTCAATTTTAGAAGCCTTGTGCCCAGTTACGGCCAATACTTCTCCTAATGAGGAAAGACACGCCACAAGAGCTACCCGTCTAACTAATGGATAACCATCAAAGTCAAGCAATTGCTTAGTCTTTTCCCCAAACCGCACAGACTGCCCTGCGGCCAGCAGAATCCCCGAAACACTCAAACGAAATACCTCCCCCTCGCAACCTGTTGTCTCTGATAGCTAACCCCATCCGACATAGATCCTTTATCTCTTTGTATGCGGTTCCTACCTCCTGAAAAATCGAGTCCCTTTAGAAGAGATGCTAATTTTTCTAGACTAAGGAAATTGTGGACTGGCAAGAAAAAGTCAATCTTTGGCAAAGCAGCCAGGATTCCCTCTGTCAGTGGTTGATATCCAGGCATTCCTAGGAGAGGATTGAGCCAGATCAATCGATGACAACTTCTACTCAAGTGTTCCATTTCTTTAGCTAAATACTCTGAATTACCCCGATCCCAACCATCACTGATGATTAAAACAACGGCACCGCCATTAAGAACCCGGCGAGACCATTTATAATTGAACTCTCTTAATGCCCCTCCAATCCGAGTACCACCACCCCAATCAGAGGCAGCTAGAACAGCATGATCTAAGGCCACATCAATATCTTTATGCCGAAGCTGATGGGTAATGCGGGTCTGTCTTGTACTTAATAGAAAAACCTCATCATGTTTCCAGCCTCGAGAGAGAACATAG
>CAZMUJ010000075.1:0-6966 GCA_964569605.1 uncultured Acidobacteriota bacterium
GCCTCAGGGTAAGACTTTGGGTGCCATGCAGGATATCAACCATAAAGCAGGGGGGCCCTGCTGTAAGGCTGATATCTCCCTACTCTCCACCCTCTCAGCACAAGCTGCGATTGCTTTAGAACGAGATCGGCTTAACAAGGCATCTATCCAAAAAGAAAAGTTGGAGCAAGAAATGCAACTCGCAGCTGATATACAAGCTGGGTTTCAGCCTAAGAATGTACCTAAGTTTGATTGTATAAAGTTGGCTGGAGAAAGTAGGCCAGCTCGATATGTTGGAGGAGATTACTACGATTTCATTGTTCTTGATGAAAGGAGATTAGCTCTGGTCATTGCTGATGTTTCCGGAAAAGGAGTGTCAGCAGCCCTTATGATGGCTGAATTGAGGGCAGTACTGCGAGCTCAACTGAAGAATGAAAATTCTATTGAATCGGTAGTGTCCGGGGTCAACGAGGTGCTTGTTGAAGATACCCCGCTTGAAAAATTTGCCACAATGTTTGTGGGGGTTATTGACATTGTTGAATATGTTTTCACTTATGTTAATGCAGGACACGACCCTCCTCTTCTTTTCCGTTCAAAAAATGTTCACGAATTAAAAGAGGGAGGACCTATTGTTGGTTTCAAGAAAGGTTTTTCTTTTCCAGAAGGCCAGGAAAAGCTAAAACCTGGAGATCTTTTAGTTCTATTTACAGATGGCGTCTCTGAAACTCAAGGAGATACAGAGGAGTTTTTTGGGCGAGACCGACTAGTTCAAGAGATCCTCAAGCATAGAGATAAAAAGCCTCAGAATTTACTAAGACATCTTCAATCTGAGCTCAAGAGCCACCAAGGAGACCAACCCCAGTATGATGATGTGACTTTTTTGATAGCTAGCGTGACTTCAGGTCGTACCGATAACATGGTTTAAAGGTGAGGATCTAATTTTGAAGGTCTCTACTCTGAGAGTATAGAAAAGGAACTATCAATGCTTTCGGACACCACTATCAATGATAGTGGGTCTACCCGGGCCTGGTTCAAGCGCACTGCCCAGTGTAGGTGGGGGCCAGTGACTCGACCTGTGGCACCGATTTCTCCTAAGATTTCGCCGCGTTTTAGTTTTTGGCCTTCCGAAACAAAAGTTTTTGAAAGATGTGCAAAATATGAATACAGTCCAAGGCCGTGGTCTACAATTATCGTGTTCCCTGAATAGTATAGATCTCTCACCAGAACTACCTTCCCCGTGTTAGGGGTTTTAACGGATGTTCCTCGAGAGCCCGAGAAATCGGTACCACTGTGTGGACTGCGGGGTTTTCCGTTCAAGATACTGCGCTTTCCAAAACTACTGTTGGGTTGACCGGGAACGGGAGCAACAAAAGGCCCGGTCCATAGCTTTCTATCGCTACTCATTGAGAATATCTTCTTGGTTATCTTTGATTCTTTTCGGATTCTTTCGAGGGTCTCAGAAGGAGGATTGACGTATTTGGGGTCAACGGTTAAGTGGCGGGTTGGAAAAACCTTTTCTTGAATGACCAGGCGGTAGGACTTAAAAAAATCTCCGCCTTCCTTCCAAGTTCCCAGTAGTACAACCTCATGCGTTGCAGGTTTTACGTCTAAGTCAACCCCCAAGAACACGCGCCACACCTCTAAGGAAGGATCAAAATAACCAGCGAAGGATTTTCCAAATGCACGTGCTTCTAGGCTGAGCAAGGTCTTATTCGATTCAACCGTTAGTCGAATAATTTCCCCAGGTTGAAGCGCACGAGCAAATCGTTTTATCTTAGCTCCTTCAGCATTAGTATCGATTGACTGAATAAGGATAACCAGTGAGAAACTGAACTTGATTAGACTAGTTTGGAACATGATGATTTATGCATGCTATGCAAAGAACCTATTCTCTCACAGACTTCGAAGGGGCAACTAGTTATTGTAGAGATGGAGGATGTAGATTTAAGATCTCTGAATTTTGGATGCAGTTGATTATCTTCTCTGGAAGATGATTATAGAGAGGAAACTGGGGAAAAAGCTTCAGGCTATATTTGAGCGAGGCTAAAGGCGCTGGCTAGCTTGAAAAGTTACCTTTTCCCCAGTTGGTTTCAGGAACGAAAAGTAGGATTACCTGAACCAGCGGGCACTCTACCAGAGTCTTCTGACAATTAAGAAGAGGCTTGATCCTCACATTTAGAAATCTCAAAAATAGCCTCTATTTCAACAGCGATATTACCTGGAAGTGATGCTGTGCCAATGGCACTTCGGGCGCCAACTCCTCTATTTTTTCCAAAGACCTCTTTGAACAACTCGCTACACCCGTCTATCACATTAGGATGATTGAAAAAATCCGCTGTGGAGTTAACTATTCCCAAGAGCTTTATGAGTCTAGAGATCCGATCCAGGCTTCCTAGCCTGGATTTCAGTGTTGCAAGAATAGTGAGCCCCACTTGTCGGGCAGCTGTCTTTCCCTGCTCAAGTGTTAGGTCTGATCCCACTTTCCCAACTATCAAAGTACCATCTTGAAGAAGCGGAGTATGTCCTGAAACATACGCTAGGTTTCCCTGGATTTGGATGGGCTTGTAAATCCCTTTAGGATTTGGAGCCTTTGGAAGTTGAAGGTTGAGTTTTTTCAGCCGTTCTTCGGGTTTCATTTGTTTTATGTTTCTCTGGGATGTTTCTGCATAAAATGTAATGGCGTTAGATTGTGGTGTTGAGACAATTCACTGGACAGATTTGAGAGTTATGCTACAAATCGTTGAATACAAAGAGTATTTTTTCTGTTTGGTTTTCTTTGTTTGGGAACGAAACCGCAATTAAAAAGTAACTTCAGTCTTTCGATTGTAGCAATTGATCAGCCTTAAGCTACACACATTCATCTCAATTTAGAACCAAAATCAAGCCGCGTCAAAATTATATACGAGGAGGGAAGAAGCATAAAACATGTGTTCTAAGCCTTATTGGAGCCCTTTTGAGAAAATATTGTTGACGCCAAATCTATTTTCCAAGCGTCAGATCATCGCGTTAAACTCGCGCAATGAAAATTGCCATTGGCAGTACTCGAACCCCCAAGGTCGAAGCTGTCAAAGAGGCTTGGGAAATTTTTTCTTCCAAAATTCTTTTAGCTGGAGATGAGGATGCCGAGTTTTCCCCCTTTGATGTCCCGACAGAAGCTCCTGAAATGCCTGTTTCGGTCGACGAGCTGATGATTGGAGCCCAGCAACGAGCAGACCATCTGATGTTTCAGCTGAAACGAGAAAGAGCAGAAGCTGATTTTTATGTAGGGCTTGAGGGAGGTTTTAACATCGTGGACCCAAGAGGTGCTCGAAGACAGGTGTTTTTGGAAAGCTGGGCGTTTGTGTCGGACGGGCACGCCGGCTATTTTGGGCACGGAGGTGGAATTTATGTGCCTCCGTCTATTTCAGTCCCAGTCATCGATCGTGGTCTCGAACTGGGGATAGTTATCGATCGCTTTGCTCAGGAACACGACGTTAGCTGTAAACAAGGGGTTTGGGGTGTTTTAACTAGTGATATCATCAACCGTCAACATTCCTTTGTGATTGCATTGATTGCGGCGTTTGCCCCGTTTTATAATTCCTCCGCTTATAACTCCTGATCCTTTATTTTTTCCTGTGTTTGACTAAGTGTCGAACTAACGAGTTTGGCCAACTTTTGGCCTAGAAAAGGCATCAGTTCTTCTCTGGTCGCATTCTTAACCCCAGTTAGACTGCCGAAAGTGCGAAGAAGCAGTTTCTTCCTTTTTTTTCCTATGCCAGGAATATCGTCGAGGACTGAGTGAAAATCTCGCAGGGAACGCCGTTTGCGATGATAAGCTAGGGCAAAACGGTGAGACTCGTCCCGAATCTTTTGTAGAAGGAGCAAGGCGCTGCAGTTGTTGTCCAACCGTAGGGCAGATTCCTGCCCCATTACGTGAATTAATTCCTCCTTTTTAGCTATGCTTGCAAGTGGAATTTCCTCAATTTCAAGCTCTACCAAAGCTTGATAGGCGTAATGCAACTGCCCTGGTCCCCCGTCAATCAGTATAAAATCTGGAAGGTCTAATTGCTCTGCTAGCACCCTTTTGTATTGTCTGTAGACAGCTTCATAAATGGATGTATAGTCGTCTGGTCCCTCAACACTTTTGATCTTGTACTTTCTATATCTTCTTCGACTCATTTCTCCGCAAAGACAAACCACAAGAGAGGCAACAGTTTCATAACCCTGAATGTTGGACACATCAAAAGCATCGATTCTGTTCGGAACAACTGGAAGATCGAGAACTGTTTTCAATTTTTCCAGGGTTGTATGCTTGGAGGTCTTAAGTGTTTTGAAACGAGCAAGAAAAGTGATTGCTGCGTTTCGCTTGACCAATAGGACGAGATCCAGCTTTTTGCCACGTTTGGGCACATGGAGTCGAACCTTACGACCAAACCGCGAACGATGTTTTTGGGTTAACCATTTCTGAATCAGCTCCTTATCTTCAATTTCATCCGGCAGGTAAATAGAAGCCGGAACAAAACTAGAATTCAAGTAGTATTGTTGAAGTGCATCACGCAGAAACACAGATGGCTCAAAAAAGCTTAAATCTTCCCAGAAAAATTCACGTTTACCGACCACCTGATTGCGTCTGAGTGTAAATAGTTGTAGCGCTAATCGGTGGCCCTGTTGGTGATAAGCAAATACATCAACATCACCAACTCCCGACAAGATCATTTTCTGTTTATCTGTGAGATCTTTAACCAAGTTGATACGGTCTCGATAAAAAGCTGCGGCTTCATAGTTTTGTTCCTTGGATGCCTGTGACATACGCTGTCGAATAGATTTAACAAGGAGGGAGTTTTTACCTTCCAAAAGTTGGATTACTTCCTCCACTGCCCTCTGGTAATCTTTCTTGGAGCAGAGACCGTCAACACAAGGTGCAAGACAACGCTTAATATCGAATTCAAGGCAGGGTCTTTCCAGTTTGCCGTCGATTTCTATATCACAGGTTCGGAGAAGGAAATGACGATTGATGACCTTGATCATATTACGTGCCAAGGAGGCAGGTAAATAGGGCCCAAAATAAACAGCTCCATCTTTAAGAATTCGACGTGTTAGCAGTACTCTTGGAAATTTTTCGTTCACAGTCAACTTGATATGTAGAAAGGATTTATCATCTTTTAGATTGATGTTAAACAATGGCTGCTTTTGCTTAACTAGATTGCTTTCCAGTATCAAAGCCTCGACCTCCGTGTCAGTCAAGATGTAGTCTAGATCGTGAATGGATGATCGCAGAACATCAGTTTTCCGGTTAGAATGTTTCGGCTTTCGGAAGTAAGATAAAACACGGGTCCGCAATGATTTGGCTTTTCCAATATATATAGTTTCGCCACCTGTCCCCTTGAAAAGATAGACACCTGGACTGGTCGGAATAATATCTAATTTGGTTTGTAAGTTTTCACTGATCATGAGAATCAATTATATTTCAGATTTTGTTTTTTAGGATCTTGTTCAGCGAGATTGTTCGGGTTGCGCATTTCTAAAAATTACTAGAAAAAGGTAGAGGTGGTAAGAACAACCTAATACGTAGTATTAAACAAGTATGCTATAAGTGACTACTATGAATCTTCCAAATGCACTTACTCTATCTAGAATATTCTTAGTTCCACCGCTGGTAGGAGTTTTACTCACGACGACGCCTCCAGCTAGAGAAGTATGGGGGTTCATTGTTTTTGCAACGGCTGCGACAACCGATTATTTTGATGGTTATTTAGCCCGACGAAGATCGCAGATTACAACTTTAGGACAATTGCTCGATCCAGTCGCAGACAAACTGCTAATATCAGCTGTTTTTATTTCTCTGGTCCAGTTGGGAATTGCACCTGCTTGGATGGTGATTATCATTGTTGGCCGTGAGTTTGTTGTGACAGGTCTGCGTAGTGTGGCCTCTGCGCAGGGAATCACGATATCGGCCTTGCGACTGGGGAAATACAAAATGGTAGCCCAAGTGGCCTCTGCGGGCTGCCTAATTCTTGCTAGTCGTTTTCCAGAGACCTATATTTTCCTGGCTGGCCAGATTCTTCTATGGGTTGTGGCTGTTCTAGCTCTATTATCGATGACTCAATACTTTGTTCGATACTGGGGACCAATCCAGAAACGAGTTAACACTTCTCAGGACGAATAATACGTTCTTCGTCGGTAAGGCACGTTTTTTTAATTTGGGTTCAATGGCCAAGTTTTGTAATTATTTAAGATTGAGTGAATATGACATCAGTTGCTCAGATGTCGGAACATAATGACATCAGGGTTACTTCAAAGAGAGCGGGATCAGTTAAATCGCTAAAATGTTTACGTAAACGTAACATGTGTGAGTGTGGTGAGCTGGGGAAAGCTAATAGCCTTCTAATTGACGGAGGTAGCTAATGCAACTTTGTTTAACTCTGGCTGAGAGATCAATAGAAGCCCTCAATAGAAAAGTGAGACAATATGATGGCCAAGTTGACCTAATCGAGATAAGGCTAGATTATCTTGATCAACTACATCTACCGTCTCTCCCTATTTCTCCCCAGAGTAGCTATGTTGCCACCTGTCGCCCTCAACGTGAGGGAGGAATGTATGGTGGTGAAGAATTAGCCAGGTTTAAACTTCTCCGCCGTGCAGCTGAGCATGGCTTTGATTGGGTGGATCTTGAACATGATGTCGTTTTTCCAGAAATACTAACGACGGGGATCCGCATTATTCGTTCTCGTCACATTTTTGACGCCTTTCCATTAGATCTTGATTCTGAGTTGTTGACTTTGAAAGGTGGAGATCTGCAAAAGCTAGCCATCAAAGTACACAATACCGTTGAAATGGTTCGACTATTGAAATGGACAGAATCTAGCAAGCATCTGGTTGGACGGCATATTGTGATCGGTATGGACGATCCGGGCCAGCCTACCCGCTACCTTGCCCCATTTTTGGGCAGTGAGTGGACTTATGTTTGTGAGGAGACGAGCATTCCAAGTGCGCCGGGTCAGTTTTCCC
>CAZMUJ010000076.1:0-51624 GCA_964569605.1 uncultured Acidobacteriota bacterium
GACGTATCTCAGCTACGGTTATCCAGACTCGACCAGGACAATTTGCCACTATGCCCGTAGCAAATAAACCTCTCGATTAAGCTGCAAAAAGAGGAAATAAGAAAAGCTATGGTGAGAGGATGAAACCCTTCATTGAAAAAATCTATTAGGGGGTCGGTGTGTCTGAAGTAAGGATCTGTGAAACTCTGAACTGATTAATTAGAGTCGCTCTGCCCATTTCAGTTTTTGGCGAAGCACGTCAAAGAAATTCCTCGAGGTCGAATGGATTAGCTCGATCGGATCTTTGGAAAGTCGACAGTGAACTTGGTCTCCCGGAAGCATCGTGGTTCCTATTTGACCATCTACCGTCATCGTAACCTCTTTACCGTCTTTCAAGTTGATTTCAATTTTACTTGAACTTGGAATAATAAGAGGGCGGTTGGTTAGAGTGTGTGGGCAAATCGGATTTAGAATCAATAGATTCTGGTCTGGTAATATGATAGGTCCTCCTGCGGACAGTGAGTATGCAGTGGACCCTGTCTGTGTGGCAATGATTACGCCGTCGGCAAGAAAGTTAGCAATAAAATTTTTATCACAGTAAGCCTCCAGATTTATGATTCGTGCAAGAGCTCCTTTATTGATTACCACATCATTTAGGGCTCTGAATTGTTTAGTTTTCCCATTTTTTCGGACCAGGTTTACCTCTAAAAGTGAACGAGGGCTGGTTTGGAATTCACCTTCCAATAGCTGAGTTAAGGCGACGTCTAGTTCTTTTAAAGTGACTTCAGTGAGAAATCCTAACGAACCCAAATTTACGCCCAGAATAGGGCAGCTTTCTTTTCCAATGAGGCGTGCTACGGAGAGCAGTGTGCCATCACCCCCAAAAACAATTAGTACATCTGAAATTCTGGGCAGCTCCTCACGACTAAAGCCTTCTAAATAGTCTAGACGAAAGTCAGTGATGATTTTTTTTTCGAAAAAAACCTGACAATTCTTTCTAGAGAAATAATCGAGAATACTTGGAAGCTGTTCAGCAAACTCTGGTGCTTTAGTTTTGGCTACGATTCCGATTTTCAAGATGGCCTCAGATAGAAGAAAAGCTTTGATTCACGATGCAGCAGAATGTTTGGTTTGAGTTTTAATGTAGGCTTCTCGACAGCTTTCTGAACAAAATAGTAGTTTCTTTCCAAAATGAACTGTGGATACTGCAAGTTCAGGAGCTACATATGTTCCACAATGTGGGTCTTTAATTATTTTCCCTTGCTTTACAGCTGGTGCCTTTTTCTTGGGAATTGTAGAAGACTTCCCCCTGTTTTTCAGCTGGGAGATAAGCCAGCGAGCCAATCCAACCAAAAGAAACAAGAAGAAAATTCTAAGGATACCTGTCATTTTTAGGAGGATTCTCCTTCTAACTGTTCTCTGGCTATCTGGAGCTGTTGTCTAATGGCATCAATCTGTTCGTATTCTGGGTGTGCTTGGATTAGTTTTCCCCATGCCTCAATTGCTGCTTTATAGTTTTTTGATTGAAACTGGACCCAACCCAGGTTCTGAAGGGTTTGAGGGTGGTCTTTTTCGATAGCAATAGAGCGGTGAAAGAGTTCGATAGCTTTTTCTGGATTCCCTGAATAGAAGTAGGAGGTACCCAGATCGGTAATCACATTTGGGTCTGGTTCTCCCATGGCTATCGCCTCTTCATACCAACGAATCGCTACATCGAAGCGACCCATGTCGTAGAAAGTGTTCCCTAGACTAATACGGCCCTGGCGATCTTTTGGATGTTCTTCCACATGTTTTTGTAACGCCTGAAGCT
This sequence comes from uncultured Acidobacteriota bacterium, assembly GCA_964569605.1. GTDB lineage: Bacteria > Acidobacteriota > UBA6911 > RPQK01 > CBDAPI01 > CBDAPI01. Next base: position 1,790 of record CAZMUJ010000076.1, read on the forward strand.
GTTTTATAAAGTCTGGCGAAGGGTGATTTTCGGGAATAGAAGACTGGCTTGGAGAGGGCTTCTCCTTTTCAGCAGAAAAATTAGAACTAGGCGGGACAATTACCTGTCCCACAAAAAAGCCAGCCACGAAACCAACCAAGATGCCTACAATGGCAAAAGGAATTTGTTTATTGGTCATTACACTCGTATGTTAACCAAGGCCAGCGACTAAGTTCCATAGTTTACTAATTCTTTTTAGGGCAAACGAAATTTCTATTAATTTTCTGTACTTGATTTCTAGTTCCTTCTTGATCCCTACTTAGCTTAGACGTTTAGTTTTCGCTACGTTCTAAGTGTTAGCCAGGGCTGGACGCACTAAACCAAACTAATTTTTTTAGATCAAAGGTATTTATAATCCTTGGTCTAATTAGCCCAGTGCTTCAATCAGTAATTTTGCCATTTCTGCATTAGGGCCTTCTGGGGCAAGTTCTATGTACTTCTTCAGATGTTCTAAACCCTGTGGAATAGTAGTTCTTCTTTGAGACAGAACGATGCCCATTTGATAGTGAGCTTCAGCATGGTTTGGGTCAGATTTCAAAGCAGATTCTAGTGCTTTCTTAGCTTCTCTAGAATTTGCAGCATTCATATGACCCACGGCCATGTTATAGAATGTAGAGGCCATAACCGTGGGAGCAACACCGGCACTCAGCTCGATGGCTTTTTGGTAAGATTCTTTTGCCTTTTCTGGTTCTTTTAATTCACTGTACAAGTTGCCAATTGTCTGGTACACAGCGGCGTCAGGGTTAATCATAACGGCTTTTTGATAGGCTTCCAGTGTTTTTTGAGTTTGGCCTAACTTTTGTCTGGCTTGGCCCAATGCCACCAAGACTGCTGGCTGTTTCTCATCCAGTTCGATAGCTCTTTCAAAGGATTGAATTGCTTCTTTATAAAGCCCCTGTGATAATTGGAATTGACCCTCTTCAAACTTTTCTGTGATTTCGGCCTGTCGGGCCTCTTCTTCTAGTTGTTCAGATAGCGCTTTGGACATTCTCTCCCGGTCTTCATCAGTTAGTTCGTGATCTAATTTATCTGATGCATCTCCATCAGTGAGTACAAAGTGATATATGCCTTGTTCGTCATTTCCCTGAGATAATGAGGCCCGAGCTCCCTCAAGGTATTGTCGTGAGTATCCTTCTTTGGTCACCACTATGGCGTAAGTACCAGTGTAGACAACTGCGACATGCATGTACTTACCCTTTTTGTTGGTTTTGAGCTTGTATTTTCGTCCGGTTTCAGGACTTTCAATTGCGACCACAGCCCCTTTAATAGGATTTCCGTTACTGTCAGTTACAGTACCTTGCATACTTCCCATCTGGGCAATTCCAACACCCGGAAAAGAGAGTATAAATATTAGAGTCCAGAAACAAGAGTTTGTCTTCATGGGGATTTGTCCTTGCCGTTTTCAGCTTCTTGATAAATGAGGAAATGTTTCAACAAATCCATGGTATCTGTCACTTTACATTTTGGCAAGCTTTGCACAAAAAGAGGTCCATATTGCTGGGTGCAGATTCGAGAATCAAGAATAGCAAGAATGCCGGCGTCACTACGGGATCGAATCAGGCGACCCAGTCCCTGTTTAAGGGAAATGATAGCTTCTGGAACAGTGTACTCGAGAAAGGGGTCACCTCCTCGCTCTCGAATGCGGTTTAGACGTGCCGCTACAACTGGTTCTGTTGGAACTTGAAAAGGGAGCTTATCAATAATAACAGAGCGTAAGGCATCTCCCTTTACATCTACTCCCTCCCAGAAACTAGATGTTGCACACAGGACGGCATTAGGTGTTTTCTTGAACTCTTGTAGAAGGAGGTGACGTGGTTTATCTCCCTGCCTGAAAATGGGATAAGGAACCATCTCCGACAGCGAAGAGAAGAAGTACTGCATATTGTGGATGCTTGTGCAGAGAATGAAGGCGTGTCCTCTAGAAATCTCTAACAATTCCGAAATCACCGGTAAGGCTCTGGAAAGGAAATGAGGGCTTTTCGGTTGAGGAAGGTTACGGGCCAAATAGAGAATAGTTTGTTTTTCATAGTTGAATTCATTTTCGACAATTAATTCCACGGGACTAGGTATTCCCAGTCTGTTTCTAAAATAGCCGAAGTTTCCTCCTGTGCTTAAAGTTGCAGATGTAAGGACTACTGTGTCTACTTTAGAGAACAATTGTTCTTGTAATAGATGAGCAATATTGATCGGAGTAACGTGAATGAAAACTCCTGCCTGTCGCATCTCATACCAGTAAACGTTTTCGAAGTTATCCTCTGAAAAAATTGTGTCAAGATCCTCTGTTAGGTTTTCCACTCTACGGACTAGAGCTTCCCATTCATGAGGACGGGGACGTGTTAATTGAAGCTCCGAGTAAAGCGCTCTAAGCGTGTCCCGCAAGCGAACATAGCTAGGAGCTAATTCTTCCCGAAGATCAATAACTCCATCTGGAGAGGGAAAAAAGTTCAGTGAATAACGGTTGTTTTCACCAGGTAAAGCTGTGAATAGACGTTGTGAATCCTGTTTTACTCGATTAATTATAGGCGGTGGATTCTGACTCTTGGAAAAGGCTTTTTGAAGTGAAGCGGTCAGATCATCAAATCGTCTGTTACTTAGGTGATTGCCAAAATGTTGAGACACTATATCCTCTACCCGGTGGGCTTCATCAAGAATCAAAACTCCGTAATCAGGTAGAATCTTTCCAATCTCGTCGCTTTCCATCGCTAGATTGGAGAAGAAAAGAGCATGATTGACGATGATTAAATCAGCTTCAAACGCCTTTTGCCTCATGCGGGTAATGAAGCAAGACGAAAAATCATCGCAAGACTGCCCGGTGCAGATGTCACTGCGCGCGTCTATCTGGTTCCAGAAGAGATCGTCATCGGTTAACCAGTCAATCTCGCTTCGTTCTCCATTGGTAGAATCCCGTGTCCATTTTACCAGCTGGTTGAGCCTGTTTTGGTCTTCAGAAAGTAAATAGCCCTTATCAAGGCCTTCCTTCAACCGTCTCAGACAAAGATAGTTACGGCGTCCTTTCATGTAGGCTACAGAAAGGTTTGGGACAAGATAGTTTTTTATGAAAGTTAGGTCGTTTTGGATCAGTTGGTCTTGTAGATTTTTGGTGGCAGTCGAAATAATGACCCGTTTTTTGGCAAGTAGACTTGGAATCAGATATGCGAGAGTTTTTCCAGTTCCTGTGCCTGCCTCTACCGTAAGATGATGACCATGAGAAATGGCATTTTCGACGGCTCGTGCCATCTCGAGCTGTGATAACCGGGGCTCATATCCGTCCAAATGTGAAGCTAGTAAACCTTTGGCACCAAAAATGTCATCCAGATTTGGAAGAGAGAAAGACATTAAAAGTCCGTGTTAGATATCTCTGGAGTCATGTTTGGGATCAGTTCTAGGAAGCACGAGATTTGTAGAGAGGAAATTGTTGAGTTAATTCCTGGATCTGGCCTTTTATTTTCTGCTGCATTACTTTGTTATTTGGTTTAAGCAGGATTTTGGAAATCCAGTCTCCTATCAACTCCATTTCAGGCTCCTTCATTCCACGGGTTGTAAGAGCGGGAGATCCGATCCGGATCCCACTTGAAATCATTGGGGGCTGGACATCAAAAGGTAAGGAATTTTTGTTTACAGTGATCCCTGTTTTCTCTAGTAGGGTCTCCGCATCTTTTCCTGTGATGCCATGGGAAAATACGTCTATTGTAAAAAGATGGTTGTCTGTTCCACCAGAAACGATTCTAAATCCATTCTCAGCTATTTTTTTGGCGAGTGTTTTGGCGTTAGTTATGACCTGTTTTTGGTATTTACGGAATGATGAAGTTTTAGCTTGTTTGAACGTGACCGCCTTAGCAGCGATGATGTGGACAAGAGGACCACCTTGGAGACATGGGAAAACACTTTTATCGACAACTTTTTGATATTGATTTCGACAAAGAATTAACCCGCTTCGGGGGCCTCGCAGAGTTTTGTGCGTAGTGGTTGTCACAAAATCGGCATGTGGAATAGGACTCGGATGAAGACCGGTTGCCACAAGACCGGCAATGTGAGCAATATCCGCCATGAGATATGCACCTGACTTGCGGCAGATTTCTGCGAACCGATCAAAGTGAATTGTACGGCTGTAGTTACTTGCCCCTGCCACGATTATTTTTGGTTTTTCCTTCAGTGCCAAGGTTTCTATTGTGTCGTAATCAATGCGCTCACGAACGGAATCTACCCCATAAGTAATACAATTAAAGAAGCGTCCCGAAAAATTGATTGGGTGCCCATGTGTAAGGTGTCCTCCGTGTGAGAGTCCCATCCCAAGAATCTTGTCGCCAGGATTCAGTGTAGCTAAATAAACGGCGGTATTAGCTTGACTTCCAGAATGAGGTTGAACATTAGCGTGCTCAGCTCCAAATAATTCCTTTGCTCGAGCTTGAGCCAGACTTTCTATCTGATCTGCGAACATACATCCACCATAGTAACGATTACCAGGATAACCTTCGGCGTATTTGTTAGTTAGGACTGAACCTGAGGCTTCTAAAATTGATTCGCTCACAAAGTTTTCAGAGGCAATCATCTCCAGAGTACTTGCCTGGCGGATTGTTTCAGCACGGATAATGTCAGCAACTTTTCTGTCAACCTGATTAAGGGGCTTTTCCATAGTTTTTAGTCCATTGTTATGTTTTTTAAAATAAAAAGACTCACCTCTATGACCTGGATCAATGATGGGTAGGGTTACGGTTTCAGTGTCCTCATATTAGTTGCTGTTCTTTGGCAGGTCAATATTCAACTAAAACGCTGTTTGTTTCGAAAGAGAAACCTGTAATGCTTTTTTGCTTGACTATGGATTATTTTGGTTCAGAATAGAGCAAATAGGTTAATTTAGGATTAATGGCTCTTCTGGCATCTAATATATGTTTCGTGGAAACTTTCCAGCAAAGATCGACGCGCAAGGCAGGATCAAGATTCCGTCGGCACATAGGAAGATTTTAGATACTGCCTATGGCATGGAAGTTTTTGTAACCAGCGTGACGGGGGAAAATGTATTGATCTATCCCATATGTGAATGGGAAAAGCTGGAAGCAAAGTTAATTGAACCTCCAAAGATGTTGCCTGGGAAACTAAAATTTTTACGTAATACAAGCTATTTTGGTCAAATGGCTAAGTCTGATCGTCAAGGAAGGGTTTTGATTCCTACACATCTTAGGGAAGCTGCGGCAGTTGAGGGAATGGAAGTAGATGTTATAGGACAACTCAACTATCTAGAGGTCTGGAATCGATCGCGCTTCAATAAAATACTGGAGAGTGATCCTTACACAGACCGGGATTCCATCTCTTTAGCTGATATTGGGATTTAAAATGTCCATGGTTGGCGCCCTTCATATGCCCGTTCTTTTGCAGGAAGCGATCGAACTGCTAAGGGTAGCTAAGGACGAAACTTATGTGGATGGTACAATCGGTTTGGGCGGACATACCCAAGCCATACTCACTTTTCTAGACGGCACAGGAAAAGTTATTGGGATAGACTGGGATGACGAGACCCTGCAACAGGCCCAGAATCGTTTAGGCAGTGGCATTAGAAACCTTTCCTTCCATCATGATAACTTTCGCAATCTTTCTCTGATTCTAAACGGACAAAAAATTTCCAGTGTTGACGGTATCCTATTAGATCTGGGAGTGTCATCATTTCAACTGGAGAGTGCTGAGCGTGGTTTTAGCTTCAGATTAGATGGCCCTCTTGATATGCGTCTCGACAGGAGATGCCAGATCACTGCAGCAGATCTTCTGAATAAGTTGTCAGAGAAAGAGCTTACAAAGATGTTTTGGCGCTATGGCCAAGAGCGTCACTCACGATCGATTGCTCAAGCAATTGTCCGGCAACGTCAGGCAAATCCACTTCTTACCACTTGCCAACTAAGGCAACTAGTAGAGGGTCTCACTCCAGCCGGATACCGCGGATCGATTCATCCAGCCACCAGGGTATTTCAAGCATTACGGATTAATGTGAATCAGGAGCTTGATGGTCTCGAGGAGTTTTTTATTGAAGCGATTTATTTGCTAAACCCTAGAGGAAGAATTGTAGTGATTTCTTTCCATAGTTTGGAGGATCGAATTGTTAAAACAGCTTTTCGAAAGGCAGCCGGTCGTTGTATCTGTTTTCGTCCAGGTGAATTGTGTAACTGTCCCCGCCTAGAGCTAGGTCAAATTTTGACTCGAAAACCTGTGACACCTGGGAAGAAAGAGATTAATGAAAATCCTCGGTCACGTAGTGCTAAGTTGCGAGCTTTTGAGAAGTGTGCAGAACATATAGAACATTAAGGGAGTGTGACAATGGTTGATATGTCCATAGTAGAGTTGAAAAATCAGAAACTGCACAGCGAAGAAAGAAAATTTCCCTGGAAGGTTTTAGGATGGGTTGTTACCGGTGCATTGCTGATTTCTCTAACCCTTGTTTATGGCTGGAATCAACAGCAAATAATAGCCGCTGGTTACCAGATCGAAGAACTAAGGGAAGCTAATCGGAAGATGCTAGAGAGACAGTGGTCCTTGAGAGCTGAATATCAGACCCTGACTCGTGCAGAAAGGCTGGATCGCAAGGCTGAAGAGTTAGGTCTGGTCAGTCCCAACCAGCCAGAGGTGACGATTATAGAGGCCGGTACACCAATTGGTCAGTCCCAAGATCTACTGGCCTCAGCTCAAATTGCCGGTTTGATCAATCAATAATGAATAGGAGTGCCAATTACCGGATGACCAGGCATATATTTGTGCGGAGGCTGTTGTTGGTTTATGTGCTTGTTATAGGTTGGTCTTTGATTATCATTGGCCGGCTATTTGACCTCCAGGTCCTGCAGGCTGAGAGTTATCAAAAAATTGCGTCTGGGCAGGTTTTTGGATTTCGAAAACTAATTGGTAGGAGGGGGGATGTCTTTGATCGACAACTTGGTGAATTAGCGGTCAATATTCCGGTTAAGTCTCTTTCTGCAAATCCAATGCAGCTCGAGAATCTTGTGAAGGCAACCCATCGCTTGTCTCCTTTGCTGGACATTCAAGAAGAAAAGCTTCTAGACCGGTTGAGTAGAGATAGCGGGCATGTCTACCTAAAGCATGAAATAGAGTCGAAAGTTTCTCAACAGATCAGGAAATTAAATATCAAAGGGCTATATCTAGAGCCGAAATCAACACGTTTCTATCCTGCAAATGAATTGGCAGGGCAAATATTAGGATTTGTAGGCAAAGATGGAAAGGCTTGGAGCGGTGTAGAGTTGACTTACAATGAGAGCCTGAAAGGGGTATCTAATCAGGTGGAACTCAGTTTGGACGCTAAACGCCGTAGTTTCAATAGTAAGAAAGGAGAGCGATCAACAGCTGGAGATTCCATAATTCTAACAATCGATAGCACCATTCAATACGTAGCAGAGCAGACACTCAAAAAGACCATTGAAACAACCAAGGCAGTTAATGGAAGTGCCATTGTGATGAATCCACACAATGGAGAAATTCTGGCCATGGCTTCTTACCCTTTATTTGATCCAAATCGTTACAACACCAATCAGTCTAGAAATCAGAAAAATCGAGCTATTCAGGACATGTATGAGCCAGGTTCAACCTTTAAGATAGTACCTTTAGCGGCTGTTCTTGATCTGGGAATGGCTAATATGAATGAGACAATTGATTGCCGAGTTGGGACAGTCCGTCTAGGGAACAAAGTTTATCGTGAGGCTAAACGTGGCTTTGAAGAACTAACACTTGAGGAGATTCTAAAAAAATCTAGCAACGTGGGTACTATCAAGCTAGCGTTGCGTTTGGGAAATCAGAAGTTTTACGAATATATTAAACGTTTTGGATTCGGTGAACTTACGGGCATTGATCTTCCTTTTGAGGTAGCGGGACGAGTCCGCAAACCGCTTGAGTGGTCAAAGCTCTCGATCGGTGCTCTAGCAATCGGACAAGAATTGAGTGTGACGGCTCTACAGATGTTGCGTGCTGCATCGGTAATTGCTAATGGAGGATATTTAGTAAAACCAAGGGTTTTGAGCCGGATTGTTAGTCCAGATGGACAACTAGTAGCTGCTCCTGAGACACTTCGTCGCCGTGTAATTAAAGCAGAGACTGCTCGCTTGTTGCGTGGTGCAATGGGACAAACTATAGAGAAGGGAACTGGTATAAGAGCCCGACTCTCCAGGTTTTCAGCTGGGGGAAAGACGGGAACAGCTCAGAAATTTGTTGGAAGAGGGTACTCAAAAAACAAGTATGTTTCATCGTTTATAGGTTTTTCTCCTTTAGAGAAACCAGTTTTAGCGGCCATCATAATCATAAACGAGCCAGTTGGGGATTATTATGGTGGAATCGTGGCTGCTCCAGTGTTCAAGGAGATCATGGAGAGAGCACTTATTAAATTAGGTGTTTCCCAAGATCAAATGTCTGATTCTCAGAAAGCTTATCATGACAAGAGAGTAGAACCAGTTAAGGCTTTGGCAGTCTTAGCAGAGACAGATTTTCCCATGGAAGGCATAGAGGAAACCCTCGTCGATCTGAGTGACAACCAAGTAGGTGTGGAGCAAGGAAATGTCATCACCCAATTGATCCAGGGCATAAAATTGCCCGATTTTAGGGGGTTGAGTTTGCGAGAGGTTGCGATTAACAGTGCTCGTTTTGGGCTGTCTCTTAGTTATACAGGTAGAGGTCTAGTGGTGGGACAAAGACCGCCACCAGGAACCCTAGTTAGTCCCGGGACGGTTTGTGAGGTAGTACTTTCGGATCAAGGAGAAATAGAATTTGCAGCTCAAAGACCTTCTACAAGAACTTCCTCCCAGATCATTTCAGATTGGGACGGAAGGGAACTTAAAAACTGAAATTTCTTCGTTAGAATATGATTCCAGAGAAATAGTTAAGGATTCGATTTTTTTTGCGATTGAAGGAAAGATCTTGGATGGACACCTTTTCATCCCTCAAGCTCTCCGTAATGGGGCCGTAGCGATTGTTTCTGAGAGACCGGCGCCAGCAGACTTTGTACAGTCTTGGCTACAGGTAGGGGCTGTACGTCCTTACATGGCACAAACGGCTGGCTATTATTTTGGCCATCCGTCCAAGCAATTGCAATTGGCTGCTGTGACTGGTACTAACGGAAAAACCACTACAGCTAGTCTCATCCATTCGATTTTGAGAATGGCTGGTCCGTCTGTTCTAATTAGCACAAATCGGACAATTGCCGGAAAGGAGAATTTGAATTCAATTCGAACAACTCCGGAGGCAATCAGAATTCAAGAGATTCTTCACCGTTCCGTTGAAGTAAAATGTGAGTCAGGCGTGATCGAAGTGTCCTCACATGCTCTGGCCCTTGACAGGGTCTACGGCTGTAGATTTAGGGTCGGGGTGTTTACAAATCTAAGTCAGGATCATCTCGATTTTCATGGAACATTTGAGAATTACCTGGCTTCAAAATATAGACTCTTTGATCTCTCTTATAATCCTTCGCTTCGTGTGGCTGTTTTAAACGGCGACGATGCCAAAGTAATTGCTTGTCCATTGGATGACTCTATTCGTCTAGTGACTTTTGGAATGTCCGATCAAAACGATGTGTATCCTCTGAAAGAGAACACCGGTTTACAAGGAATGGATTTGTTGCTAAGTGTAATGGGGAGGCAAGTCAAAATTTCCAGTTTTCTTTTGGGTAGACACAATATCTACAATCTCATGGCGGCCGTGGCAGCTTGTTCATACATGGAATTTCCTGATCACCAGATTCAAGCAGGTATTTCCGCACTTAAAAGTGTCCGGGGACGTTTTGAGAGAGTTTTATTCGATGCTCCCTTTTCAGTATTTGTTGATTATGCTCACACTCCGGATGCACTATCTAATCTGCTCAAGCTAGCCCGGAATGTCTGCAAGGGTCGGCTGATTTTGGTGTTTGGTTGTGGAGGTGATAGAGACAAAACAAAACGCCCCGAGATGGGACGGATTGCATCCGAGCTTGCAGACATTGTGGTAATTACTTCGGACAATCCTCGATTCGAGTCACCTCAGGAGATTATTAATCAGGTTTAATTGGTTAGAGTTTCTCGTTGTTCTTTTGCATAGATTTTGGACAGGAGGGAAGCGATACAGCAATCTTTCCAACAGGCACGTCCTGGAGATGTTGTTCTTATTGCTGGAAAGGGACATGAAGAATACCAAGAAATCAATGGCCGGAGAATCAAATTCGATGACGCCCGTGTGGCCGTAGAAACTTATGATCGTATCCTCTCTCATTGAAGTGGCTGAGGTTCTCAAAACCACTCTTCCTAGACATCCAATTGTCTCAAATACAGAATTACTTCCCCCTATTTCGATTGACAGCCGAACAATTAGTGCAGGAGATTGTTTTATAGCCATTTTGGGGGCTTCTTTCGATGGACATGACTTCATAGATGAAGCCATTGCTAAGGGGTCTCGAGTAGTTATCCATTCCAAACCTATCCCTACCGGATCTGTAGCTTCTGATTGTGTGTTTTTAAAAGTTCAAGATACAACCTGGGCATTGCAAAAACTTAGTGCTATGGTTCGAAAAAAGTGGGCGGGAATTGTTGTAGCTGTGACTGGAAGCATGGGAAAGACAACTACCCGAAGGTTTGCTTCTACTTTGTTAAGACAGCGTTATCGTGTTTGCGAATCACCTGGAAATTTAAACAATCAGTTCGGTTTGCCATTAAGCCTATTGAATTTGGAAAAACCTGATGAAATAGCGGTAGTAGAGCTGGGAATGAATCATCCGGGAGAAATTCGTCCCTTATCTCTAATTTCCCAGCCAAACATTGCTGTCATTACCAATGTGGCACCTGTACATCTCGAATCTTTTGATTCAATTAAAAAAATTGCCGAAGAAAAGGCGGAAATTTTAAAAGGCTTGAAGAAAGGTGGAAGATTTATCTTTAACGGAGAGGATCCTAGACTTTGTGAGATCGCTGGAGGTTTCGATGGGGATGCTATAGCCTTTGGGTGCTCCAGATCCTGCCAGGTGAGTGTGTCTAGAGAGTCTCCATCTGAAGTTAGTTCGATGAAAATTTTGATTCGTACTCCATCTGGGCAGTATTCGACAATTGTCCCTTTCTCTGGTAAGCATTACTTGCAGGATCTAGGAGCGGCGGTGGCGATTTCTGTAGCCTTAGGTCTGACGAATGAAGAGATTCAAAACGGAATCCTTCAGCTGGCACCTGTTGCCCAAAGGGGACAACTTAGGTTGCTGAGTACTGGTCAAGGTATTGAGGTCACTATAGTTGATGAATCGTACAATTCGAACCCAGAAGCGTTGAACTCAGTTTTGGAAGATTTTTCTGGTTGGTCATGGAATGGGCGCAAGTTGGCAGTAATTGGCGATATGTTGGAGTTGGGAAGTCAAGCTAAATCATACCATCTTGAAACCGGAAAACGTCTGGCTGAGCTGAATTTAGATGCTGTGGTTACTGTGGGTAAACTAACCGAGGAGATGAGAAGAGGGGCATGTGACGCAGGAATGTCTACCGGCAGGCTATTTCATGTGAGAGATTATTTTCAGGCCGCTAAGTTGCTTTGTAAGATTCTTGACAATGGTGATCTTTTACTTGTAAAGGCATCTCGGAGTCTTGGACTGGATCGTATGATTAGTTATATCGAGTCGAGTTTTAAAAGAGGAGAGGTGTCTCTTTGATCTATTATCTTCTCTATTCTTTTCACGACTATCTCTCTCCTCTGAATGTCGTTAGGTATATAACCTTTCGCACCGCTTGTGCTTCTCTTACAGCATTAATAATTAGTCTATTTTTGGGGCCATTTGTTATTCGAAAGCTCAGAGAGTTTCAAATTGAACAATTCATTCGAAGGGAAGGTCCATCTAGTCATCAGGTCAAGGCTGGAACGCCCACTATGGGTGGATTGCTGATCATTATTAGTATTGTTTTACCGACTCTTTTGTGGGCCAACTTGGCAAATCTCTACGTTTGGATTGCTGTGATCTCTCTTATAGTATATGGGGCGATTGGGTTTTTGGATGATTTCCTAAAAGTATCGAGGCGGCAAAGTCTTGGCCTACGGGCTCATCAAAAGTTTTTGTTACAGTGTTTGGTCGCTTTTGGAATTGCTTTGACATTAGTTGTTCTGAACTCTCGACAGCTCTATAGCACTCGTCTTAGTGTACCCTTTTTTAAGCAGTTTACCCCAGAACTTGACCTGGTAATTCTAGGGGTTTCAACTTTCCTTCCATTAATTATTTTTACCGTGTTGGTAGTAGTTGGTAGTAGCAACGCAGTCAATCTTAGTGATGGTCTGGACGGGCTAGCAACGGGACTCGTGATTATTGCTGCATCAGCCCTCACGGTTCTGACCTATTTAACGGGGCATGCTGAGTTTGCAACTTACCTAGATCTGATTAAGAACACATATGCTAGTGAGTTGACCGTTTTTTGTGGTTCGATGGTAGGAGCAACGCTGGGATTCCTATGGCACAATAATCACCCCGCAGATATTTTTATGGGGGATGTCGGTTCCGAATCCTTGGGTGGAGCGATCGGAACGGTTGCTGTTCTGATCAAACAAGAACTGCTTCTGTTTTCAATCGGAGGCATTTTTGTTCTGGAGATTCTTTCAGTGATACTGCAGGTTGGATGTTTCAAAGTCCTAGGGAAAAGACTTTTTTTAATGGCTCCCATCCATCATCATTTTGAGCTAAAGGGATGGACTGAGAGTCAGGTAGTCGTTCGCTTTTGGATAATGGGCTTGATATTTGCCCTTTTTAGTCTTACAACGCTTAAGTTGAGATAGCGTCGTGCTTCAACTACGTCACAAGAGGGTTTTGGTGATGGGCCTAGCCCGTAGTGGATTGGCAGCTGCCAATCTCGCACTGGCCCAGGGTGCGCGAGTTCACGTAACAGATCTTAAACCAAAAAACCAACTTTTGGAGAAGCTCTCTTTGTTAAACGGAAAGGTAGAGACCACCCTAGGAAAACATCTAGTAATGGATTTGTTGGAGACGGATTTAATTGTCTTGAGTCCAGGTGTTCCCCCAAATAGTAGAATTTTACAAAAGGCTCGATCTAAGGGGATTTTAGTTATCCCAGAGGTTGAACTAGGTTTCCATTTTAAAGAGGGTCCTTTGATTGGAGTTACGGGATCAAACGGCAAGACTACGACCACCAGCTTAATTCAGGGAATTTTTGAGAGCGCTGGAAAATCAGTAGAGGTTGCTGGGAATATTGGAACGCCACTTTCTAAAGTAGCTCTGCGCTGTTCAAAAGCTGGGACAACTTCGGTGGTTGAGTTGTCCTCTTTTCAGTTGGAGACAATAAAACAATTCAAAGTTGGAATATCTTTGCTACTCAATATTTCAGAGGATCACTTGGACCGTCATGAGAGCTTCGAAGCCTATATAGAGGCCAAGCGGAAGATTTTTTTTAACCAAACAGTCAAAGATTGGACTGTCTTAAATGCAGATGATGCAGTGACTTCCGCTATGGTTCCCCAAACCAAAGCTAGGGTTTGTCTCTTTAGTTGTAGCCCTCTTGAGAGAGGGGTTTGGGTTGAGTCCGGTCAAATAGTGGCTAGACTACAGGATCGAAAAGAGACTCTACTTTCTATTTCCGATATTTCAATACCAGGACATCACAACATTGAAAATGTTTTAGCTGCAGTCTCAGCTGCCCATCTCTCGGGAATTTCAAGTTCAGCTTTAAGAGAGGCTATTCGAGGCTTTAAGGGTGTTGAGCACCGCCTAGAAAAAGTGGCCGACGTTAGTGGAGTTTCTTACTACAATGATTCAAAATCAACAAATATTGAATCAGTAAAAAAGGCACTAGAGGCTTTCCCAAACCCTATCGTATTGATTATGGGTGGCCTTGACAAAGGAGCGGATTTTACTCAGCTCCAGGACCTAGTACAACGTAAGGTTCGTGCTCTCATTCTTATAGGGAAAGCATCCGGGAAGATCAAGAAGGTCCTAAGTAAAAGTACTAGGGTTGCCAATGTGAAAGGATTAAAAGAGGCTGTTCTACAGTCAAGTCGCTGTGCTTGTAGAGGAGACGTTGTCCTACTTGCTCCTGGTTGTGCCAGCTTTGACATGTTTAAAAACTACGAACATCGAGGTCGAGTGTTCAAGGAAAGTGTCGCCTACATCGTTCATCATCAAGATTTGAATTCATGAAGAGTTCTGTGACTCCAGATAAGACACTACTATTAATTACCTTTACTTTTGTGGGATTTGGATTGGTAATGGTTTTCAGCGCATCGGCTGTAGCTACAGGGAGTTCCCAAGCATTTGTCCGTCAATCCTTTTTCATGCTGTGTGGACTTGCGGTGATGCTAATTTTCATGAGGATTGACTATCGATATTTTGGCAGTAAACCAATCCTACTTCTACTGATAGGAATAAACTATCTTCTCCTGATGGGAGCCCTGCTTTCTCCAGCGATTAATAACACCAACCGGTGGCTTGTCCTTGGACCCTTAAGAGCACAACCCTCCGAACTCTCAAAACTTGTGGTTGTTTTTCTAACTGCTGCGATTTTTGTACGTTTCCAAGAGGGGAAACTAGGTCGAAGAGAAGCCTTTACCTACCTTTCGATTTTAGGTTCGATTGTTTTTTTGATTCTAGTTCAGCCGGATTTTGGCACTGCTGCTTGTATAATTTGTGTCGCAGGGTTTTTGCTATTTCTCTTCGGTTTTCGTCTCAGTTATTTTGTGGCTGCTTTGGTATCTTCGGTTCCCATTTTCTTCTTTTTGGTCTACCGTGTGCCCTACCGCTGGGAACGGATTCTTTCTTTCTTAAACCCTGAAGTGGATCCGCTTGGAGTTGGTTACCAGGTTCGGCAAAGTCTGATCGCGATCGGATCAGGTGGAGCAGGTGGGAAAGGGTTTGCTCAGAGCAAACAGAAACTAGCCTTTCTCCCAGAGGCCCACAACGATTTTATTTTCTCGATCTTGAGTGAAGAACTCGGGCTAATAGGATCAACTCTATTGGTGGTTTTGTTCTTGGTGTTCTTCTGGAAGGGAATCAAAATTTCACTACGATCCAATACAGTATTTGGAACATTTGTTGGATTGGGGATTGTACTTATGATCATGATCCAGGCATTGGTCAATATTAGCGTTGTATTGGGGCTTCTTCCTACAAAGGGAATTCCGCTACCCTTTATTTCATCTGGAGGGTCATCAATCTTTATGACTCTCCTGTCTGTGGGAATCTTGCTAAATATTTCTTCTAATCCCCGCAATTCGACAGATATTCCTTGGTATTCCAAAGGATTATGCCGGTAACATTAGAACAGAAAGGGACTACACGTGTTCTTTTTGCAGGTGGAGGAACAGGTGGGCACGTGTACATGGCTGTTGCAATCCGACAGGAGTTGGAAAGGCGCAATAGTTGTTGTTACTGTCTGTTTATCGGCACTGATGAAGGGCTGGAATCCCAAATTTTACCGTCCTTGAAGTTTCCTTTAAGAACAATCCGTGTTGGAGGACTAAATCGGGTAGGTGTTCTACAAAGAGTGTGGACGCTTTTGCAACTTCCAGGTAGCCTAATTGCTTCATTAGGTGTTATTCGAGAGTTTCGACCCTCCGTTATCGTGGGATTGGGAGGCTACTCTTCCGGTCCAGCAGTTGCCGCTGCCAGAGCAAATAATTGTCCAATTTTGTTGATTGAGCCTAACGTCTATCCGGGCCTAACAAATCGACTTTTAGCCCGATTCGCGGACAAAATAGCTGTAGCCTTTGAGGAAACCAAGAGGTTCTTTGGTTCAAGGGCAGTTGTAAGTGGTGTACCGGTGCGCCGAGAATTTCATGAAGTTCAGTCTTGGCGGAGAAAAGATCAAGTTTTCCGCGTCCTCATTTTTGGAGGCAGTCAAGGAAGCCGTCCTATCAACCAATTGCTCTCCAAGTCCTTGCCCCATTTACCAAAAGAACTACACATTACACATCAGACTGGAGCAAATGACTTTGAATGGATAAGTAAAAGTTACCGGATAGCTGGTATCCAAGCTCAGGTCTTTGAATACCTAGAGAACATGCCAGGTGCCCTAGAAAATTCTGATTTAGTCATCTCCCGTGCAGGAGCTTCCACGGTGGCAGAGCTAGCAGCAGCTGGCAGACCCTCCATTCTAATCCCCCTTCCGGAGGCAGCAGATAATCATCAGATAAAAAATGCAAGATTGTTGGAGAAAAAAGGAGCAGCAATTCTCAGGGAGCAGTCTGATCTAAATGGAGCCGTTCTGGGTGGCATTTTGACTGAACTCGGGAATGATCGACAAAGGCTCTCAAAAATGGCCCGTGCAGCCAAAAGTTTGGGCACCCCGGATAGTGTTAGACATATTACTGATCTAATTGAAAAACTTGCGCAATGAAGGATTTAAAAATTTTCGGTCGACATCCTGTGAAGTCTGTTCATTTTGTCGGGATCGGTGGAATTGGGATGAGCGGATTGGCTCGGATTTTAGTTCAAAGTGGTGTGAATGTTTCGGGGTCAGATATTAAGGAAAGCAAACTTCTTGATGATCTTCGTGGCCTGGGAATTCGAGTCCAATTAGGCCATTACGAAGAGAATCTAGGGGATGCTCAGATAGTAGTCACTTCCAGTGCCATTTGTTCGGATAATGTAGAACTTAATGCGGCTCGTCAAAGGGGTACACGGATTCTTCACCGCTCGGAAGTTCTAGCGCGATTCATGGCTAGTCGAATCGGAATTGCCGTATCTGGAACTCATGGAAAGACAACCACGTCGAGTATGCTTGCAATCGTTCTTAATCAAATCGGTGTAGATCCAACTATCATCGTAGGAGCCGAAATCATCAATTTAAAAACTAATGGGTTACTCGGCTCAGGTCCCTATGCTGTCTGTGAGGCAGATGAGAGCGATAAGAGCTTTCTGAATGTGCCTGCAGTGTTCAAGATTGTTACAAATATTGATACGGATCACATGGATGTATACCAAAATTTTGAAAATCTGAAGTCGGCTTTCTTAGAGTTCATGAATTCGATTCCGTTTTATGGTTTGGTTATTATTTGCTTCGACGATCTACAGCTTAGGGATTTGACCAAAAAAGTTCACCGTCGAGTGGTAACTTACGGCCTTAATGAAGGGGCCGATGTGTCGGCGAGACACCTAAAAAATAAGCCTTTCGGAACTGTTTTTACCTGTTTTCAGGGTGAACAGAAACTGGGTACAGTGGAGCTTAATGTTCCTGGCCGACATAATGTCCAAAATGCCCTGGCGGTAATCTCTGTGGGCCTATGGATAGGGCTTTCATTTAATGAAATGGCTAGGTCCTTGGCTAGTTTTCAAGGTGCCGAACGTCGACAACAGTTTAAGGGAGAACGGGGTGGGGTTTCTGTGATAGACGATTATGCTCATCATCCCACTGAGATTAAAGCCACACTAGAGTGTTTGCGTTCAGTTGGTGAACGTATGATAGTGGTTTTTCAGCCACATCGATATACCCGGACAAAATACTTGATTGACCTTATGGGTGAATGTTTTGTAGATGCTGACAGGCTTTTTGTTTTGCCTGTATATGGGGCCGGAGAAGAACCAATTCCTGGAATTGATTCTAAGACACTGGTTAGTAGAATTTCGCCTACTGTTTCAACTACTTTTGTTGAAGATACCGTTAGCATGGTCAATCTTATACGTCAAGAAACACGTCCGGGTGATTTAGTTGTAACAATGGGAGCCGGAGATGTCTGGCAAGTGGGGGAGAAATTTCTTGGGTAAGTTGACTACCAAGAATCGAACTCGGGAAAATTTGAAAAAAATGGCACGAGTATGTGCCTATCTGATTCTGGTGGTTGTATTTGCAGCAGGGCTTCTTTTTTCGATGCTTGTTTTTAATGACTTAACAGAGTCTGCCAAGATATTTCACCTTGATCGAATTACTTTTGAGGGGCTGAATCGGGCAGATGCTAGTCATCTCGAACAGCTTATTAATGATGTAATTTCCGAGAATGTCTTGGCCGCCAGCCTTTTTCAAGTTCGATCCATTCTTGAGTCTGAAAATTGGATTAAATCTGCTGTGGTGCGTAGAAGGTTACCTGACAAGATTGAAGTTTATATTGAGGAGCGAATACCAGAAGCGGTGGCTGTTATCGAAGGGGAGCTTAAGGTAGTGGATCGGGAAGGAATAGCCTTGGCTTCCTTTGGACCTAAATTTGAGTTTCTTGATAGGCCGATCATAAAGGGAATGATTAGTGCAGCCGTTGAGGGTGCAAGGATCTGGAACTCCCGTCGAATGAAGCTCTATTTTGATATTCTCCATGAATTGGACAGAGGAGAAAAAAACTACAGCAAAACGATTTCTGAGGTCGATTTAAGCGAGACAAACCAGGTCAGAGTAATTCCGACGAGCGAGCCTGTGCCTGTATTGCTGGGTGAGCGAGATTATTTGCAACGATATGAGACGTTCGTATCTCGAATGGATCTTGTTCGTGAAGTAAAAAGCCGGCATGGAAAGATTGAATGGATAGATGTGACTTTCACCAATCGGATTATTCTTCACACGCCACGGGGCCAGGGCCAGTCTGAAATTGACATAAGAGGATCAGACTAAAAAACTAAGGATTATGGCAAGAAAAGCAAAGTTTATTGCTGGGATTGATATTGGGACCACTAAAATTTGTTCGGTGGTTGCTGCCGTAGAAAATAAACAGCTGCGTATACTTGGCTCTGGCACAGTTCCTTCCAGAGGGATTCGGAAGGGAGTTGTCGTTAATCTTACGACAACGGTCGATAGTATTAGAGCTGCGATAGAAATGGCCGAGGAGCAGTCTAAAACTGTCATAGAGTCAGCACATGTGAGTTTGGGAAGTTCTTATCTGCGCGGAGTTAACTGTTCTGGAGAAATTGATATCCGTAGCAGAAGCTCCGAGATAAATGAGGAAGATATTGAAAGAGCAGTTGCTAAGGCAAGAGCAGTCGAGATTCCTGAGGGCTATGAGGTGATTCATGTGTTGACACAGAAGTTTAAGGTCGACGCACAGGACAGGATTGATGATCCTCTTGGCATGTACGGCCAAAAACTCAATGTTAGCCTACATGTTGTCATGACGGCTTCGGCAGTTGTGCAAAACATAATCAATGCGGTGAACAAGGCAGGTGTTATTGTAGATGGTGTAGTAATGCAACAGCTAGCCTCCGCCGAGTCAATTATGACTGACGACGAAAAAGAACTAGGTACCTTTCTTGTCGATATCGGTGGTGGAACTACGGATGTTGCCGTCTATAGTCAGGGTGCTATCTGGCACTCGGAGGTTGTCCCTCTGGGCGGAAACCTTGTTACCAAGGATATTGCTATTGGGACTAAAGCACCGATCAAAGAAGCAGAACAAATCAAAAAGATGGTTGGCAGTGTTTTCCCTGAAAGTGTTCCGGTAGAAGAAGTGGTAGAAATCAGTGAAGTAGGATCGGGACGAGAGAAAACTCTACCCAGGCAGTTTATTTGCCGTATCATTCAAGCCCGCTGTGACGAAATGCTCAAACGTGTGGCTGCTATTACACAGGCAGTTGGTGTCAATAACGAACTTGCTACAGGGGTGGTTCTGACAGGGGGAGGTGCCATGCTAGACGGACTTAGAGACCGGGCTGAAAAAATTCTAAAAATGCAGGTGCGGATTGGTTATCCCGTGAATCTAGTGAGACGCCATCACGAAATTTATCATCCTTCGTTTTGTACAGCACTGGGTCTACTCCGTTATGCACAAGAACTGAGTGGGGGAGGTGAATTACTTGCCAATAAGGCGGTCTTTAAGCGATCAAATGCCAAAAAGGATAGAGTGAAAAACTGGTTTTTGGAGAAAATCTCGTGAAACCTAGGCGAGTCATCAGAAACGATTAATTTAGAGAGAAAGTCTCTCAGGGAGACATAATTGAGCCGATTACAGTTCGATGAAAAAACAATCAAGCTGGCCTTTGAAGAAGGTCCCCTCAATGGAGCACGTATAAAAGTAATTGGGATTGGGGGCGGTGGCTGTAATGCCGTCAATCGAATGATCGAGGCTGGTATTGAGGGAGTTGAATTTATTGCTGCAAATACAGACATGCAAGCCCTACGCCTCTGTCATGCTCCCCTTAAGGTGCAGCTAGGCAGCAAACTCACCAAGGGTCTGGGGGCAGGGGCTAACCCTGAAATTGGTCGACAGGCAGCTCTGGAAGATACTGAGAAGTTAATAGAGCTCCTTGAAGGCGCCGATATGGTTTTTGTGACTGCTGGCTTGGGTGGCGGAACTGGAGGTGGTGGAGCACCTATTGCTGCTAGTCTAGCTACTGAGCTCGGTGCTTTGACCGTTGCTGTGGTTACCAGACCATTTGATTTCGAAGGTAAAAAACGGCGATTGCAGGCGGAGGGGGCTCTTGAGGAATTAAAGGACAGCGCAGACACGGTGATTACGATTCCAAATGAACGACTTTTACAGACGGTGCCAGAAGGGACTTCCCTAAGTGATGCATTTAAGTTTGCAGACGATGTCTTGCGGCAAGCTGTACAGGGTATTAGTGATCTGATCACCGTGCCTGGCGTGATTAATTTGGATTTTGCAGATGTTAAGACGATTATGACGGATATGGGTATGGCACTGATGGGTACAGGGATTGGATCGGGAGAAAATCGAGCGGTTCAGGCTGCTCAGAATGCCATTGCTAGTCCACTTCTTGAAGAGACTACGATTCAGGGTGCTCAGGGAGTTTTGATTAATGTTACGGGAAGCCGGTCCATCACTCTTCAAGAGGTAAGCGAGGCTAGCCGAATTATCCAGGAGTCAGCCCATCCAGATGCAAATATTATTTTTGGATCGGTTTTTGACGAGGGAGTTAAGGACAAAATAAAAATCACTGTTATTGCAACCGGTTTTTCACATTTTGGTTTTGAACAACAGAATCCCGAAAGCGTTTACAAGGAATTGGTTGCTGAGTCGGGGGAGCAGGCCTCTCACCTTGGTTTGGACCAGTCTCAAATTCAAAACCTTGAATTGTCCGACAAGACAAATGCGGATAAAGACGGAGATTTGGAAGTACCTACCTATTATAGGAATGGATTAAGTTCCAAACAGGCTTGATTTTATGTTTCTTTCTCACAACTACTTTACTTGAAATGACGGTGAAGAAGTTTCCATCTGTTCGAGCTTCCGATAGATAATTTCTCAGGGGGCTAGCGATCACTTCTTGTCCAGTGAATAATTCCTTTTAGTTAAAAGCATGGCCAAAAAATATTGTTTTAGGTCCTTGTCCTTGAAGATTTATTGCATATTCTCTTTTTGTCATGTCCTATCAGGTTTCTATAGCTACACATTATTAGGTGATCCAAATTGTTTTAGGATTATGAGGGTGGTCTCAGATCTCGGTTATTAAATCTGAATTAAGAATTCTACAGACGCTTGGCGTAATACTCAATGACCGATGACACGTCAACAGGAAAGGGGATGGAGTCGGGTTCAGGTAGAGCAGTCACAGTTGTGGTTAGTGTAGCATCATCGAATGAAATCCAATCGGGTCGAGTGAGAGAGAGCTCGAGCAATGAAGTGGCAATGGTGTCAAGTTTTAAACTTTTCTCTTGGGGGGTGATAATGTCACCTAATTTAACCCGGAAAGAGGGTATATCTGTAGCTGTTCCATTGACCTTAAAGTGCCCGTGATTGATTAATTGTCGGGCTGCCGGAATCGTGGTGGCGTAACCAGCACGAAAAACTACATTGTCTAGACGTCTCTCCAAAAACTCGATCAGCTGATCACCTGCAGCCTTGCGACCTTGGCGAGCTTCTGCCACGAGACGACGGAACTGTCGTTCCCCCAATCCGTAGTTAAAGCGCAGCTTTTGTTTTTCCTTCAACTGAAGACCGTAGTCTGAAAGCTTTCTCCGCCGATCTCGACCGTGCTCACCTGGCGGAAATTCACGGTTCTTTGTTGATTTTCGGGATAGGCCGGGAAGATTGAGACCTAGTGCTCGCATTTTCTTTAGTCTTGGTCCCGTGTTTCGGGCCATATAACATCAACTCCTAGTGTGTTCTGAGAGGTAATTTAACAGCGGCAGAACTAAGACCCCTCAAGTATATTTAGTAAAATGGTGTTTACTTCCTTTGCCTCTTGAGCTCAGAAAAAAGGACATTATGTGTGTTTTCAAAGGACCTTGTCAACGGAATCAATTAGTTAATCTTCCATTGTAGTTCTGGACTAGCCCCAGCCATTCCTTAGCAACAATTATGATTTGCTACATGCTTTTTCAAGACTTGTACAATTTAAAACCTAGACAAACTTACCAGGAATGTGAACTTTTTCCAAAATAGAAGAGCCGAATAAATGAAGTTTGATTTGGGTATGATCAAAATTTCAGATAACAGTTAATTAAAGAAAGGATTGTCGAGAAAAAGATAAAATTAACCTTATAAAGTTCTCTGTCCTTAAATTCTCAATCTGACGATTTAGTTTTGAAAATGGCTAGTTCATGGAGAAATTCATACGAGTAGATTCCGCTCTCGTGCCCGTCACTAAAAGTGAACTGGATTGCGTAGTGTCCAACTTGTGTCGCTCCCAAAATCTGTAGAGGTGACTGGCCCAGTATTGGGAGTGAACTCTGGTCTTGTTTTGGTTCCCCAATTTTGGAATTTTTACCATGGCCTGAACAGCTTGCACATGGGCAATTGTGGCGAAGAAAAGATGGGGAGAAATTAGTTTCAGATCCATTATCCCACACAATGTTGATGTCGGAAGATCCTACCAGTTGAAGTTTGCGTGGTGTGGGAATCAAAGCTTAAATTTCAATTGACAACTCAGATGAAGGAGTTTCTCGGTTAATAATTGCCACCTCCCTGGCAATGTGGATTGCGATCTCATGGAAGTATTGGCCGTACTTGGAATCAGTCTCAAGAGCAATTGGCTCGCCAGAATCGCTTCGCTTTCGAATTACAGAACTCAGAGGGACTTCTCCTAGAAAAGGGTAGTTAAGGTTAAGACTGGCCTGTCGGGCGCCTCCATGTCCAAATATGTCATCACGTTCTCCACAGTGTGAGC
This sequence comes from uncultured Acidobacteriota bacterium, assembly GCA_964569605.1. GTDB lineage: Bacteria > Acidobacteriota > UBA6911 > RPQK01 > CBDAPI01 > CBDAPI01. Next base: position 24,789 of record CAZMUJ010000076.1, read on the forward strand.
AATGGAAACCACTCATGTTCTCAATGATTCCGAGCACAGGAGTATTCAGCTTTTTGAACATTGCAATGGCCTTTGAAGCAACCTCAAGTGCAAGATCTTGAGGAGTTGAAACAACCACAGAGCCGGTGAGTGGGATCGTTTGGCAGAGGCTAAGCTGCACGTCCCCTGTCCCAGGAGGAAGGTCGACAATCAAATAGTCTAGTTCTTCCCATTCAACCAATCCTAGAAAGTCCTTGATCATCTTGTGTAGCATTGGACCCCGCCAAATCACGGCGTCATCTTTAGGCAGAAAATATCCCATTGAAATGAGCTTAATTCCTCTTATTTCAGGTGGAATGATCCGATTTTCAGAAGTGACTTTAGGGGTAGCGTTACCCCCCATTAACTTTGGAATGCTAGGCCCGTATACGTCGGCGTCCATAAGACCCACAGTGGCACCAAGGGAATGAAGAGAGGTTGCAAGATTTGCAGATACAGTTGATTTTCCTACGCCTCCCTTTCCACTGGCCACAGCTAAGATATTTTTCACTCTAGGAATTAGCTGTCGCGCTTGTCCCACACTCTTTGAAGAAACCTTCCAAGTAGATTTCACAGTAACGGAATTGACACCTGGAAGTTTGAGAAGAGTCTCTTCAATTTCAGTCTCAACTATTTTTTTGGAAGGAGAACCGGGGTATGAAAAAACGAGATGTACTTTAACGCCATTATCCTTCACATCCAGGTCGTGAACATATCCCAAATCTGTAATTGTTTTGGAGAATTCAGGATCTAGCACAGTATCTAAGGCTTGCAGTAACCTATCTTTGGTAAGGGTAGTTTGTTCCATGATTAAACGGAACGGTACAACCTAGGGTGTAAGAAAATCAAGGGTAAGGTTAGGAGATTATGTCTTCGAGTCAAAGAAAAAAGATCAAGAAAAAGATAACTAGTTCACAAGATCTACGAGGAGAGCTTGTTTTGCCGAACTTTGTACCAAAGATAAAACCAAGAGGAAGCACGACCTGCCAGCACGGCCAAGGCGGCAGAAACAGTTCCAACAAGGTCTAAGATAAAAATGTTTATCAAAAGTGTTCCCAAAATAATGATTAGTTCAAGTAGAGATGCCCAGGTAATGTCTTGGGTATGTCTAACCTTAACAAGCAGGCCCCTTAGAAAGGAGAGAAAAACAGCTAGAGCGGGCGCAAGGAACAGGATTTGTGTGGCTTTAACTGCCAGTTCAGACAGGTCTGTAGAAAGGTTAGAGATGCGCTGAAACCAAAATACTTGCAGTGGTGTAAAGGCAATTAACATTAGCCCAGCTGAGGTTATCAGAGCCAGTCGCTTCGTAAATAAAGAGAGAGAATGATAGCCTTCCCAGTTTTTACCAGCCAGGGCAACCACTACTTCTTGCAGGGCTAAACCCTGACTTCGAAACAAGAACACTAAGGAGTATACAACTGGTAAGACTGCTAAGGATGACAGAGCTTCACGACTATGTCCCACGAAAAAAGTGATTAATGGCTGTGAGCCAAGGGCTAAGAAGGAGGTTAGTGCCAGCGGGAAATAAAATTTTGCTATAGCTGGGTAGTTAAGGAGGGTTGTAGAAGGATGTTTTAGATTTAGCTCTTTAAGGGTGGAACGAACCATAAGACGGCTCGCTATGGCTTCAACTAGGATTCCAGAAGATAGTGATGCGGAAGCTACTGAGGCCCCTGATAAAAGCCCTGATTTAAAAAGTGAGAAAGAGACTAGGGTCATAGTAAGGAGTCGAATCACTGTCCCAACGGTTATCAATCTGGTTCGATGGCTGCGAATTAGTAAACCTTGATAGAAACGTCGGTAACCGATTGCTCCTGGCCAGGGTAGAAGAAAAAGGATGGCCCAGTAGGAAAGCTTTACAACCTCAAGAGGCAGACCAACTAGATTAATTGCTAAGGGGTAGAAAATCAGAGGAAGCGAAACTAGTCCCATTGAAACTGTTAAGGCTAGACTAATTGAAAAGGTAAAGTTTCGAAGCTTTACATAGGAATGATGGTCTTGGACAAGGGCCGTAGAGGCACTAAGTATCATCATTATGGGAGCTTCAACAATTAGAGCGATGGAAAAAGCTACTCCGTATGCAGCTAGGTTTAGCTTTGGATCGGGAAGTCTCGCAACTATGGAAGCCAGGATAGGACCCTCGGTTGCCATCATGAACCAAGTGGCAGCCAAGGGTAACCAGAGGAGGAAAATACTACGTTGAGAAAGCACGTACTAAAGGCGTTGTTCTAGCTCTTGTTCGATTAGTTCTTCAACTCCAGATTTTAGGGTTGCTCCCATTTCAAGTATTTGCCGTAGATTTTCCGTTGGCATGTCCGAGAGTCTCGTTTGAAGAGCTTCCATCCCTTGTCCTGCTGAGGGGGGCATGGTTGGTACTTTCCAATGGATTTCATGGTTTTTTTCGGGTTTTCCATTAAGGGAAGTGTCTTCCTTGCTCTGACAGAGGAAATTCTTCTTTTTTCTAGAAAGGATCCAGAGTGAGGCTCCCACAATCATGAAAACTAGTGTTAGCGCGTATATCAGAAGCATTATCTAGAACTCCCTGGAAAAATTGTGGTAAACAGTGTCAGGAACTTGTCCTTTTTGGGTAAAGTAGAATTCCTTTACATGGATTCTCTATCAGTGCTTAATCATAATAGATGAGGACATAAAAAGCTTGTCTTGGACATTGTTAAAACAAGTTGGTGCCGGAGGGGAGACTCGAACTCCCACGGGCACACAGCCCACTGCGCCCTGAACGCAGCGCGTCTACCAATTCCACCACTCCGGCAGTAATTTTCCAGCCAATCAGTCTATAACAAGTACCTTAAAAATGTGAAGATTCTACAACTTTCGGATCTGAGCTAATGTTCTGTTTTGAATTGGCCAAGAACATCTAAAATGTGTTCCCCTAGTATTTGTACTACTTGGGAGAATTAAAAACTGAGAAATTAAAAGAGGTGTTTTAGTTGGAATTCAAATAGATTGGTAATAATGACAGGTAAGAAATTGCACAATGTTAATCTTGTAATAGAATCAAGAGCAGTACATCCCTTTTATAAAAATGGATATCTAATAGGTAAGTCTGATTCTTTCCAGGTGGTGTATGTGGATCCTGGAGACGAAGTGGAGTTGATATTAGATCTCATAGATGAGCGCCAGTTAGAGCTTGTGGCTATTCTTTTAACTCATGCCCACATTGACCATGTTTCAGGAGTCTCGAGGGTTCGTGAAAAGCATTTAGCGCCTATCTATTTGCATCCAAAGGATCTTCCCCTCTACGAAGCACTTCCTCAACAGGCTGAGTTTTTTGGTGTTAGTTGTTTTGAAACGCCTCCAATCGATGAGGATCTGTTTGATCATCAGATTTTGCAGGTTGCCGGTATTCAGCTGAAAGTACACTTTACCCCTGGACATTCCCCTGGACACATCTCCTTAGAAGTGGGGCAGCATGTTTTCTGTGGTGATGTATTATTTCAGGGTTCCATCGGCAGGACCGATCTTCCAGGAGGATCATATGAAGTGTTGATACAGACTATTCAGGAGCGGATAATACCTTTAGGAGACGACCGAATTTTGTACCCTGGACATGGTCCACAGACCACCATCAAACAGGAACGCCGCAGCAATCCCTTTCTGATTGGTTCGCTTTGAAATCTATGACATCGTGAGGAAGAGTCTAGAAATTGAAGAAACTCTCAATGCAAGGTCCAGGCGCTATTCTTTTTGATGCAGGTGGCACATTAATTCGTTTGAAAGAGTCAGTAGGAATGACTTATGTGCGTCATGCTTTAGGATTTGGACTAAGTGTGCCATTTTCTTTTGATTTGTGCAAAAAGGTAGACAACTCTTTTCATCGTGTTTTTTCTAAATATCAGCCACTGTGCTTTCCATTGACTGATAGTTTTCTCCTGGTTGAGATGGAAAAGGAATGGTGGTTGAGAATCGTAACAGAAACTTTTCAGGGTATCGCTAAAATTAGGGACTTTGGGGGTTTTTTTGACTCTATTTATGAGTTTTTTTCAGGGTCAGATTCTTGGGTCCTAGAGAATGGCTCACTCGAAGTGTTAGAGAAGTTGCAACAATGGTCTATACCAGTGGTGGTAGTATCTAATTTCGATTCTAGATTGCCTGCTTTATTGGAGATTCTTGGTGTCTCTCACTTACTGTCTGGGATTGTGTTTTCTAGTGGAGTCGGTATGGCAAAACCAGATCCTAGGATCTTTAGGTTGGCCCTCCAAAAAATCTCAATTAGACCAAACAATTGCTGGCATGTCGGGGACAGTATAAAAGATGATTACGAGGGAGCAATTAAAGCGGGCATTAAACCCTTGTTGTATGATTTTTCGGATAAGTACAGTAGTTCGAGATGTCGGAGGATTAAAAATCTCTCGGAGATATTGACTTGTATCAAGAAGTGAAGGAGTTTCTCAGAAACTTAGGGTAAAGTAAGAAAGCATAAACATTTGATTTGGAGTAACAAGATTGAATGCATAAAGAAAAAATTCACGTAGCTCATAGTCCTGATAGTGATGATGCATTTATGTTCTATGCTTTGGCAACGGACAAGATTGACACAGGACCTTTCAATTTTGTTCACCAATTGCGGGACATTGAAACATTGAACCAAGCAGCTCAATCTTCTAAGTATGAGGTGTCAGCGGTTAGCATACATGGATATGCATACATTGCGCATCAATATGCTCTTTTAAACAGTGGAGCTAGTATGGGTGAAGGTTATGGTCCTAAGGTAGTGAGCCGTACTCCGATAAGTCCTTCTCAGTTAAAGGGGAAAAAGATCGCTGTTCCCGGTTTGAGGACTTCAGCCTTTTTAGCGCTAAAGCTTCTAGAACCAGATTTAGAGTGTTGCGTGGTTCCTTTCGATAAAATTATTGAGGAGGTTAAGTCAGGTACCGTGGAGGCAGGTGTGATCATCCATGAAGGACAACTTTTCTATCGCGATCATGATTTATTAGAGGTAATTGATCTCGGTAGTTGGTGGCAAGGTAAAACAGGATTTCCACTTCCGTTGGGAGGAAACGTAATCCGCAAAGATCTAGGAAAACACAAAATTGAACAGATTTCATCCATGGTTTTGCAGAGCATTAGGTTTTCTCTGGATCATAGGGAAGAAGCATTAAACTATGCGCTTCAGTTTGGACGGGGTCTTGACCCAGCTCAGGGTGATCGTTTTGTTGGAATGTATGTCAATGAACGCACTCTTGATTACAGGAAAAGCGGCCGTAAGGCGGTTCAGTTATTTCTAGATCAAGGTTATGAGTCAGGTTTGGTGCCTCATCGGGTTAAGGTAGAATTTATAGGAGCTTAAGCGCATAATTTTTTGATGATTAAACACTGTACTAAAAATATCTAGTGTAAACTTAAGTTTTTGAATATAGCATAAGTGCTTTGTATTTAATGAACGGGGAAGGCCCCTTCAACTACCAGGATCTTTGTTGGGGGAGCATCTAAAGTAGCGCAGAGGAGAAATTAAATGGCTAAGGTTTTTATACCAACTCCACTCAGGCAATATGTCAGTGATCAGGATACAGTAGAGGTTAGTGGGCAAACCATAGAAGGAGTCCTGACACAATTGGTCAAGCAACACGGGGAACTTCAGAAACACTTGTATGATGATCAGGGTCGTTTACGTCGTTTCGTAAATATCTATCTAAACGATGAGGACATTCGTTATCTGCAAAAGGGACAGACCACGGTTCAAGATAGTGACGAAGTGAGTATTGTACCGGCTATTGCTGGGGGAGTTCCAATCAGGAGATCGAAATGAATGGGTTGAATCCAGAAGAGACCCAGCGCTACAGTCGTCACCTAATACTTCCTGAAATGGGAGTTAAAGGTCAGGAAAAGCTAAAAAACTCTAGTGTTCTTTGCATAGGAGCCGGAGGTTTAGGCTCTCCGATGGCTCTTTATCTGGCTGCAGCAGGTATAGGAAGACTCGGTCTGGTTGATTCCGACTTAGTTGAATTTAGTAACTTACAACGACAGATAATCCATTCAACAGCTGATGTGGGGCGCCCAAAATTAACCTCAGCAAGGGAAAAAATAGAAGCAATCAATCCTAATGTACTTGTTGAGTCTCATCAATTCTATTTAAGCTCCGATAATGCGATGGACCTATTTAAGAATTATGATGGGATTGCAGATGGAACTGATAATTTTCCCACGCGCTATCTGGTTAACGATGCATGTATTCTTCTAGGTAAGCCAAATATCTATGGCAGCATTTTTCGGTTTGAAGGACAGGCTTCTGTTTTCGGTGTGCCTGGTGGTCCTTGTTATCGATGTCTCTATCCTGAGCCGCCACCTCCAGGTCTTGTTCCTTCTTGTGCTGAGGGAGGTGTGCTAGGAGTTTTGCCAGGAATAGTGGGGATAGTACAGGCTACAGCAGCAATCAAGGTAGTTCTGGGGGTTGGAAGGAGCTTAGTGGGAAGACTACTCCTTTTTGATGCCCTCGAACTCAGCTTTCGAGAAGTTAAACTGCATCCAGATCCCACCTGCCCCATTTGTGGAGAAGACCCTAGTATTAATACACTAATTAACTACGAACAATTTTGTGGAATCGGTCAAGGTCGTCAAGAAGAGAAAATGGTTCTTGAAGTCACCCCAATTGAATTGGAACAAGAATTAGCTGCAGGCAGGGATCTTGTTATTCTCGATGTTCGCAATCCATACGAAGTTGATATCTGCCGCATTGAGGGATCTGTTGTTATCCCACTTCCGGAGCTCTTGCATCGTGTCGATGAATTAGATAGAGACAAAGAAATGGTGGTGCACTGTAAATCTGGAGCACGCAGTGCTACAGCTATAGAACAGCTGCAAGGGGAGGGGTTTTCAAAGTTGAGAAATCTACATGGAGGTATCTTGGCTTGGGCTCAGGAAGTAGATTCTTCAATGTTAGTCTATTAAGGTTTTCCTTTCTGGATCCAGTAACCTTTATTCTTCCAATGAAGGAGGTCTTCAGGGCTATTTAGGTTGGCCAAGATGCCTTGATCTTCCACCTCTACGAGATGAACTGCAGAGGGGCTGTTTCGAACGACAAATCTAGCTCCTTCATCGAGTGGTGCAGCAAGAAGTTCAGGTATGAATGGGGTCCCAAAAACAACGGGATGTCCCTTTTTGCCTTTACTGGTTGGAATAAGGATCCGCTGGGGATGATTCTGGTGAAGGGACCTTAGTCTCAAGAGTGTAGAGTCAGAAACCAGAGGATGATCCACAGGATGTATTAGTACACCAGAGGCAGATTTGAATTTATTCAGTGCTAGCTTCAGACTGGACAAAGTTCCTTTTTCAGGTTGGGGATTGATTAGAAGTACAGTGTCCGAAACAAAAGGCTTCAAGTAAATGGAAAGTTTTTTAGAAACAACGAGAAGGGGTTTAAGTCCGCAGTTGAGATGTTGTGTTAGTATCCGTTTCCAGGATGTCTCTGTGGGTGAAACTTGCAATAAAGCTTTTGCATGTCCCATCCTGGAGGAATAGCCAGCCGCGAGAATTACAGAAGCAAGAAGCCTGCCAGAAGGTGTCAGCTTTTCGTGAGACGTAAATGTTTTTGGTTTCACGATTTACGTTAATCCGCTACTCTCTATTATATCAAATCTCTTTTAGAAAGCACTTTTGTAAAAGTTAGAAAAAAAGAAGTGCTTGTTTAGGTTATTATATTAATGCTACTTATCAATAGTGCAGAACTTTAGAAAAAAGTTGTTAAAACACTTTTTGATCTATTTTTAGATTAAGACAAGTAATATGTCTATCGTAGTTACAGACAAGGCTGCTGAGCGAATTAAAGCAGGTGTTAAAAAACAAGGGATGTCCTTTGAATCTGGTCTTCGACTTGGTGTAAGAGGAGGGGGATGTTCGGGGTTAAGCTATGTGATGCGATTTGAGAAAAATAGCATTCCTGGAGACAAAGTCTTTGAAAAATCTGGGGCTCGTGTTTTTGTGGATATGAAAAGCTATCTATATTTGAAGGGTATGACTTTAGATTGGCAAGGAGATTTAATGCAACAGGGTTTTATCTTCGTCAATCCAAATGCTAGTACGACTTGCAGCTGTGGGCAGTCTTTCATTATTTGAGAGTTAAACCAAGTTGACCGTCTGCTTTGACGTGGGCTTGGAAAATGAAAGTTTCCAAAATGATTGTTGCCTACGTTACCGATTTGTTTTCTCAGGCTGATATTAGTCAAACTGCTAATGAGGTAGGTGTCGAGATAAAAGTCATTTCTTCCCTATATAAGTTTCTCCCTGAGATTGAGGCTAAACCATCAGCAGTTCTTGTAGATCTAAATGCGAAGGGAATCAGTCCTACTGCTTTGATTGTTCAAGTCAAGCAGAGAAATCCCCAGTTGCCCGTGATTGCTTATGGCCAGAACACTACCATTGCTGTTCTACATGGAGCTAGGAAAGCAGGTGCTGATCATATCTTGGAGAAGTCTAAAAACTCATTGTCCGAGGTTCTTAAAAAATTCAGCTAAAGTGCCCACGAGACAATCGTACTCCAACTCTCTGAACCTGATTCTCTAGAGAGACAGGGAATTTCTCAATCTCTACATTGACTTTCTCAACTCGTGGGTTCCGAAGAATTACTGCACAGAGGTGAGCGGCCAAAGTTTCTAGAAGAGCGCATTCTTTACTCTCTGATTCTTCTTGGACTAATGCCACGATTGTTTCGTAGTCGATCGAAAGGTTAACTGAATCAGTGTTGATGGAAGGATCCATTGGAAAATCCAATTGGACTGAAATGTCTAGCGGTTGGTATTCTTTTCTTTCCAGACTCGAGGTGCCGATCCGGGCTCGACACTTAATTCCTTCTATGAAAATTTTCCCCAAGGTAACTCCTTATATCCTTTGTTAATTCTCAGGGATTCTCTTGGTAGAAGTCCTATGCCTCTAATGGTTCTGATGAACATTTAGCCCTATGAACCTTATCATGTAAAAAACCTTTTGGTCAGAAATAATTTTTGGTGGTTTATAAAAGCTGGTAAAGTGCTTTCGGATTTTGAAAGAGAATTACGAAATCACTACTTTTTTAATTTGAATTACAGACATAATTTTACAGAATTAATTGAGAGCGGTATATTCGACAATTGGAGTTCAGAAATTGATTAATAGTGTGAAAGTGAAGTACTTGGGCCACAGCACCTTTGTGTTTGAGTCTCCAGTTGGTAAGACGATACTTGTGGAGGCATGGGTTGAAAGCAATCCTGCTTGTCCGGGAGCCGATAAAGAGCTCCCCCCAATCGATATAATGCTGATTACTCATGGTCATCCTGACCATGTCTCAGATGCAGTTGAGATTGCGAGACAGCACAAACCGAAAATTGTTTGTTGTTATGAATTAGGTGCATGGTTGGCTGGGAAAGGTGTTGAGAACATCACTGCAATGAACAAGGGTGGATCGGTTTTTCTTGAAGGAATCCGTATCACTATGGTTGATGCAAAGCATAGCGGTGGATTTATTGAAGAAGATGGGAGCATTATTTATTTGGGATCGGCTGCAGGATTCATCCTCCAGTTCGAGAATGATCTTCGTGTCTATTATGCTGGAGATACTTGTGTATTTGGAGACATGGCCTTGATTAGAGAGATCTATCAGCCACAAATCGCTTTCTTACCCATTGGTGACCTATTTACAATGGGACCAGAAGAGGCCTCCCATGCTGTCCGTTTAATCCTACCGGCTACCGTTATTCCTATGCACTATGGAACCTTTCCTGTCCTTACGGGAACTCCGAATCAACTCCGGGAACTGCTTCCTTCAGGGGTCAAGCTTTTAGATTTGAACCCAGGAGAATCCTGTATGCTTGAGAACTAATTTTCTAAATTTTTGATGTCTAATACAAGTCAGTATTTTTCCGTCCAAAAGTCAGCCGGTGTCCTTAATTATTCCAATCGTGGGAAAGTTCGGGTACAGGGACCTGACCATCTCCGGTTTCTGCAGTCTATGATCAGCCAAGATCTTAAAGGGTTAGCTGAGTTTAAGGGTTGTTACTCTACTTTTCTTACCCACAATGGAAAATTAGTTTGTGACTTTTATTGTTACAAGTTTAGGGATTATATTTTAATCGATGTTGTCCCAGACATGGCTCCCAAATTAATTGAGTCCCTAAACCGTTTTGTGGTTATGGATGAGGTAGAGTTTTTAGATGAAAGCAGATCCTGGGATCATATATCTTTACAGGGTCCGATGGCTGCGATAATTCTGCAGGATCTTTTTGTAGACTCCCTGCCTACAGAGCGCTATGAGATTCGGAAAGTACCATCACATCAGATCTATTTGATTCACAAGGCAGAACTTTATGAAGAAGGCTATGAGCTACTTTTGCCAAGAGGTGGCGCAGAAGAGTTTATCCTTAATGTTTTGGAGAAGTTTGAATGTCAGGGTGTTCTTGAAGTAGAGAAAGAGACTCACAATATTCTTCGTTTAGAGCTTGGAACTCCATGGTTTGGGGTGGATATGGATGAGAGTAACTATCCAATGGAAGCTGGTCTTGAGGAGTCGATCAGTTTTACCAAGGGTTGTTTTGTGGGACAGGAAGTTGTAGCAAAGGCAACCCATATTGGTGGTGTCCGAAGGCGGTTGGGAAAGCTAATCTTTCCTTCCGGAAGTAACATTCCTATGAAAGGTTCTAAAGTAATAAAAAAAGGAAAGCATGTAGGATCCATAACAAGTGCTATTAAGTCAATTCGGCTACAGCAACCAATTGCTCTTGCTTATCTTGTTCAGTCTCGTGTTTCTATTGGAGATGAAGTTACGGTGCCAGTGAAAGGTGAGAATATTTCGGCTCATATTGTAAATTCCTTCTAAGCTCGTTCTCAGGGTTTTGTGTGAAACTCCGTTTGTTTTTGGCGAAGTCAACTGTAAACTTGAGAGAATCGATCGTTTGCTACTACTTTTTTTGGCTACCAACTACCACTGTTTTCGGGTTCTCTACTTGGATTCTCTGTCATTAGAAAAGGGTCTAAGAATCCTCCATACTGTACTGCAATTTTGATCTGTTATTTTCACTATTCCTCCAGAAATATCTCTCGATAGTGACTTTGAAAAACAGAATCTGAACTTGTTTAATAAGCTAGGAAATCATTCATCAAGAATTTTCTTCAGCCAAGCCAGGGCTGTTTGTCTAATTGAAATTTCTGGACTCTTGGCTGCCTTCTCGAAGTGTTTGATAGACTCCTTTCTTGTTTTTGGGGAAAGAGCAAGAATTGTTCCATAGTTGAGGTGGGCATGGGCATAAGAAGGCTTTAGATTCAAAGCTATTAGTAAGTGGTGTTTTGCCAACGAAAGTTCACCTTTTGCGGCTAGTACTTCACCCAGCATGTTGTGGGTTTCTGGTAGCGCAGGATCAAGTTAAAGAGCTTTTTTCAAATTGGAGTTTGCTTTTTGATAGTCTTCCCTTTGACCTAATGTTACGGAGTAATCAAGGTAGGCTTTTACATTGGTTGGATTATATTCAATTGTCTTTTCGAATTGATAATCGGCTTCAGAAAAATTTCCGTTGGAAAAAAGGACACTGGCCAAGTTATGGTGAGCTGTTGGAAGATCAGGCTCTAGTCGGATTGCTTCTCGAAGAGCCATTTTAGCCTCTTCAGGTTTTCCGATTGCAAGTGAAAAAACCCCCAGATTGCTGTGAGACTCTGAGCGTTCTGGGTCTTTTTTAACAGAAGTTTTTAAAATTTGAATAGCTTTTTTGGTTTCTCCTTGGTTCCATAAGACAAGAGCGAGGTCATTCAATATTGCTCCATCTTTGGGATTAATTTTTGAAGCTTTTTTCAGAACCCTGGCAGCTCGGGACAGCTCTCCTAATCTAGTCAAAGCAACACCCATCCGATGCAGGATTATCGAAAGATTAGGATTTAATCTAAGAGCCTCTTCATACATGTGAATGGACTTTTTAATTTGCTTATTTTCAAAGTAAGCCTCAGCTAGTTCATAGTAAAATTGAGACTCTTTAGGCTTGTATTTCTTAAGTGCTTTTTCCAGCCGTTGGATTCCTATCTTCAGGTTAGATTTGTCTTGTACCTGGGCTATGGATTCATAGAGATCTTTCTTTTGAGCACTCAGTGTTTTTGGATAGTAGAGTAAGACTTCTCCATTATAAGAATCCTGCCAAAAAGATTTTTCTGCCAATGGTGCAAGAAGATTTCGTTTTGGTTTTACGCGCTGAATTCGGTGATCTGTCATAACTACGTGAATTACGTCATCTGTACGGCGTTTCGGCATGTGACAAGGGAGACAATCCAGAGATGAAGTGTGGCTTTGGGAAGTTATCAACTTTTCAAGGTTTGACCTATGACAGTTTAGACAGACTTTGTTGTAGTGGAGTTGGGCTATCTCTCCTCTGGGTATATTGTGTGGATTGTGACAGGTAAGACATGTGAGAGCTCCTTTGCTTTTTTTAAAGCAGGGAGATTGGAACAGCCTGTAGGGAGCATTAACGATCAAAAATTTGTCGTCATAACCTTTTCCTGGAGCGTGGTCAAAATGAGTAATATAGTCTGAAAGAGGTTCTCCAGGACGATAAGAAAAAGTATTTCGTCCAAAATTTTGAATAGAATGTGGAAGCCGAGCGCTAGTTGTTTCAAGATGGCACTGCATACAGACTTCCATCTGACGATCTTTCTCCATCCGACCTGGATTTTGGATACTCGTACGAATCCTTTCTACCTTAGCATTGGGTTTTTTGGCTTCGATGACATGGTTTTTTCCAGGACCATGGCAACGCTGACAGTCTATCCCTTCAGGAATATTTCCCTTGAATAGGGACTCCTGGCCAAAGCCGTCTGCTCCTGACACAATTTCAGGATAACTGTTATGACAAAAGATACATCCATATGTAACTTTTCGTTGGAATCCATAGTGCGAAGGCGAGTCGTAACCGGGACTCATTGCCCAGAATCCACCCTTTTCGTTGTACCAACTAATAGGTAGTTGGGAAAGCTCACCTTTAGGAGAATGATGGAGGTAGGTACGGCTATGTTTTCCAGAACCCACAACAAAATGGATTTCTTTTTCAACCACATTCACCTCTTTCCCAGCAAATCCGATTTGGTAGCGCCGCTGGTAATATCGTCCATTTCGTTCGGACATTTTGTAATAGCGGTCCGAGGGTCTGTGGTAGTAAAGGCTGTTATGAGTCCAGTCTTCAATTTCCTTTTTGGAATTCATCCGATAAAAAGATTGTCCCATCCCAGTGTGTTGGTAGTTTTGGTATGTCTCAAGGTGGCAAGGCTTACAGGAATCAGGATTGAGATATCCTTCTTCCACTCCTGCTACTAAAAGAGGTTTTTGTTTTCGGTGAGCAGAAAGCAAGAGATTTTCATCCTGCGAGACGTTAGGAGTCAATAAAAGTAGGAAAAAAAGAGGGTTCACGAAGTTTTTAAAGTTAGCAAAAGGTTGTGGACTGTTCAAGGACTAGGGAGTGAAGATTTTTTTTGGAAGGGGTCTTGTGAGCTCGTGGGATAAGGGAAAGATTGCCAATTTGAAGTTAGAAAGGCTTGTTAATTAGTCTCGTGAAGACTTTCAGTTATACTTGACTGCAAGAACTGGTTTTATCTCGAAAAGGAAAAAACATAGTTTTTTAGGGAAGCAACTTATCGATACAGGTTACAGGAAATATATTTTATTCAACAACTGAAAGTGTGACGATCAAAGATCAGTTTCCAAGGAAACGGAGGAGTGGCCGAGTGGTTGAAGGCGGCGGTCTTGAAAACCGTTGTACCCGAGAGGGTACCGTGGGTTCGAATCCTACCTCCTCCGCCAGAACGGAAGTAAGAAATCTTCCGTTCAAGGAATTGTAGGTTTCCATTTTCCTTCCACTAGACAAGCCTCCTGGTCCCCAGGCCAGGGTGGCATTGTTACTGCTACCAAAGAAAGATCCTTGTTTCCTAAAGAACGGACCTGAAAACATGTATTTAATGGGATTGTCAAACAGACACCAGGTTCCAAAGAAACTACTTTTTCGGTCTCTCCATATCTACGCCACATTTCGCCACTGCCAGTAAGAATGAACCAAATCTCCTCAACAGTTTTGTGAAGAACTGCTGAGGAGATATTTCCAGCTTCAAAAACAAAGTGGGACATTGCTCCGCTCTCAAGTCCTAACAATACACGGACATCGGATCCATCAGGAGCAACTTCATCTGGAAGAGAAGGAAGATATTTTGTGTGAAAATTCATGATTGGATTCTCGAACTAAGAAGAATTGAGATTGATTTTAGACTAATTTCTCTAGCCAAAGTCTTTCTATCCTATTTAAAATTATAATTCATATAGTCCTCAGTATAGAAAGAGAAGGACAGGTAAGAAAGTCATTACTTGTGGAGCCTTTGATGGTTTATACCGAAGTGAAATATTCTTGAATATTAACTGTTTCTGATTCTTCTATGTCAGTATCTCCTAAGGTAAACAATTCTAACCAGAGTTCTTTTAACAACATCTATGATGTGGCTATAGTCGGGGCTGGGATTTCTGGATCAGTCTGTGCTGCACTTTTAGCTCGTTCTAGCTTTAAGGTTGCTTTGATTGACAAAGCAAGGTTTCCAAGGTCAAAAATCTGCGGGGAAGGACTCATGCCAGCGGGGAGACGTCTTCTCGAAACTCTTGGGTTAACAGAAAAACTCCAACAGGCTGGAGCAAAAAGTTTTTCTGCCCTTCGCTTTCATCTCCCCAATGAGAGGATTCTCGAATTAGATTTTTCAAAGCAAAATTCAAAGCAATTAGGTTGTGTTCTAAGTAGAGAATCTTTGGATCATTTACTGCTACGTTTCGCGACTTCTCACAAGGAGGTCAATTTCAGGGAGGGATTTAAGGTTGTTAAATCTCAAATCGGATCCCAGGGCGTGGAGCTCATTCTACAAACTAGAGAACGATGTGAGCGTCTTAAGGCCCGAGTTCTCGTGGCAGCAGACGGCATAAAATCACGCTTTCGGTCTGTGGGGGGGATAGGAAGACTATCTTCAGGGAGGAGACGTTTTGCCTTGCGAAGACTTTATGATAATTACCGTAACAGCGGTCAGACGGTTGATGTTTACTGTGCCAAAGGGGTAGAGGCTTATGTAGCTCCTCTTTCTCCAACTCAGGCTAGGATTACTTTACTTTCTTACAGAAATACCTTCACCTTATCGAAGGGTGTGGATGCTCTGTATGAGGACCTTCTGGAACACTTTCCTGCCATCTTAGATCGACTTGGAAAAGGCAGTCAGTGCAGTGCTGCTGAGGCTACTTCTCCAGTTTCAGCTCGATTCACCAGGTGCCATGCAAATCGTCTAGTTTTGGTGGGTGATGCAGCAGGGGCAGTCGATCCAGTGACCGGACAGGGAATGACTATCGCACTTCGCGATGCCCATCTAGCTGCTGACATTCTAGGAAGAGCACTAGAAAAAAATCTACTAACTTCTGAGCATCTTAGTGTCTTTACCAAGGAGCGCGAGGACTATTTTCTTTCTTCATATCAATTAGGCCAAAATCTTCTTAGGGTTCTACGTTTTCCCTGGTTAGCCAGGCGAGTTAGTTTGGCATTAACTCGGTCTAATCAGTTGTCTAATAAGCTTATAGCCTTGGCAAACGACCCTCGAACTGCTAAGCAATTGTCTCAGATCGATAAGTTTCGCTTATTGTTGGGATTCTAGTGACATGTTTGTTGAACAGAAATTTTCTGATTGGTTGATCTAGGAAGATTAGAGAGAGTCGAAATATTTAGATCAATTGTCACGAAGGGTCAACTCATGTATCGCATTCTGAAATTCTTGCATTAACTTCATTCGTTTTCCGTGGTCAAGAAAAGAACTTCGGATTCCCTGGAGCATGAGATGAAATACGTCACTTCTTCCCATCTCAAAGGCTTGGATAGCATTTCTGTACTCCTGTTCTAGTGTGATATCAAAAAGTCCTGGATCGTCTGTGTTAAGGGTTACCGGTACGCCCCGTTTGTAAAGTAACCAGAAGGGATTTTTGGAAAGGGGAGTCCACACCTTGGTTCTGACATTACTGGTGAGGCAGATATCTAGACCAATTGCGTGGTTTTTCAAATAGCTCATTAATGATTGATCTCGTGCTGCCTGGATGCCATGACCGATTCTGTTTGCTCCTAAAATTTTCAAAGCATCCCAAATGCCCTTGGGATCCCCAATTTCTCCTGCATGAATATGCACGTATAGTCCCTGAGCTTTTGCCCAACTAAATACTGCTTCAAATTCTAGGCATGTGAGTTGCGTCTCATCTCCTCCTAGGCCCACACCAACAACGCCTTTATCGTGGAACTCTTGTGCTAGTTCAGCAGTTTCCCAGGCTGCTCTCGGTCCGAATTGACGCACACAATCAAAGATCCAATGAAGTTCAATGGAGAGTTCTGCAGCGAGCTTTTTACTAGCTTTTAGAGTGTCTTGGAGAATTTTGTGTGTGTTAAAACCGTTCTTGGTTGGTATAGAAGGGGCAATGAATAATTCGGCGTAGTGAATGTTTTGACTTTCCAAATAACTACTGAGGTCCTCTACCAGGGCCACGTAGTCCTCTGGTTCCCTGAGGTGCTCGCAAACAATTTTGTAAGTTTTCAGAAAACTCCCAAAATCAGAATAAGTAAAAAGATTTTTCCTGATTTCCTCTACTGACTTTTGACTAAATCTTGTCTGATACTTTTGGCTTAGTTTTAGAAAACGCTTTATCTGGATAGATCCTTCTAAATGCAGATGAAGTTCAACTTTAGGGAGGAGTTTCACAAGAGAAATAAGATTTTCATGGGTACCAGAATACGAAGTCACAGGCAGATACAGGTCCTCAGGTGATTTTCAACAGGTCTCTGTTCCTAGGAGATACTGACTCAAGTCCACCCATATAACCCCGCAATGGCTCGGGAATCAGAAAAGATCCATCCTCTTGTTGAAAGTTTTCGACAATTGCTACCCAGGTACGTCCTATGGCGAGACCAGAACCATTTAAAGTGTGTGCAAAACGAGTTTTTCTTTGTGAGGATTGACGAAAACGGATGTTTGCACGGCGGGATTGGAAATCCTCGAAATTACTGCAGGAAGAGATCTCCCTATAAGTGTTCTGGCTTGGAATCCAAACTTCAATGTCGTAGGTTTTAGCTGAACTAAAACTTGTGTCAGCCGTAGAAAGGACTACCACGCGATACGCAAGACCGAGTCGCTTAAGAATCGTCTCAGCGTTGCTAGTCAGTATTTCTAACTGCTCATAGGAATCTTCAGGTTTACAGAAATGCACCAGCTCTACTTTGTTAAACTGGTGCTGCCGAATTAAACCCCTTGTATCGAGCCCGTAGGATCCGGCCTCTCTCCTAAAACAGGGCGTATGAGCTGCAAACCGGAACGGTAAATTTGCTTCATCAATTATCTCATCAGCAAAAATATTAGTGACAGGAACTTCCGCCGTAGGAATCAAGAAGTAGTCCCCTTTCATGTTATCTGTCATTTCAACCTTGAAAAGGTCTGACTCAAATTTGGGTAAATTCCCAGTCCCAAAAAAACTTTTCCGATTGGCCATGAAGGGAGGAATTGTTTCTATGTAACCGTGTTCAATTGTGTGGATATCTAACATGAAGTTGATTAATGCTCTTTCGAGTAAAGCTCCGGCCCCATAGTAATTTGCAAAACGCGAACCGGTGATTTTGGCGGCCCGTCCTGGATCCAGAATGTTTAACTTTTGGCCTAGTTCAATATGATCCTTAACTTGGAATCCAAAATTGGGGATTTTGCCTATTGTTCGGACAACCTTATTTGATGATGAATCCTTTCCAATGGGAACTGTTTTATGGGTAAGATTGGGAATTACTGCCAGGAAATTGAACAGGTCCTTCTCGGCACTAGACAAATATCTGTCTAGCTTTTTTATTTTTTCCGAAACAATTTTCATTTCCATGATGTGATGAGAAGCATCATCCCCAGTTTTTTTGAGTAGAGAGATTTGTTCGCTGGTTTGGTTGCGGAGCGCTCGAAGTTCCTCACTTTCAATTTTCAAAGATTTCTCTCTTTTGTCCAAAGCTTGGAACTTTTTTGTGTCGAGTGTATAACCCTTTTTCCCCAGTCTCTCTTGGATGGATTCAAGATTATCTCTTACTCGATTTCGTTCTAGCATTATTGAGAATGAAATCCTAAGAATTAGTGAAGATTACCTTCTAGTTTAAGATCTAAAAGAAAGTCTCTAAAAGATTTCCCCAGATCTTTGCGTTTTAGAGCAAGGTCAATTGTAGCCATTAAATAACCTAATTTATCTCCCGTGTCATAACGTTTTCCACGAAAAAGATAAGCGTAGACTGGATATCCCTGCTTGATTAGTCCCTTTATCCCATCTGTCAATTGAAGCTCTCCCATCGCGCCAGGTGGTGTCTTTCGTAGACTCTCAAAAATTTCTGGCATGAGAATATAACGTCCCATAATTGCTAGATTGGAGGGTGCTTCTGAAGGAGACGGTTTTTCAACAAGTTCCTTGATCTGAAGAAGTCTTCCTTTATTTTTATTCAAAGGAATGCCTTTTACAATTCCGTATCTGGAAACGGAATCTGGTTCAATTTCCTGCACTGCCAAAATATTGCCAGGAGTTTCCTCAAAGACTTTCAGGAGCTGCGCCATCACGGGGATCTCATGGTCGATGATATCGTCACTCAAAAAAATGCTAAAGGGCTCACAATTCACAAAAGGCTCTGATAACAGGACGGCATGACCTAGCCCTAGTGGCTCTTTTTGTCTTATCGCAGTGATTGAAACCATTTGAGTGATTTGTTCCACTGTTTCGAGGAGCTCTAGTTTTCCCCTTGCTTTCAATATGTGATAAAGCATGAAGTCGAAGTCAAAATGATTCTCAATGGCGCTTTTCCCCTTACTAGTGACGAAAAGAATATCCTTTAGTCCAGAATCAACTGCTTCTTCCACCACGTACTGGATCATTGGTTTGTCAATGATCGGCAGCATTTCTTTAGGAATTGCTTTAGTGGCTGGAAGAAATCGAGTTCCCAGCCCCGCAGCGGGGATAATCCCTTTTCGAACTTTACCCATGGACATCGTCGAGTTATTGCAGGAATTTTTATCTGTTAAGGAATTGATCATAGCACTTTTGTGTGCCTGGTTGACGGGTAAGTAGCAAAGTGGAAAATTTAATTTTGTGAGTATTGTTAATACTAATCTTTAAAAAGGCAATGTAACTTATGACCTAAAAGTGTAATGTGAAACTTGATTGCACCCTGACTCTAGCTTCTGTTACTTTCTTGGGAAACTTCTTTAACTTTACTTTAATCAGACAAGAAGGTGACATGATGACAATGGGACCACTTGCCTACATGGATCCGGGCACAGGTAGCATGCTTTTGCAATTGATATTAGGTGGGATGGCTGGTCTCTTTGTTGTCGTAAGATTGTTCTGGAACAGAATCCTAGATCTAATTGGTATCAAAACAAAAAAACCAGCCTCAGAGTCCGAATCAGAAAGTAATGATCAACCAACCGAAAGTTAGTCTAGGTGGACAATAATTCCAGCCAGCTATTTCCAACACGACTAGGAATTAATCATGACCGAAGTCACGGTTGAGCCAGGATCCTTCCGAGATCGTCAAGGCCGAATCTTTTACTCAGAAGATAGAATTTTTCGGGCACTTGGCAAAAAAGGTTGGAGAGACTGGAAACTTCTTTGTTCAACCAATTTTTTCAATCGATATTCTGCGCAACGTAAAATTGTGCCGACTTGTGAGGTTGGTGATTTTGATCTGCAACAGCTAGAAGGAAATTGGGTTGGAGCTTTGGAACATGAAAGAATTCCATTTGTTTCTTACCCTTACGAATGGTGTTTCAGCATGCTAAAGGATGCTGCACTGTTACATATTGATTTGATTTTGTCTGCACTCGAAGAAAATATGATATTGAAGGATGCCACTTCCTACAATATCCAATGGGTGGGTACCCAAGTCATGTTTATTGATACAGGATCCTTTGCGGAATATAAAAAAGGTGAGCCATGGAAGGGTTATCGGCAATTCAGCCAGCTTTTTCTCTATCCCTTGATGATTCAGTGCTATAAGGGTCTTCCTTTTCAGCCTCTGCTGAGAGGACGTCTTGAAGGTATACATCCAGCTGATTGCAATTCGATTATGTCATCCAGAGATCTTTTTAGGTCTGGTGTTTTCTCGCACGTTTACCTACAGAATAAGCTGGGAAACCGGTATGGTTCCATCCCAATTGATGTGAAAAAATCGTTGAGAAAAGCCGGTTTTAGGAAGAAGCTGATTACTGCCAACCTCAGAAAAATTCGCAAGCTGATTACCTGTTTGGATTGGAGTCCTACTGTATCGACCTGGTCGGAATATGCCTCGGACAATAGCTATTCCAATTCGGATGAACATTTAAAGCGAGAGTTTGTAGAAATTGTAACTCGATCACGTTCTCGGACACTGGTTTGGGATCTGGGCTGTAATACTGGGATATATAGCCGAATAGCAGCCTCCAACTCAGACTGTGTAATAGCAATGGATTCAGATCAACTAGCTATTGACCGTTTTTATCAAAAGTTAAAAGAAGAGAAAGAAAAGAGGATACTTCCGCTTGTGAATGATTTGTCTGATCCTTCGCCAAGATGGGGTTGGAATTATCTAGAGAGGAAGAATTTAAGTGATCGTGGTAAGCCAGATTTAATTCTAGCGTTAGCCCTCATTCACCACGTTGTAATCAGTGCCAACATACCACTACCAGATTTCATAAAGTGGTTGGCTCAAAACAGTTGTGAGCTAGTCCTTGAATTCGTAGATAAGTCAGATTCTATGGTTGCAGAGCTTCTGCGCAACAAAGATGATCAGTATGTAGACTACGAAAAAGGATTTCTGGAAAAAAATCTGAAAAAATTCTATCGAATTCAAAGTCAACAGAATCTAAAATCAGGTATGAGAACCCTTTATTACTGTGTGCCCCGATAGTGAAGATTAGACTGACTTCCTTTCTGAAAAGTACGGAAGATTTGGGGTTCGGCCCAGGAATACACTCCCTACACTTAGCTACCCTGTTTGGGTTTGCAGTGGCTCAACCCTTATTAGATCTGATTGGCCAACATCCAGAATTTCTAGTGGCCCATGGAATCAGACCTCTCTCCTTGTTTGCTTTTGTATTTTGCCTGGGAATAGGGGTTCCTTTATCTGGATGGGGAGTGCTGTTTCTGTTGGATCAAATTAGCAGGCGGGTTGAAACCGTAACTGCTGTTTTTTTTATTGTGATGCTTAGTGGATTAATGGCATTACAGGTTTTAGACCAAGTTATTTCGGCCCCAAGTCCTCTTTTAATTACAGAGGCCGTTGGCGTTGGCTTGGGACTAGGATGGGCATATTCTTCTTTGCCAAGACTACGCTACTTTTTGACTGTACTAAGTCCATCTATTTTGGTCTTTCTAGTCGTATTCTTATTCCGGTCGCCCCTTTTACACAGAGAAAATGAGTTTGAGGAAATGCCTCATGGAAAGAGCTTAACCCCAGTTGTGATGGTTATTCTCGATGAGCTTCCTTCAATCTCTTTGTTAGGTGAAGATGGAAAGATTGATCCGGTTCGATACCCGAATCTAGCTACATTGAGCAAAGAAGCACACTGGTTTAAAAATGCTTCTACGGTAAGCGAAGGAACACTTATTTCAATCCCGTCTATTCTAAATGGCTTATATCCAGAACCAGGAAAAGTTCTCTTGCCAACTTGGGCAAATCATCCCCGGTCACTTTTCTCTATTCTCAAAGACTCCCACCATCTAAACATACACGAAAATATAACTCAGCTTGCTCCTTTTCAGATGCCCAACAACAATCTAGACCTTTTTATGTTTCTTTCCGATTTAAGGCTTTTGTATCTCCATCTATTGTTGCCTCACGATTTATCAAGCCAGCTAGTCCCTATTACCGAATCCTGGAAAAATTTTTCCTTTGGTCCAGATTCTGAACCGACCAAATGGGAGAATTTAAAAGCGGATTGGTCAGTTCGAGGGGAACAGTTTAGGGATTTTATCCAGTCGATTCAGAATACCGATAAGCCAGGTTTTCATTTTCTGCATTCTATGCTTCCACATGCAAGTTGGAAGTATCTTCCTGACGGAAGAATGTATGCATTGTTTGAAAAGGCAGGAGTTGCGGGAGTATTGGGCCCAAATAATAAAGGACGAGATGTAAATCAATGGCTGGAGGACGAATGGCTAGTCATTCAGGCTTACAAACGCCATCTTCTTCAAGTCTCTTATGTAGACAAGCTTGTAGGAGAATTAGTATCTCATCTAAAGAAAAAAAATCTCTATGAACAATCTCTAATTGTTCTAACATCAGATCATGGTACAGCCTTTTTGTCAGGCAACTCTCGTCGGCGTATTACTCCCTCCAACCATCCTGGAGTCATTTCCATTCCGTTAATTGTCAAAGAACCCTTTCAAACGAAGGGTTTCACCAGTGATAGAAACGTGGAGACGATCGATATCCTTCCCACTATGC
This sequence comes from uncultured Acidobacteriota bacterium, assembly GCA_964569605.1. Lineage (GTDB taxonomy): Bacteria > Acidobacteriota > UBA6911 > RPQK01 > CBDAPI01 > CBDAPI01. The sequence goes on from CAZMUJ010000076.1 coordinate 47,252, forward strand.
TGGAATTACTTGAAATAGATATTTCCTGGAATTTAGACGGAGTTTCTGCTCTAGGATCCCTTCCAGAAAGACCTTTTAAAGTTGCGTATAGTGACAACGGAAAGCGGTTCACTTTCGATGCAAGGCTTCCTGAACGAGAACAACTACTTAAACGAAAGCTTGACCTTTTTGGGTCAGGGCAATGGTCAACTCTCTTTGAGGCTGGACCCTATCCAATTCTGGTGGGTAAGCAGCTCGCTAGTTTAAGAATTGGAAATAGTCGAATTGAAGATCCTTTTTTTGACCTCAATGGTAGTCATTTTTTTAGAAATGTGGACCTCAATAGTCCCTTTCTTCTCTGCTTAATTCGTGGAACACTTGATTTCCGCTATAAGCATGAGAATGTAGGCCCATTTCAGCTAGCTGTTGCTGTGAACGGAGTGATTCGAGCAACAACCCAGACAAGTCCTGTATTGAATGAAAACAGTGTCTTTACAGGAATGGTTAACCCTACCTCCTTTGTAAATGGGCTTAATCTAGTTGAGGTTTTCTTAATCGAGGGAAGTAAAAAGCGTCCACATATTCGTAGATTGCAACAAAAGGATAGACCACTGTTTCTTGAAGAAACAAAGAGAGGAAAAGAGCATTTAGTTTACGGGAACGGGGACTCCAAATCTGTCCAGAAAGGTATAATCAAAGGGTGGGTTGTAGGGGGTAAGACAGAAATCCCAAATCAATATTTTGTGGGAGGATGGGTAGTTAATCAGCAAAAGAGGTCGCTGGTTTCTTCAGTTTTGGTCTTAGTAAATGAAGAAGTAGTAGCAACAGGTATCACCCAGTTCGAACGAACTGAAGCGGTTGAAATGTTTAAGAACCAATCATTGCTTTCATCCGGATTTAGACTGGAGTTCCAGTTATCTGAAGAAGTTCTCCAACAAGCACCAAAAGTACGGGTCATGGCTGTGTCAAGCGATGTGGTCGGGGAACTTAACTATCCGCAGAACAATCAGTTTTGGACTTTTGGATCTGAGACCTTAGCCATTGATTTTTTTCCAGTTTATACCTGGGGAGAAATTCTCACCTATGGTAATAAGGGTAGTATTCTTCCTTATCTGAAAGAGGGTTGGGCAGATCCACAGGAAGGTGTGCATTGGAGTGTAGGTAACAGAGCCGCTCTCCATTTTCAGGTAGATAAAACAAAAGGGCCGATTATTCTGGAAGCCTCTCTAAAACCTTTTCTTATTCCAGGTCAGCTCGAAGCACAACGAATTCAAATTTACGCCAATGGATTCAGGGTCGGAGATTGGCTGGCTTTTAAAGATGATTTTGAGGTCTATCGATTGGAGATAGCGGAAGAACATGTTTCTCAGGTCGTAGATTTAACTATTGAATTTCGAACTCCAGATTCGGCTAGTCCTGTCTCTTTAGGTATCGGTTCTGACGTTCGTTCTTTGGGACTAGCTTTGTCTTGGATAAGACTTAAAAAGATTTCCTGAAGAGATTATAGCTTTTGCAATAGAAATTACTGGATCGGTCAATTTAGAGATTGTAGGTTTTTTGTTTTTAAATCTGAGGAAAATTGGGGGAAAAACATGGGTTAAACCTTTTTACGATCATTTGAAGGTGGTTTTTCTTCCGATTTAAATTAAGAAATGGTTAACAGTAATTAGTTGACGGGGTGGTCATTTGGTCAGTCGTTCGAGCTGTTGTTGGGGATCAGTTAAAGAGTCAAGAACTATCTCAACAAATCCCGGCAGAAGAGTTAAGTCGCTTCCCCAGAGTCGAGTTTCCGAACAGATTTGATCAACGAGGGGCAGAAGATCCGATCTATTGTTATTAGTCACTTCTTTCCACACTTGGTGAAAATAGAGGGCTTCATCATCAAGGATAAGATAAGGACTGTCTTTTCTATGACCAAAAAATTTGCCATCCTTTTGTTCTATGGATCGCATGAAAAGAAGATAAGAAGCAAAGCCAAGCATCAATCTTGGTGGAAGCTGTCCTGTTTTTTGTTGAAAGCTTAGGATGGAAGGCAGCACTCGGAGGCGCCATTTTAAAGTCGATTGAAAGGTGATGTCTAGTAGCTGGTGTCGCAAAAATGGATTTCTAAACCTATCCAGTACTTGATCAACAAAACATTCTGTCTCAGCATTGTCGAGATCAAGTCCAAGAGAGATTTCATGTCTAATGAGTGTTTCAACAAAAGACGAGAGAAGAGGACTTTTCATTATTTCTAAGACTGTGTCATAGCCACAGAGGAAACCAAGCGAAGCTGATGAAGTATGTGCTCCATTGAGAAGACGAATTTTTCGCTTACGATATGGCATTATATCGGGTTTGATTATTATTTCCGTTTGACACTTTGGGAAGCCCAGTTGATCTGATAGAGATTTATAGCCTTCGATAGCCCAGAGGGCGTAGGGTTCTCCAACGGAGATAAGTTCGTCTCGATAGCCTAGACGTTTCCAATATTGTTCAACCCTACCTGGGGTGGGTCTTCCTGTTACAATCCGATCAACCAATGAATTAGAAAATTGATTGGAACGCTCTATCCATTTGGAAAAACCTAGCTCAAGTCCCCAATGCTGTGCCAGTTGCAAGATGATCTCACGTAATCGATTTCCATTGTCGGTAATCAACTCGCATGGGAGAATGGTCAGGCCTGATTCTGGGGAACCTGAGAAGTGGCGGTAACGCTCGTAAAGAAAGACCGCTAATTTTCCGGGAAATGATTGGGGTGGTTTCGCATCTATTTGATCCTTTCCATCAAAGTTAATCCCAACCTCGGTAGTATTGGAGACGACTAGTTGCAAATCCTCTGTTTTTGCAATGGTTAGAATCTCAGGCCAGTCCTGGTCTGATGTCAATGCTCTGCTAATTGAAGATATGACGTGCTGTTTTTCAATAGTGTGTCCCTCTTTTAGTCCCTCTAGCCAGACGGTATAGAGACCGTCCTGAAGACGTAAATTTTTAACAGTCTCATGACTTGTCGATTGAACCAATACAATACGACCATTAAAAATTCCTTGGCGGTTAGCAGAGTCAATAAAGTCATCTACAAAGGTTCTGAGAAAGCGACCTGACCCGAATTGAATAACCTTTTCCTTTAGTTTATGAATTCGGTTAGCTACTTGTGCCTCTTCTGGCCACAGAGAGGACAAGGTTCTCATATTTAGCTGAGGATAAGGCACTTTAAAGAATTTTCTTTCCAGAATCGATTAGTCAGCCTCTACAAATTCTTTCTGGAAGTTCATATCGGCATAGCCACGGTCAACTTCTGGGCGAAGGCCAGCCATTATCCAGACATAGTTTATGCCATGGCCCGGAATGCCAACATTAGGATGGTATCCCTGAGTAATAACAAAAGCATCATCTTCAAACACGGGAACAATCTCTGCGTTTTCCTGGTTGTGATAGATCATTTGCAAACCAAAGGCAGGTCTTGGTAAGTCGATGTAAAGGTAAACCTCTTCTCTGCTGGAAGCGTGTTCGTGGGGAGTCCAACCGGTCCAATGCCCTGGTTTCCCAAAGGTCACTCCACACAAAAGTCTTGAGGCATCAACATTAGTGTCAATGAGCTTGAAAACCTCTCGTCTTCCCGATTCTGGTCCAACCTTGAGATGATATTTTGGATTGTTCTTAATATTTTTGAATGGAATAAACTGAAGGTTTGTTTCTCGAGAGCAAGGAGCTAAGGCTTCAACTAGATCTGTGGAGGAATTGGTTCTGATCTGGTATGAATGTTTAGGCGGAATATATACTGTGTCGTAGGGTTGCATCGAATAGGACGTCGATCCAATCTGGACTTCTGCCTTACCCTTGAGGCAAATTAGACTGACTTCATTGCCCTCTGATGCGACCTTAGCTTCTGGACATTCAGAATCAAGTATTATCCTTCCACAGGATAGGTACTGTAAAGGCGTATTCTTCGGAGTGACACTTCGATTGAGCCCTTTCATACTAGCTGTTTGACTTATTAACATTAGATAAATATTCCTTTCACTATGTGCCACCAAAGAGTGCTCCAAGGGCATCCATGACCTTGACACTAGCTCCGACAATTGCAATTAAGGCCACAAGTATCATCCCTATATTCCAGAATAACCTAACATTTCCCCTTGGTAAATTGTCTCCGAGAAAGGAGCGACTATTACAAAGGATCAGAAACCCTATGTAGGCAATGGGAAGTAAAATAAGAGCAAAGGAAGAAATTAGAGGGCCGAGCCAAAAGGGCGCCTTATATGTGACCCCACGAATTCCTAAGGCGGGAAGCACCGTGCCAATCTTGAACCAGAATCCCTGGTGGGGGACTTTTAAAAGTTCGCAGAGGGCCAATCCAGAGATTAACATGAGAATCATAATTGTACTTAGTGGCATGGCTGCAATACCCAAGT
>CAZMUJ010000077.1:0-20065 GCA_964569605.1 uncultured Acidobacteriota bacterium
TTTCTTTTTGTATTTATCTTTGTATTTGGGGGTGGATATCGAATGCCAGCATTTGGTTTTGGAGGTTCCTCCATCCGACGTCATGGAGGATATGGTCAGGAGCTAAAAGAATCTATTCGTCGAGAGTATGGTTGCTTTGTAGGTTTATCTGGTCGTGGTGAGATGATTCCAAATAATCTCAGCTACTGTGAAATAGATCCGGATGTAGTCGACCAATTTGGTATTCCGGTTCTTAGGTTCCACTTTCGTTGGAGTGATCATGAATGGAAACAAGCTCGGCATATGGAAAAGACTTTTCGACAAATTATCGAGACTATGGGAGGAACGGTACAAGGACTGTCTAAACCTGGTTCTGAGGGGCAAGGAATTTCAGTTCCGGGTACGATTATCCATGAGGTAGGAACAGTACGTATGGGGAATGATGCACGTAACTCAGCGCTCAATCGGTTTAATCAGGGCCATGAGACTCCCAATCTGTTTGTTGTCGATGGAGGTTGTTTTGTGGGGAATCCAGATAAAAACCCCACATTAACGATTAATGCTTTGTCTTGGCGTGCGTCCGATTACTTAGCTGAGGAAATGAGGCGAGGAAATGTCTGAATCAGAGATACAGATTCATTCTGTAGGAGATGTAAGTCGTCGCCAGGTTCTTCGTTCGATTGCTTTGGCCGTTACTGTGATAGGAGCTAAAGGAGTAACTCTCGAAGCTGGGCGTTTTGTCCATTCTCTTGCAGAAGAAGCAACAATTAAAGAAGGATCATATTTGCCAAAGTTCTTCAGCGATCATGAATTTAAATCGGTAAGTTGTTTAGCTGATTTAATTATTCCAGCAGATGAGGTCTCATCTAGTGCTAAGGAAGTGGGTGCACCAGAATTTATTGATCTTCTTTGCAGTCAGAACAAAGAGCTAGCACATATATTTACTGGGGGTATTCTGTGGCTCGATCAAACAATAGAAAAAGTTTCAGGGCATTCTTTTATCGCTTCTTCTTCAACCGAACAACATAGGATAATGAAATTGCTAGCTGAGGAAGCCCGAGAACAAGAAAAAAAAGAACACAAAGTCCGGAATGCAAAGTTTAATGTAGCAGCCCGTAACCATGGTTATCTGAGTTATTCTGCTACTCTTCCGTCCAGTCTGGGTCCGGGTGGAAACTTTTTTGTATGGGTCCGCCGTTTGACAGTTGATGCTTTTTATACTAGCCCAGTTGGGATCCAAGACATTGGGTACCAGGGCAATGGCTACAGGGAGAGTTATCGGGTTCCTCAAAAAGCCATTGATTATGCTTTGAAGAGAAGCCCTTTCAAAAGCTAGTGCTCTAATTCGATTTAAAGGAATGGGAATAGGTATAAAAATAATTAGCAGGGGAGGGTAATCCTGACATATGAGTCCCGAGTTCGATGCCCTGATCCATCAGCACTACGAATTCTACAAGGGAATGGGTTTTATAGCGTCTGCTGTATTAGTTATATCTTTGCAGATTCTCGTTCCTAATCGCCTAGAAATTCAGGATTTATTGAAAAGCTGGAAGGTTAATTTACCCCTAGCATTCATCAATTTATTTCTTCTTTTCTTTATTTGTGGGGCTTGTGTGTCTGCTCTAGCTGTTTCAATGCAAGAATCAAAAGAGGGGCTATTAGAGTACCTAGGGTTTTCTTATGGTGCCCAGATTGTATTAACTATCTTTGTTCTAGACTTAGTCGCTTATGGATGGCATCGAGCTAATCACAACTGGCCTGTGCTTTGGCGATTTCACTCGGTTCATCACTCTGACAGTCAGCTAGATGCGACGACAGCCGTTCGTTTTCATGCTGGAGAACTTTTGATTTCTCTAGGAATTAGGCTAGTAGTTGTTTTGGTTTTTGGATTTCCGGTATCTGGACTGATAATTTTTGAGATTATTTATGGATTTTTCAATCTACTTGTTCACAGTGACCTTTACCTATCTCAAAGATTGAACCGTTTTTTATCTTTAGGTTTTGTGACTCCTTCACTTCATTTACTCCATCATTCTGTTAATAAGAAGGAACATCATAGAAATTACGGAACCATTTTTTCTTTTTGGGATCGAATGTTTTGCAGTTATCTTGAGCATATTCCCGGATCAACAATTCGAGTTGGTTTAGTAGAGACGGGAAAGGATCTTCCTTTAAAAAGCCTTTTGCTGTTGCCATTTGTTTTTAGAAGCGGGATTAAAAAAAGTACCACTAAGAGTGTTTATAACCACAAAAAGTTTTCTGAAAAAGTTGAATAATTAAAATTGGGTTATAAAGGACATGAAGTAGAGAATGGAACAGAAAGAAAGAAACGAATTGTTTCTTTTCGATAACGAATTGACTCCGGCAAAGAAAACACTGTGGGATCTTCCTTTTAATTATACGAATTCTGATCTCGTTATTATTCCAGTTCCCTGGGAGGTAACCGTTAGTTTTCGAACCGGAACGGCCAAAGCTCCAGAGGCAGTACTCGAAGCATCTTTACATGTGGATCTTTATGATGATCTTTATTCGACTATTTGGAAAAGAGGAATCGTGATGCTTCCAGTTTTGGAAGATCTTAAGCAGGAGGGAATTCGACTCCGTCTTCTGGCTGAACCGTTGATGCTGGAGTGTACTAATCTCCGTTGGAGTGAGAAATTGGAACAGGCTCGAAAAGATGTCAATCATGGTTGTGCGAAAATGGTGGATTGGGTTAAGAGCCAGTCGGCAGAGCTAATAGAACAAGGCAAGGTTCCAGCTGTATTAGGTGGTGATCACAGCTGTGCTCTTGGCTTGATTCAAGCCGTTTCAGATCATGTTCATGAATTTGGAATTCTGCAGATTGATGCGCACTTGGACTTGAGAAAAAGTTATCAGGGATTTTCCTTTTCCCACGCTTCTATTATGTTCAACGCTCTGAACTGCGAAAGTCTTAAGAAACTAGTCCAGGTTGGTATTCGAGATTGTAGCAGCAAGGAAATAGAAATGGTTGTAGGTAACCGAGATCGGGTTCATTTGTTTGAAGGTCGGACTCTGTGGCGTCGTCGTTTTCTAGGAGCCTCTTGGAGGGATCTTTGTAAGGAAATCATCGAAAATCTACCAGAGGTTGTTTACATCAGTTTTGATATAGATGGACTAGATATGTCTCAGTGTCCAAGTAGTGGAACTCCAATACCTGGAGGATTGATGTTCGAAGAAGCCCTATTCTTGATTGATGAAATCGTTGCGAGTGGACGTACTATTGTAGCGTTTGATCTCAGCGAAGTTACTCCAGGGACCGACCTTTCGGATGCATACACTGGGGCCCGGCTACTATATAGGTTGTCATGTGCAACCCTTGCGTCGCAGTAGCATGGATTTTATTTTCCACGTTCTACTAATTTGTAACCTTCAACGCGTCGTTTCGAATGATGCGAAACCTGATGGAGTCTTCGAGTGGTAACTAAGATGTACAGAGGAAGCTTATGAGTAAGCGACCAATAAGTGATTTTTTGGAAAAATATTTTCAACATTTCAATGCTGCAGCTTTAGTGGATGCTGCTAAGGGTTATCAAAAGCTATTGCATTCAGGTGGACGTATGATAATCACTTTAGCTGGTGCTATGAGTACAGCAGAGCTGGGACGTTGCTTAGCCGAAATGATTCGGGGTGAAAAGGTCCACTACATCTCTTGTACTGGAGCCAATCTAGAAGAGGATATGTTTAATCTTTTAGCTCACAGCAATTATCAAAGAATCCCCGATTATAGGGAGCTAACCTCCGAAGATGAACTCAGACTATCAAACCATCGATTAAGCCGAGTTACGGATACTTGTATCCATTTAGAAAGTGCTCTAGGTAGGTTGGGAGAAGAAGTTTTAGTACAGTGGAAAAAAGCTTGTAAAAATGGTAGAAGATATTTTCCGCACGAGTTTCTTTACGCTGTAATTCGTAAGGGAAAACTAGATCACTTATACGAGATTGATCCCGCTGATTCCTGGGTTCTTGCCGCTTGTGAAAAAGACCTTCCTATGCTTGTGCCCGGTTGGGAAGATTCGACGCTGGGCAATATGTTTGCAGCGTATTCTATGGAGGGGAAAGTAAGTCACAAATCCGTGAAGTCAGGAATTGAATATATGATGAAATTTGCGGACTGGTACGAAAGAGAGAGTTCTGAAGCTAACATGGGACTTTTTCAAATTGGTGGTGGAATTGCTGGGGATTTTCCCATCTGTGTGGTTCCCTTGCTGAGGGAGGACTTAAAACGGAAGAGTACACCCATGTGGAGCTATTTTTGCCAGATTTCGGATTCCACAACTAGTTACGGTTCTTATTCTGGGGCAGTTCCCAATGAAAAGATCAGTTGGGGGAAATTAGGTGTTGATACTCCTAGGTTTATGATCGAATCCGACGCTACTATTGTGGCACCACTTATCTTTGCTAGGGTTCTCGGGCTCTAGAGTCAAGTTCCTAAACTTTGTTTAGTCATTTAGTCCTAATCATTTTGAGATTAGATTTTCGAAATGTACGAGAGAATCCCAGCTAAACCATTGGGAAGGGTAGCGTCGGATAACACTCTCTAACTCATCCACACAACTCTGAACATCATGAGCTAGGTTTCCGCACAAGTTGATCTGAGGACGTACTTCTATTCGATGACGGAAGAATGTTTCTGGATGACGAAGGCTAAAATAGGGAATTATTGGACATTGGCATTCATGAGCCAGTTGAACGAGACTAGAGGTCAAGCGACATTTTTTTTCTAAAAAAGTAACTGGAACAGAATCTGATACCCACAAAGGATTAACGTCCAGAGCCATAGAGACGAGCTGGTTTTTAGCCAGGGAACGCTTGATATTTAAGACAGCTGCAGCCAAATTTAAATTGTTGCCACTGTGAGCATAAATTAAAGGAAATCCCATTTTAGACTCCATCCACCGAAGTTTAATCAGAGCGAATTTACGAAACATTGGTTCGATCGTAGTATCTGACATGTAATCACGTGCAACGTGACGAATTGGGTAACCGAGAATCCCAAGTGCAACCATTCCGGCACAAACTGTTCCAATATGACCTGTTAACAAGATGGCTCCCCTTCCATGTTCGAGTGCACGATCTAAATGATTGAGGTCAGAAATTTCAAAGTAATTAGCTAAATTATTTCGGTTCCAAAAAGGATAGTAGTAGGCGTCAAGATCTTCGCAGGCGACCTGTTCAAAATAGCTTCTGGCCAACTTTTCAATGTCCATTTGTTTTTCTTTAGAGAGTACAAGCCTAAGATTTTGGAGAATTTTCTCACGGGTGTTTGGATGGGATTCTTCTAGCTTGTGACCCAATTTTCTTGCAATCTTGTAAGCTGTTTTACGGGGAAGTGTTGCGAGAGCTGCAAGAAGTCCAAAAAAATAGAGTCGGCTGGGAAGATGTTTAAATCTCAGTTCCATGTTGGCATGTTAGCTAATACCATAGCTTCTACTCAACTAGGATCTATCTACTTGGCCCTCACAAATAGGTCTGATAACCTAGTGCTTTCTTACCAAAGCAGTACAAATTCCGTTTTGAAAGTAGATAGAAGAACAGCCATTCGTGATCAGATAGAGATACTTTCTAAGGTGGAGGGCTTTTTTGAGTCTTCCGTCATATTTGCCTTACTCCGCCTAGGAATGTTTGAGGAAATTGGTTTAGAAGAGAGATCAATTGGCGAACTTTCTAAAAAGACGGGGGCTGACGGACAGAAATTAGGTCGTCTTCTTCGTGCTGCCGTCACTATGGGGATTTTAGATAGTGGGGATGGAAAAAGTTTTTCTCTTTCTAAGCCAGCTAAAAATGTGATGGTAGAGACTATTACTGAGAGTTATCTAGCAGACTGGATCAGATTCCTTGACCATCTTTACACCGTATTTGCAAAGCTTGACCAATCCATCTGGGTCAATAAGGGGCCTGTATTTGATTTAACTGAAGAACTTCAAGAGACTCCTGAAGTAGCTAACAGTTTCAGTCGAGCTATGGAAACTTATGCACGTTTACGTGGGAGAGAGTTAGCAGATTACCTGAACCTAGCTGGTTCGAAATCTTTACTCGATGTAGGATGTGGCCCGGGAACTTATTCTTATTATTTGGCTTTAAAAAATCCTAAGTTAAAACTTGTACTATTGGATTTCCCTTCTGTTCTCGAGGAGACAGAAGGCTTATCTAGGTGGAGAGATATTCCTAACCCTATTGAGTATCTTCCTCTGAACCTGATTGAAGATGATATTCCAGGTCAATACGATACAGTGCTCATTTCCAATACTCTGCACATGCTCGGACATAAGGCTAGTCAAGAATTGATAAAGCGTCTGTTCCCAGTCGTGAACAATTCAGGAAAGCTAGTTATCCAAGCTCAATTTTTAGGAACGAATGGTTTGGGTCGACGATGGCCTGCCATTCTGGATCTGATTATGTTGACAGGGTCCTCTTTGGGAGAAAATCACACCGTAGAACAAACACTTGAATGGATGAGTGAGGCGGGATTTCTAGAAATAGAACACTGTGATTTGTCGCTACTAAATACCAATAGCGTTGTTACTGGCCGTAAACTAGGTGGCACATAAGATGCATGGAAATACGAGTGCTGAATTCATTGTTGAGGAAATTACTTTATTTATTCAAGACAGATTTCAGGTTTCCGATATTTCTAGGATTTCTGAGAATACAGAACTGTTTCGAGGAGGTATTGTAGATTCAATGGGAGTATTAATTCTGATTAAATTTCTAGAGACAAATTTTGGAATTCAGATTGAGCCCCATGAAATGCTTCTTAAAAATTTTTCGACCATAGCGGCTATGCGAGATTTTGTAATGCTTAAAAAATCCTGAGAAAAGTTAAGTAGACTTTTTAAGCTATTTTTCAGGTAGAACTTAATGTTTTTTAAATTGGTTCTCTTAGTTTAGGTTTCTTCTAGAGTAGAAAGTCCTCACATTATTTTTTGAAAAGGTACTTAGATGGTGAAACTCTCGGTTCTCTTATTAATTTTCTTTGTATTAATTCCGTTAGGAGAAAGTTTAACGGCATCGCCACAGTCAAAGCCGACTGTCCTCATAATTGATGGAGATAATCCTCACAATTGGGGTGAAACTACTTTGGTAATCAAGGAGTTATTACTTCCCTACTTTGAGGTTAATGTAGTCACAGTAATGAAAGATCAGAAATTCAATCCAGATTTTTCTCTCTATGATGTTCTTCTTTCTAATTACAACGGTTTACCGTGGTCGAAGGACACGAAAAATAGATTTGAGGCGTTCGTACGTGAGGGTGGTGGTTTTGTGACTGTACACGCTGCTAACAATGCTTTTCCAAATTGGCAAGGATATAATGAAATCATCGGATTGGGAGGTTGGAACGGAAGAACCGAAAAGAACGGTTCTTACCTCCGTATCAGAGATAAAGAATTCGTTTCCATAAAGTCTTCGGGACCTACTGGGAGTCACGGTGTTCGCCATGAATTTCTCATAATGTCTCGTAATCCTAATCATCCTATTATGAAAGGAATACCCTATTTCTGGATGCATTCCAGAGATGAGCTTTATGATCGACTGAGAGGACCAGCCAAGCAACTTGAGGTTTTGGGCAGTGCTTATTCTCAGAAGTCGACAGGAGGAAGCGGGGAGCATGAACCTGTTTTAATGACAATTAACTACGGAAAAGGACGGGTCTTTCATTCTGTTCTTGGCCACAATAGAGAAGCCATGAGTGGTCTTGGTTTTCAGATCACATTGCAACGTGGGACGGAGTGGGCTGCCACTGGTAAGGTGACTATACCAACAAAGAATGAAGAGCTATTGAACGATAAATATGCAGCCTATCGGAATCTTTCCAAGGACCATCAAGGAGTTTGGCTTTCGCTCTTTAATGGACATGACCTGAAGGGATGGATCCAGAGAAACGGTCATGCTACCTATACGGTTGATGTTGATGAGGGCGCCATTGTAGGAAGGACCAGCGCGGATAGCCCTAATTCCTTTCTCTGCACAAAGGAGGATTTCAAAAACTTTGAACTAAAATTCGATGTAATGGTTGATTATGAGCTCAATTCTGGAGTCCAGATAAGATCTCGAAGTAGATCTGACTATCAAAACTTTCGAGTACACGGACCTCAGATAGAAATCAATGCTATGCCGGAAGGGAGTTCTGGTTATGTTTATTCTGAAGCAACTGGTAGAGGTTGGCTTAGTCAAAATCGGGACCGTCAGGATTTGTTAAAGAACGAGGAATGGAACCAGTTTCATATCAAGGCGCAGGGAGCTCATATTCAAACCTGGATCAATGGTGTTCAGGTGGCTGATCTGGTTGACGAAAAGTCCTTCCAGTCAGGGTTTATTGGACTACAGGTCCACAGTATTCCCAAGGGCAAAGGACCTTACAAGATACGATGGAGGAAACTATTTCTTCGGAGGTTAGGTGAGGACTAAAATGAAGGGGATTCTTGTTTAAATGATGAGAATCGCTACTTGGAACATCAATGGATTGAGAGCGCGGCTGGGTTTCATACGTCACTGGTTAAGATTACGGAAGCCTGACATAGTTGGTTTCCAAGAATTGAAAGTCGATGAGGGGAAATTCCCCTATTCAGTTTTCAAAGAAGAAGGATATTGGTCAGTTGTAGAGGCTCAGAAAGCATGGAATGGTGTCGCTATTTTGAGTCGGTGTGAACCCCAAACCCAACAGAAAGGACTACCAGGTCAGAAAGAAATGGGCGCACGGTTTATAGAAGCTCGCATCGGAAAGTTAACTTTTATTACAATTTACTGTCCAAATGGGAAACACATTGGACACCTAGATTATCGCCGAAAACTTTCCTGGATCTGTGCCCTATTAACCTATTTAAAAGATCGTCACAGTCCCACCGAACCGCTTATACTTTGTGGTGATTTCAATATTTGTCCCGCCTTTCTTGATAGCTTTAACGAAGAACTGTTAGAGGGTCAAATCTTTCATAGTAAAGAGGAAAGAAAACTCTTTAATGAACTTTTAAGTTGGGGCCTAGTAGACCTTTTTAGAGAAATTTACCCTGATCAGAAAAGCTTTACCTGGTGGGATTACCGGGCGGGTTCCTTTCACCGAAATCATGGTCTACGTATCGATTTTTTACTTGGCACTAAATCAGTGTTAAACGGGGTTGAACATGTCACCATTGATCGTGAATACCGGAAAAAAAAAGAAGGTATGATAGCTTCCGATCATGCACCGGTCTATGCTGATCTGATCCTATAAGCTTGTTCGTGCTAAAAGTTGATTCTGTGAAGATTTAGGGAGCCTGTAGGACCCAAGTTGATCCACTGGTAGGAACCCAGAATGAACGGATTGGCATCAGCTTTAGAAACAAAGCAAAGACAAACGAGGTGGTAGGGGAAACTCGTTGTAATCTTGGCTTGAGATATTTCCAGTCCACGGATTGCCAGCTAGAGAAACGGCGGACGAAGAGGAAGGAACAGTACTTGAAGAGTTTACGGCTGGCAGCGCGAGGGTAGAGTAGTAAATGTTCTTGTTTAAATGAAATCCAAGATGTTCCTGACAGACGAGCAATCCAGGAATTAGGGTCAGGCATATTTATAATTAAGAGGCCACCAGAACGTAGTAAAGTTCGACATCTATTTAAAACCTCTACGGGATCAGGGAAGTGTTCAAAGGAATCGTTGAAGACAATCAAGTCAAAAAAATCTTCTGGGAGATCCACCTCCAGAAAACTACCTGCACGAAATTGAATTTGGGGGTCCAATTTAAGGTGAACAAGATCTACCCCCCAGCATTCACGCCCTTTACTAAGTCCAAGTTCTAAAAGTTGGCTTATGCCACAGCCGACATCCAGAAGTCGGTTGAGTCGCAGACTTTTAGTTGAGTTTCTGATCTGACTCCACTGCCACTCCGCGGTTTTCTTTTTCAAATCTTGTCTGTGAGAGTAATTAAGATATCCCGACATTACATTTTCTGACTTAAAGTATCCCCGGTGATACTGCTTATCAAGGGACTGTTTAGATAGACGTGGGGTCTGAATAAAAGTCTGACAACTTTGGCATCTACAGAATCGGTGGATGTTATTTCCTGTTATAGGAAGGACCTTACTCGCTCCACAAAGAGGACAAGAAATTGATTGCATGGTTTGAATCGGAGGACTTTTTGGATATAGGCTTCTACCAAGATTCCTCCGGATTTGGAGTAGTGATTTCAACATTGCAGCTGAGTCTCGTATCGTTCTTATCTTCGAGCCATGATGATGGACAAGATGGACAGGAATCCTTTCAATCTTAGAGTTCCATCGTTTCAGGATTAGTAGTAGTTCAATATCAAAGGTGTAGTCTCTTCGACTGGTAAATAGAGCGGCTTTTTTCAGGATAGAAGTCCGAAAGCCCTTGAATCCACATTGGGTGTCAAAAATATCGAGTGGGAGAACGTGATTGACTATGTATGAAAAGCACTTTCCCATCCAAATTCGTTGGAGGGGATAGGAATTATCTAGTTGGGAGCCAGGAAGATTGCGGGCTCCTATAACAGCATCGGCTCCTGCATTGAGCAAGGGAAGAGAAGTGTCAAACGCTTTTGTCGAATAAGGAAGATCAGCGTCTACAAGGAAAACTAGTTCTCCACGAGCAGCCTCAATACCTTTTCTAAGAGCTGATCCTTTACCCTTGTTTGTCTCTGTCTGGAAAAGACGGATTGTTGGTTCCTTAAGAGCAGAAACAAGAGAAGAAGTAGAATCTTGGCTACCGTCGTCTACAACAATAAGTTCAAAGGATCTTGTGGTGGACGTAAAGTATGCGACTAATTCATGAAGAGTTCTGGAGATTCTCTGGCGCTCGTTAAAAGCGGGAATTACAATGGATACCTGCATTGATGTCCACCCTACAATACACAATCGGTTTCTTGAACTCTCACCTCATCCCCACCTCGGCTTCTCATCGAAATCAATTCCTAGAACAGTCTTGGCTACGAATTCATGCGTTAGCATGCTGTTAGCTGGGTGCATTCTGCCTAGGCGTGCGTCCCGAAACAATCGCTCGAAACCAGCTTCCTTGAAAATGCCAAATCCACCCATGACATCGAGAGCTTGGTCAACAACCCGCCAAGCCCCCTCTACCGCTTGATATTTGGCGGATACAATTTTTAAAGGCCAGAAGACACCATGTTCGACACCCTTGGACCAATCGCTGCTGATTCTATCTAGATGAGGTTCGATGGATTCTAATTGAATTGCCATTTCAGCAATCAAGTGCTGGATACCAGCATGGTGAGCCATGGTTCTTGAGATTCCAACTGATTGCTTGTCTCTAATCGAATTCACTGTAAAGTCAAATGCACGTTTTGCCAGACCATAGTATATGTTGCCAAAACCAAGAAGTGCCCAGGAAAATATACCGAGAACAAACATATCTACTCCCGCAGCTCCGGGAGGCACCACTCGGGCGATAAAATCGTCCTGCAAGAAAACATCTTTCAAAACAGTATCCTCACTTGTTGTAGCTCGCATGCCCATAACATTCCAGGTTTCCTGTATGTAACTCCCCTTTGTTCCTCTAGGCATGAAGGCGTGCACAATTCTGGGAGAATTAGGATTACTTAAATCAATCCCATTAATTCCAAGATAGGTCCATACGGGAGTTAGACTTCCAAAGGATTTTTTCCCGTTGAAAGTGTAGCCACTCTCAACCCTACAGGCTTTAGTCGTGGAATGGAGAACTGGAATATCGTTTCCCGATTCGGCATGTCCAGCTGCAAAGACCTCTCCCTCTATTGTCTTTTCCAGTACCCATTGTAAGGATTTGTCTCCAGAGCGCCACAGATCCGCAGCAACCCCTGTCCAGTAGAGATGCATATTAATAGCCAGCGCAGTTGGAGCAGAATAGTATGCGAGCACACGTTGTTCCTGACAAACTTCGGATAAATTTAGTCCCTGTCCGCCTAGCTCGATGGGCACAGCTAAGGTAAGGTAACTTGATTTTTTTAAATCTTCAAAATCTTCAGTAAAGAAACGGTTCTCGCGATCAAACATTGGCGCCCGTTTCCAGAATTGGTGCAGGGTCTTTTGTGCAAGAAAATTAGATTTCATTACAGTGGCTCCTCCATTTTCACCAGAATGTGGGAGGTTAGTCTATGAGTCAAGTATCGGTCTTTTTGATTTTAATTGTTAGCTTTAACCAAATATATAAAAGGTTTATTTTTTCATAGGAGCGGGATAACAACATTATTTACAGATAACCTACGGTAAATTATATGTTTCAGGTTGGTTTACTCAGAGCCCTAAATTATGATGTGGAAGTGTCGTAAAGATAACTAACGTATTTTGTGTCTAAAGATCTTGTAGTAGAGATTTAAGAATATAATTGCTTATGACAGCTCCAAAATCTCTTGCTTTTAATCTAGAACCAACCTTTAGATGTAATCTTTTGTGTGAGATGTGTCCTCGTTTCTCCAGTGTTGATCCACATTTGGATATGTCTTTGGAAACCTATTCTCGAATTGAAGAATCCTTTCATCTAGCCCATACGGTGGATTTCACGGGTTGGGGAGAACCAATGCTCCATCCTCATATTTTCGAAATGATTTGTAAAGCGCATGATCAAGGTTGTGTTGTTACCATGACTTCAAACGGGACTATTCTAAATTCTAGAAATAATTTGAAAATGATTAAGGCCGGGATGAACCGACTAACGGTTTCGATTGATGGAGTGCAGGCCCAAACATTTGAAGCTATTAGACCTGGTGCGAGCTTTGAACGAGTTACTGCAAATCTGAAAGATCTTTCAATGCAAATCGAAAGAAATAGTAGCGATCTTCAGCTTGGAGTGGCATTTACAATTCAGGAGGCTAACGCAAGAGAATTACCCATGTTGGTTTCATGGGCATCAAATGTTGGAGCGAAAGTCATTCATCTAAAGCATCTTAACGTTGTTTCCACTGAGGAGGACTGGTCACGTAGTTATCTCAAACATGCTCTCTCTTCTCACCAAGGCAGCAGGCAGATTATGGCAAACGTAGAAAATTGTATGGATCAGGTAAGAAAGGATGCTGAAAAAGCAGATATGGAGGTTCTCATACACTCGGAGTTTCCCATGGATTCACAAATGATACCAAGACACTGTTTGGCTGCTCCATTAGAGGCTGTCTATTTTTCCCATGAAGGCAGGGTAGCACCCTGTTGTTTTTTTGGGCATACCGTTTCCAACTATTTTGAAAATGTTCAATACCCTCCTTCTTCTCTTTTTTTTGGGGATATTCGTGAACAGAGCTTTCTAGAAATCTGGGACTCTAATAGTTTTCTTAACTTTCGTCGGGGATTCGAAATGGGGAAATACCCTGAGGAATGTAGAACATGTTATTTGCTTTATGGAAAGTAGATCAGGTGAGTTAGCTAAAAAATAAAGTTCAATAAGTTTTATGTGAAAAGGCTTCATGCAAGACCAATTGGGTGCCAAGGGGTTACTAAAGGAACTCTTCTAAATTAATGAATCTAAAGGAAGAGAAGATTGCTATTTTTGATCTGGACAATACTCTGATTAAGGGAGACAGTGAGATTTTATGGGCCGAGTATCTAGTATCTAGGGGAATCCTAGAAGAAAACTTTTTAAACGAAATAGCACGGTCCTATCGAGAGTACCTAGCGGGAGTTCTTGATTTAGAGGCAGCACTTCAATCCCAGCTTCAGGCACTTGTATCTGTCCCTCTTGATAAATTGAGGGCCTTGCGGAAGTCTTTTCTTCAGGAATCTATCCAACCTGTAGTGCTTTCTGAGGGATTAGAATTGGTACGCAGACATCAGGACGATGGTCACACGACCCTAATAATTACTGCTACGAATCATTTTATTACCCAACCAATTGCAAGGATATTTGGTGTGTCTGAGTTAATTGCTGTGGACCTAGAGATTATTGACGGGTGCTTTACGGGACGTGTATTAGGCACTCCCAGTTTTCAGGAAGGGAAGGTTACGAGATTCAAGGAATGGAAGAGAGTGAATTCAATTAAAGCACGAGAGGTTTGGTTTTATACTGATAGCCACAATGATCTTCCTCTTCTGTGTTTGGTGCAACATCCTGTTGCTGTCGATCCGGATGATAAATTGCGGAAGGAAGCTATGGAACGTAGTTGGCCCATTATTAGTCTAAGAAATTAAGCAGAGTTTAAAATTATAGTTTCACCTCCTTTATCCCAAAGTTTAATTGTTTGTTCCATGAAGTGAAAAGAAATTTCAGTCAATATTGTCTAACACTTGTTCCTCAAAATATGAATTACTTTGTAATGTTAAAATCAATGGTTATGCGTTAGTAAATATTAAATACTAGTTTTCCTTGAATGTGTATTGTCAATTAAGACCTCAATGCTGGTATCCTATTTCTTCACATTATTTGTAGAAATAGAATGTCGACTCAGTAACTTAAGATAGGGAGAGAATCATGATTGTTTCCATGGTTGTCAATGGTCAACCCGTAGATAGGAAAGTGGAGCCAAGAACGTTGCTTGTTCACTTTCTTAGAGAGGAGTTGGATCTTACTGGAACCAATATTGGTTGTGAAACTAGCCTCTGTGGAGCTTGTACCATCTTGGTGGATGGGAAGGCAGTCAGATCCTGTACTCAATTAGCTGTTCAGGTTGAGGGATGCTCAATAACCACTATCGAAGGCTTAGCTGGAGACAAAGGACTACATCCTTTGCAGCAGTGTTATTGGGATAACCATGGTCTGCAGTGTGGTTATTGCACCCCAGGAATGATTCTTGCAGCAGTAGATCTACTGACAGTCAACCCTAGACCTAATGAAGATGAAATTCGTAAGGGTTTGAAAGGAAATATCTGCCGTTGTACGGGCTATCACAATATTGTGAAGGCAATTCAATCGGCTAGTCAGGTAATGGCAGCTAGTCAAGAAGGAGGATCCTGATGGCAGGTGTTTTAGGTTCCTCAATTCGACGACGAGAAGATCCCGCTTTAATCACAGGGAAAGGCAAGTATAGTGACGACCTAAAACGTCCTAATATGGCCTTCGCCGCCATTGTGCGTAGCCCATATGCACACGCAAAAATCAGTTCGATAGACACTAGTGCAGCAGCAGAAGCTGATGGAGTGCTTGCGGTGTTTACACACCAAGAAGTTACGGATAGCGGAACGGTAGGCTCTATACCGGTAGGTTGGCTTTTACCTGAGATAAAGACGCCTGAACATCCGATGCTGGCGAGAGATACAGTTCGATATGTTGGAGATGCCGTGGCTGTAGTTGTTGCAGAAAACAGATATGCTGCTCGTGATGCTGTTGACCTTGTGTATGTGGATTACGATGCTCTGCCTGCTTCGGTGAATCCAAAAACTACTGTAGAAGAAGGGGCTGTACAGATTCATAAAGAAGCCCCTGGCAATATTGCTTTTGATTGGGAGTTAGGAGATAGGGAAGCAACTGAATCCGCTTTTGCCCATGCAGCTAATGTAGTTGAGTTCAGTAGTCGTAATAACCGATTGATTCCATTCGCGATTGAGCCTCGATGTGTTTTAGCAGAATTTGACGATTCGAATGGAGAATTAACCATTACCATGACGTCACAGAATCCTCATCTTCATCGTCTGCTTATGTCTCTGGCCTCTTTGGGGCTTCCCGAACATAAGATACGGGTTATTGCTCCTGAAGTTGGAGGTGGTTTTGGAAGTAAAATCCACCATTATGCTGATGAAGCGATTACTGCTTGGTGTTCCATCCAGTTGAACCGCCCTGTGAAATGGACTGCTACCCGCTCTGAATCGAGTCTGACAGATGCTCATGGTCGAGATCATGTTTCTGAGGCAGCTTTGGCTGTTGACTCTGAGGGTCTTATTACGGGACTTCGTGTGAAGACCTATGCCAACATGGGAGCTTATCTTTCAACTTTTGCTCCTGCGGTTCCAACTTATCTTTACGGAACATTGCTATCTGGTGAATATGACATTCCAGCAATTCACGTGGAAACAATCGGAACATTTACGACGACGGCTCCTGTTGATGCACTTCGTGGAGCTGGGCGGCCAGAGGCCACCTATATTGTTGAGCGGCTTATGGACCTGGCTGCTAATAAAATTGGAATTGATCCTGCAGAGTTTCGCCGTCTGAATTTTATCAAGCCTGATGCCTTTCCTTATCAGACTCAAGTGGCACTTCAGTATGATAGTGGGAATTATGAACCTGCACTAGACAAGGTCCTTGAGATGGTTGGTTATTCTCAAATCCGGCAAGAACAGGCTAATAGAATTAAGGAAGAGGGGAAATTGCTGGGGATAGGATTATCCACCTATATTGAAGCCTGTGGTCTTGCACCATCGGCGGTGGTAGGTTCCCTTGGGGCTCAGGCCGGTCAATGGGAAAGTGGTGAAATACGTTTTCATCCCACTGGAACCGTTACTGTTTATACAGGATCCTCAGCTCATGGGCAGGGTCACCATACAACGTTTTCTCAGATCGTCGCTGATCGATTTGGTATTGATGTTGACAATGTCGAAGTAATCCATGGAGATACCAACCAGGTAGCTTTTGGTTGGGGTACCTATGGAAGTCGAAGTGCTGCAGTTGGAGGGAGTGCTCTTGCCGGTTCGGCAGATAAGATTATCGCAAAGGGTAGAATAATTGCGGCACATCTTCTAGAGGCTGCTGAGAAGGATGTGATTTTTGAGAATGGAAAGTATTCCGTTAAAGGTGTTCCTGACAAAGCTCATACGATTGAAGATATTGCTCTTCAGGCTCATCTTGCTCACAATCTTCCCGAAGGTGTAGAACCTGGACTACGAGCAACTACATTTTATGACCCAGCGAATTTCACCTATCCTTTTGGTAGCCATGTTGCAGTTGTAGAAGTTGATCCTGAAACGGGAAAAGTTAAGCTGATAAGTTACACAGCTGTTGACGATGTTGGAAATGTTATAAACCCAATGATTGTGGATGGACAGTTACATGGTGGGATTGCTCATGGTATTGGACAGTGTCTTCTTGAGGAGGCCATCTACGATGAGAATGGACAGCTTGTGTCAGGTGAGTTTCTGGACTATGCAGTTCCCAAGGCCCATCAGCTTCTCTCCTTCAGTCTTGACAGGACTGTTACCCCTTGTCCACACAACCCTCTGGGAGTTAAGGGATGTGGAGAGGCTGGAGCGATTGCTTCTCCTGTGGCCGTTGCCAATGCTGTTATCGATGCTTTAAAGCCTTTTGGAATCCATCATCTAGATATGCCTTTGACCCCAGAAAAAATTTGGCATGCAATACAAGTTCAGGGGAGGTCTTGACATGTATCCGGCCCGTTTTGAATATTTTCGAGCAAGTAGTTTAGCCGAGGCTATCGATTTGATGGGGGTTCATCCAGGAGCTAAGTTTCTAGCGGGTGGACACAGCCTGATTCCTATGATGAAGTTGCGTCTTGCACAGCCACCGGTATTAATTGACATTGGTCATTTGTCCGATTTAAGAGGCGTTGAGATGGAAGGTGAATCCCTGAGAGTGGGTGCTTTGACCACTCATTCCGAGTTGGCTAGCAATGAATTGCTTCAGAGAGTATGTCCCCTTCTTTCTGAAGCTGCTTCTCAGATTGCAGACCCAGCAGTTCGCAATAAAGGAACTATAGGAGGGAATCTTGCTCATAGCGATCCTGGCTCAGATCCTCCTGCTGTTATACAGGTTTTAAATGCCACACTTACAGTATGCGGACCTAACGGATCCAGGACTGTTGAGGCAAGTGATTTCTTCGTTGATCTTCTAAGTAGTGATCTAAGAGAAAATGAGATTCTCACATCAATTAAAATCCAGATTCCTACTAGGAAATCGGGCTCTTGCTACCTAAAGTTCGAGCATCCTGCTTCTGGATATGCGGTTTGTGGGGCAGCAGCCCAAGTTGAGCTTAGTGATAATGGGAAATGCCAAGTTGCAGGCTTAGCATTCAACGGAGTTGCCTCTACCCCAGTCGAAATTAGTGCTCTTGGAAATGCACTTTCTGGCACTTTTCTTAGTGACAATGAAATTGATCGCGCTGTGGATGAGAACCTTTCTGTTGCAGATCCAATGGGTGATATCTACGCCTCTGCACCCTATAGAGTACACCTGGCTCATGTTTATGGGAAAAGGGCTCTTAAGAAGGCCCGAGACAACGCTAGGAGTTAGCACTGCATAGCCGTGGGGTTTTAGGTGCCTGCTTCTATTAATTCAATGCTTTTTCTTGGGAGTTAGGTGGTCTCATTTCATCATTCTTTTTCTACTTAGATCCCTAACATCGATTTAGCTTCTCTGTTGCAAGCAACTCTTTACAGACCCCAATGGGTAATAAGAGAGAAACAATGGAAGTGTATATTTTGAGAGAGGTTTAGCCGTGCAAGAATTATCAATTAATCAAATTCTAAAAGGGTTAAAGGAGCATAATTATGTGGCAGATAGGGCTCTTGGTATTGCACTTTTTCTTTGTCTTCGGTTACACAAACCGCTTTTTCTGGAAGGGGAAGCTGGAGTTGGAAAAACTGAAGTTGCCAAGGTTCTTGCTGGCCTGTTGGGGTGCAGACTAATTCGGCTTCAGTGTTATGAAGGCTTAGATATTAGTAGCGCTGTTTATGAATGGAATTATAGTTATCAAATGCTTGAAATCCGGCTTTTGGAAGCAACATCTGAGAATTCTAAATCGCTTGGTCGAGCTCCTGACCTTTTTAGTTCACGTTTTCTTCTCAAGCGACCACTTTTGGAAGCTATCGATCATAAAGAAGATCAAGCACCGGTATTACTGATTGATGAGCTTGATCGTGCGGATGAAGAGTTTGAAGCCTATTTGCTTGAATTGTTGTCAGACTTTCAGATCAGTATTCCTGAGATGGGGACAATCCAAGCCCAAAATCCTCCGATTGTCATTGTTACTTCAAATCGTACACGCGAAGTACATGATGCTCTCAAAAGACGTTGTCTTTATCATTGGATAGACTATCCCAGTTTCGAAAAAGAACTTGCGATTGTCAGAGCACATTGTCCAAGTGCATCTCAAAAATTAGCGTCTCAAGCTGTTCGTTTTGTACAAGAACTACGTAAGCAAGAGATTTTCAAAGTTCCTGGAATAGCAGAGACTCTTGACTGGGTAAAAGCTTTGGTTACCTTGAAACAACTCTCAATTACACAGGACACAACGGATGAAACTCTGGGCCTTATTTTGAAATACCAGGATGATATGGATTTGGTTAGGGGAGAAATGGTTGGAAAAATCCTAAAAAAAACATTGGTTTCTCCGAAATAAAAAAGTGTTATTTGTTACCCAAGAAAACATTAAGTTCTCTTTTGTATAAATTATTTAGATGCCTAATACGGACAATATACTTGAAAATATCTTAAACTTTTGTTCTGTACTAAGGGATCAGGGAATTATTGTAACTACTGGGCAGGTTTTGAGGTTAATAGAGGGCTTAACTCACATTGAACTCATTTGCCGTTCAGATGTTAAGTCGGCGCTTGTCGCTCTATTGATCAATCAAAAGACCGACATAGAAACTTTTCATCAAGCCTTTAATAATTTTTGGAGTTCCTCTCTTGAAAACAAGGATATCGAGTTTGGAAAACTTCTTCAGCCAACCACCTACTCAAGAAAAAAGAAAATGCTCGAACTGGTAACTAGTGAATCGGCTTTTATGGAGAATGAAGATATCTCTGAGATTGATCTAAAAAGTCCTCATATTCGCTATAGTTTCCAGGAGCATCTGCGTCAAAAAGACTTTGCAAAGTTAACTGCTTCCGAACTAAAGCAGGTAAAAAGGTTGATGCGTAAGTTTTCCTGGTCTCCACCAGTCCGTAAAACTAGACGAAAAGTGGCTACTAGAAGAGGAAGGGATTTGGATTTCAGACAGCTATTTCGAGCCAGTTTAAAGTATGAGGGTTGGCCAATCCTATTGACATGGAAATCTAGAAAAGTGTGTTACAGACCACTAGTATTGATTTGCGATGTTAGTGGGTCAATGGAATCTTATTCACGTATTCTTCTCCAATTTTCCTATGTTCTCTCTCGAGGCTGGAAACATGTTGAGGTTTTTCTATTTAGTACAAGACTGACACGCATTACCAATCAGCTTCTGCATAAAGATATTGATGTGGCCTTAGATCATGCTGTTCT
>CAZMUJ010000078.1:0-13911 GCA_964569605.1 uncultured Acidobacteriota bacterium
GATCAGGACCCGGCAATATCCATTCCGTTCCAGGGCTATAAAGCACAAAAATATCCCAGGCCAATTCTTTTTCTGGGTAATTACACTTCTTGGTAAAGTGATTAACCCCAAAACTCCAGAGATCCCAAAAATGCTCAACCCTAGGATCATTCAAATAAATCGTTGCTTTCTCAGCAGCAAAACGATTGTCGCCTGGAAGTATGGGAGACCAGAGAACAAAAACTCTCAGTTCCGAATCGATCAATTCTTGCAAAATTTGTCTGACTTCAGAGGCCCCCCGAAGACAATGACCTCAGGTTGGAGAGAAAACAAGTACCAAGCGGGTTTTAGATTTCACCGAGTTGAAGGAAGATAGAAACTCCTGCCCGTTGTAGGAAATCGAAGTAACAATCTGTGTTGGCTGAGCTTGGGATCTAGTAACGGTTTCTGCAACCGATATTGATGTAGACCCCGAATAAATGTAAAAACTAATTCCTACAAGCAGCCAAGTTT
Source organism: uncultured Acidobacteriota bacterium (assembly GCA_964569605.1). Lineage (GTDB taxonomy): Bacteria > Acidobacteriota > UBA6911 > RPQK01 > CBDAPI01 > CBDAPI01. The sequence continues at coordinate 493 of CAZMUJ010000078.1, forward strand.
TGAGAGAGAATTCATTCATACTTCGTTAAGATACCGAAACTTCTCTGTGAATTTCAAATTAATGGATGATGTTTTGAGACCAAAAATTAAAATCAACCCAATTCAGACGGAAACCGAACATTTGTTATGCTAGGGGTTGGACACCTTTTCCTTTTCCACCTTTTTTACAAGCCAGCCAAGACTCAATCCCTGAACAACAATTGAAAATACAACCACACAATAGGCAACAGGTAGGATAAAATTTCGCTCGGGCCCGACTGGCATCGAAAGAGCTAGGGCTACCGATATTCCTCCTCTTATCCCTCCCCAAGTAAGAATTCGAATGGCTCCTGGGCTAAAACTCCGAAACAAGCGCATCAATGACACCGGAAAACCAACGGTGATAAATCTCACAACAACAACCATAGGAATGATCATCAAAACCAAAACAATTTGACTGTATGTGAAAGACAAAATGAGAACTTCAAGACCAATCAAGATAAAGAGTACTCCATTGATAATTTCGTCAATTAGCTCCCAAAAGTTGTCCAGATGTTCACGTGTCACACGGGACATAGCCATCAAACGACCATGATTTCCTATCATCAATCCCGCAACCACAACGCACATTGGTCCTGAGGTATGAAGCTTCAAAGCTAAAGCATATCCACCCGCAACCAGAGCAATGGTCACCAAAACTTCTACCTGATAACTATCTAAGCTTTTAAGGACAAGATAGGCTAGGTAGCCTGTGACCAATCCAAGAAAAATGCCTCCCAGAGCTTCTCTGGAAAACCAGATAAGAACATCGATGAATTCAATAGAATTTCCTTGGATTGCAATGTCGAGTAAAAGAGAAAAGACCACCACTCCTACACCATCATTGAACAGAGATTCACCCTTGATCTTCGCTTGCAATGCAGATGGTGCCCCCGACGACTTCAGAATTGAAAGCACTGCCACAGGGTCAGTAGGAGAAATTAGAGCTCCAAAAACCAAACAGTAGATGTAACTGATTGGAATTCCAAAAACACCGGTTATTAACGAAGTCAGGGTACCCACAAGCAAGGTTGAACCGATAACCCCTAGACTGGATAATAGCCCTATAGTCCACTTGTTGGACAGCAAACTTTCTAGGTTGATGTGAAGGGCTCCTGCAAATAGGAGAAAACCTAACAATCCCTCCATTAGCGTTTGATTGAAGTCAATACTAATCACTAAGGTTCGCATCATTTCATCCACACCCCATCCAAACCAACCGAGTATTGTCACGATAAGAGAGAGGGCCATAGCGAGAAGCATTAAACCTATGGCAACAGGTAATTTTAAATATCGGTGATTCAGATAACTGAAAAATGCGGACAGCGTGATTAGAAGAGCGAATATCTCAAAAAACTTCAAGGCGATGCCTGCTCAATCCTAACTCGTAGAGGCAGAGCTAACACTTTATAAAGATCAATTTTGTCTAGCAAGAACGATATCATTTTCGTTAACAATGGTGTAGATAGCCTTTTGCAATGAGGCTAGCGCCAGTTCATAGTCTACTTCATTGCGCAATTCCCGAACCTGACTTTCAGCTAAATCACGCTGCAAACGTAGAATTTCAAAATTAGTAGACAGTCCGGCCTCAAATCTTTTATTTTCCCCATTTAGTTGCTCATGGGCTAATAGACTAGCGGCCCGAGCTGCCTCTAAACTTTTCTTCCGAGTAGCAATTGTTTCGTAAGCATTACGCACTTCAACAACAATTATTTGCTTCTGATTTCTCATCTCATTTTTGAGTTGGTTTTCCCGAATTTTTGTTGTTGTTACATCAGACTTATTAGAACGATTTCGTAAGGGAATCGTAACGTCGACATACAAGCCCCAATTGACAAAGTCGAAAGCGAATGCTTGATTCCAAGCGGTTCCAAAATTCCCATAACGAGGGTCCTCAAGATCAGGAGTCTGGGTTGGAATCCCAAAGATTCCGTCTTCCATATAAAGAGTCTTTAACACTCTACCTGAGTTTCCTAAACTGCCAAAGTTTGCTCTCAAATCAACCTTGGGTTTCCCCTCTTTCTTATAGAAACGACGATTGACTCCATTTTGTTCGATTTGCAGCCTAATTCGCTCTAACTCAGGACGATTTTCTACCGACATTCCAATTGCCTCTTTTAGACTAATGGTTACATCCCGAATTTGCGGACGGTCAATTGGAATCAAGGTCAAATCCCAGATAGATGCCATTGGGTCCGGAGAAAGTAACCTCTTGAGTTCATTTTGGGCATTAATTATCTGAACCTCTGACTGAATCAAAGACTGTTCTCGACTGGCAATTTCTGCCTGTGAACTGGTGACTTCTATGGGTGCCATCACTCCAATCTCGACTCGCTTCTGATTGTTACGGTCTTGAACTACAGCCAAGCCCAATGATTTACGCTGAGTCTCAAAGTTCTCAATTGCGTAGACTAGTTCCCAGTACTGATTTTGAACTCTTTGGATAATCTCTACAACCCGTTGCTTAAACTGAGCATCGTTAATCTTGATATCGAGATTTGAAATTATTAATTGTCTCTCGGTAGCAGAATTCCGCCCAAATCCTCTCCATAGTGGTTGTGTGAACGAGACATCAAAGTTAGTATTGAAACTGGGGTTAACATTAAAGAAAAAACTGTTGGTGAAATTTCGTCCATTGCTCCAAAGGAGTCTCAAGGCTCCCCCACCCTTCACGTTCTGATTGAGGTTAGTGTCAAAAGAAAACCCATTGGAGGAAAGAACAGATAGCTCACCACCTCTTGCTCCATCCAATATACTCGTCGTAGGATTTTCTCTTGCGTTGTAACCCATTGTGAAACTGAGACCGGGATCATAAAAGCCCGAAGTCTTCACGATTTGCTGGTAACTTAAATTGCCATTGAAGTTTTCAATGGCAATTTCCAGATTATTGGAAAGGGCCTTTCTAACGGATTCACGGAGGCTAAGCTCTAAAACAGTGCCAGTCTTTTCTATTCTTTCAAGATAAGATTCCGGTACTTGGATATTCCAACTTCGAATTGAGTCAATTTTATTTTTCGATTCTATCTCCTGGCCTGACAATGGAATCAGAAATAGTATTAGATTAATGAGCAACACCAATTGAATTGTCTTATTCTTCATAATTTCTCCATATCGAAAGCCATTCGACTTTAACCAAGCAGTTAACATGCCTTTATATACACGATAGTTTAGGTAGAAGGTTTAACTATTTAAACAGGTCTTGCCCTAGTTAAACCTCTATCGAAAATATCTCCTGTCTTGGGACTTCTTTCTAGTTTCCAAATTTACCCTCAAATCAATTAAAGAACCTCAGATTATGAAAATTTTCTTTTGGTGGATTCAGACATTTAGATGAATCGCAATTGATCCGATTGACCTCTGAACTCACTGCAACTCTTTCCATCGGATCCGAAGGATAGGGTTTCAATAAAGACTTCAGGAGATCATACTTGGAATCCTTGTTTAGCCAAAATTCAAAAACTGATCGATCTAGGATGACAGGCATTCGGTCATGAATGTCACCAATCAAGTCATTAGACGGAGTAGTAATAATTGTACAGGCATTAAATTGCCCTCCCTTAGAGTCACCAAAAACATTCCAGAGACCCGCAAAGGCAAATAACCCTCGGTTAGCTAGGTGAAAGTAAAACGGTTTTCTAGAACTGTGACCTGAACTCCATTCATAAAACCCATCTGCAGGGATCAAACACCTTTGGGTTCGAAAAGGATACCCAAAGGTCACTTTACGATCCACCGTTTCGGCTCGGGCATTAATGAGTAAGGAACAACGGGATCCAGCAGTTAAATTTTGGGGGAACCCCCAACACATAAACTTTACGATACCAGGTTTGTTGTGAAGAACTACTAAAACATCCTGGCGCGGGGCAATGTTGTAGCGAGCTTTCACTGCTGGTTGTTCATCCAATCCAAAAAAAGATGGGAGTTGATCAACTTTGGTTAAAGTAAAACGTCCACACATCTGCGCTCACTCAATTCCACGGATTAGCCCATGGCTCATAAATATCTAAATCAGGTGGTCTAGACTGTTCCGGGGCGCGAATTATTGCAGAGAAAGTTGCTGACCTTAACATTGTTATATATAAATCGGAACTTCTTGCTTTTTTGCCCCTAATCCACCATGCTTTCTAAAGAACCTAGGTCCCAGAATACGTCTAAAGACATGGAAAAATAAACCTTTTTAAAAAACAAAAAAAACTGTATGACTACTAAGGTAAAACCCCCGCATGAAAACTTGAAAAAGCAGAAAAAGTGGCCATCCTACAATATGGTTGATCCACGCATGCGGCGCATCTATTTCCAATTTTACAAAGCAACATATAAGTCTTCCCAAATTAACCGTAAAACCAAAGAACTGATTGCCATAGCAGCTTCTTTAGGCTCTCAATGTACAGGCTGCCTAGAAGGACATGTTAAAAAAGCCCTCGAATATGGTGCCACCCACGAAGAGATTAGCGAAGCCATATGCATAAGCATGGGAGTAGCAGCAGCCTCTGTAGTGGATCAAACAGACATCCTCTCTGAAAAGCTTCAGCTGGCTCCCTTCAGAAATGCCAGTGACTCAAAGAACCAGTCCAAATAGCAACAAACTACTGGCAAATCAGATAGGCAACCCCCTCCTCATTTGGAAGTAACTGGTTCTTCCGGATCAAACTTAATACTGGTATCCACTTCAAAACGCTGAAAATGATCATAAGTGATCACCTGTTTGATACGAACTCGACGGTTACGACCAAACCTAAGATAGTCATCAGCTCCTGTCCATATTGGAAACCAGATTCCTTTCTCGATTTCCGCCCGAACTGTTTCAAAAGCGGGAAACTTGTTGTTTCTATAATCCGGTACGATCTTCCCTCTGGTCATAACGATCTGGAAATCCACTTCGTCAACATAAATACGACCCTCAAAATAGCGCTGCTTTTTTTTCTTTTTTTTGGGCTTCAGATCAAAGACATAAGTGTCCAATTCGTCGACCAATTCCCTTCCAACATACTCAATCTGATACGAGGAAGCAGTTTTTCGACTAAGTACAAAGGGCTGTCTATAAACCGCATCCTCGAGATCTTCCTTAGTCACCCGAATCGTATCCAACCTCCCATGGTCTCGAGTTTTCCGAACCTGACGCTCTCCAGAAGTGTCAAAATAGACATCGTATTCCACCAGACGTTCACCGGCCACTCTACCTGTATCATCCAACTCCTGAAAGAGAATGTTATTAGAATACGTATAGTTCTGAAATTCTTCCTGGAGACGGGTCTCTGCCTCTATAAAACGCTCAATTATCTCCCTGAATTTAGCCTGATCAGAAAAAACAATCAAAGGTGAGAATGAAATTATGACTAAGAGGATTATCTGTTTCACAACAACCTAAATGGCAAAAGAAGTTTTTGGGGTTTTAAAAACATATTTACCTTTACCTACAGGCTTTTCATAATTCCAGTTCACCTTTTACCTGTGAATAGAAAAAGTTGAAAATTGTGTAGATAATGAAACATTAGCACGAACTCAAAGGATCTTTTTCAGTGCCCATTCAGAAGTTCCTCTATTTCCTGAAGATGTGGAATTCCTGTCCTGGACCCCACGTACCTGCAAGACAAAGCTCCTGCTGCATTGGCAAAACGTAAACAATTCCAGAGATTCCATTCCTGGCAAATAGCATAAATGAATGCACCATGAAAAACATCACCTGCCCCAGTTCCATCAATCGGGTCAATTGAAAAACTTGGAACCTCGTGTATCTTACCCTGCCACACAGCAGCACATCCGTGGAAATCCCGAGTGACAGCGGTAAAACCATACACAGATTTGTCCACCTCGAGAAGAGCCTGTCTCCAATTCAATTTCCCCGTGAACTGGTGCACAAAGTTTTCACTAGGTAAGGCAAAATCAATAAGGGAAAGTAGTTCCCCAGTTTTTGGCTGCACTTTGTCAATATCCAGACACACTTTAATTCCCGCATTTTTTGCATGTTGAGCACAACGAATTGCCGCCTCTTCATCGTGGCCATCTAAATGGAGAATTCTACCTGCAGAAATAGACTCGAAAGAGATTACATCATTGGAGTAAGTCAGTTTCGGATCTCGATCCCAGAGAACCGTTCTCTGACCGTCTGGATCTACTAAAATAACAGCATACTGGCTTTTTGCACCGGGAATCACTTCTACCATTGAAATGTCTATGGGCTCACTTTTCAGACTGAGAAGGGAAAACTCACCTATTTCATCATCCCCAACTCTTCCAATGTAGCGTGTTCTCAACCCATACCTTCCACACAAAACCATAGCCGTGGCAACCTGTCCACCCGCTATTCTCTTGAACTCCTTAATCTGAACCTTGGAGTTGCGCTGTGGAAAATAGGGCAACTGTACAATCCAGTCAACCGCATTAAGACCCATCCCGACTACATCAAACTGGCTTTCTTCCCCCTTAGGAAGATTAAAATGGACATCTTCAAGTACATGCATGCAATGCTTACCTGACTTTTTCAAAAAACATCATAAATTGTAAGTTTATACAATCTAATCCCATCTTAACCAATAGCCATTATCCTTAGTATCCTGATTGCAATGAACACCTCTGAACCACAAAGAATATTTACGCCAATTCGATCCTTAGATAATTCCCGTTTCGGAGAATCTTGAATTTCAGTCCTCTTCTATTCTCACATCAATCCAAACCAGTCTTTAAGTAATTGCGATGTACTAACTAATTATGACTGACTTCAGTACCTGCGAAGATCATTGTTAAAACAATTTAAGTTCCTAACAAAAATCTGCATAAATTGGATACAAGTTAATATAATTGATTGGTTTTCTAATGTTTAGAACTCCTCGGATGCATTATATTTCCAAAACTAAGGAAAGTTCGAAACTAAAAAAAACGAGAACAACACAAATAAGAGTTCTATTCTGACTATCTTCAAAACTCCTGCAGAAAAGCCATTCGTTAATCAAGCTAATCAAAAAGCCTGGACAAAGCTAACCCAGGCCATTTTTTTATTCAATCTATCACTTTGTAAATTGTTTCAGAACAATAAGATTGTCCCTAATAATCACAGATGAAATATATCCAAGAGACTCGTCCTATCCTGTTCCAGAAGTTCCAGGAATCCCTTTTAGTCCGACCTTTTTCACCTCATCCTCTTATCCGAAATCCACACATTCAGACAATTTTATCTTCTCTCGTAAAAAGAAATTTTCAGTGGGGAGCACCAAAGACTAGCATGGTTTTACTAGAACTAAGAGGTCAAACATGTATACGTGCCGAATGCTGTTTTACAAAAAGCTCTGCTCCAACCCTACTCGCCATCCATGGTGTTGGAGGTTCAAATAAATCCCCCTACATGCAAGGCTTTCTTCACAAGGCCTACCGAGAGGGTTGGAACTCGGTGCTTCTAAATCTTTACGACTTAAACCTAACAGGTAAAAATCCGGTAATCTTTCATGCTGGTTCCAGCCAAAAACTGGGAGAAATTATTTTCAGAGTCTTAGAGCTAACGAAATGTGAAAGGATAATTCCTGTTGCAGTTTCCATGGGCGGAAACATGTTACTTAAGCTGCTGGGAGAATGGGGACGAGATTTCCCCAAAGAGGTTTGTGCCGCAGCCGTGATTTCCCCACTGGTCAATCTCATGGCCAGTTGGAACACCCTTAACAAATTCACAAACCGACCCTATAGATGGCATTTCGTACAAGGCCTAAAGGAAATAATTCGAAAGCGAGAACACTCTCTTGAAAAGCATATTGACGTTAAAAGAATAAGAAAAATCAAGACTATTCTTGAATTCGATGAGCTTGTTACCTCTGTTCTAGGAAACTTCGATGATGCCTTCGACTACTATAAACAAGCCAGTGCATTACGCTGGCTTCCAAACATTCGCATCCCTACCTTTTTCATTCACTCTCGCAGAGATCCAATTCTTCCCTGGCAACAACTTGTGACTCCTGGCCTAGAAGAGAACCCACAGATCCTATTGTCGCTATTAAAAGAAGGGGGGCACGTTGGTTTTATCGATAAAGGAGGCGTTGACATTGACTGCCATTGGGCCGAGAACCGAGTGATCGATTTCGCTCGGATGTCGCTTGAAGAGTAGTCCTGCCTGTTACGAAAACCTATACTATTTTCGTTTCGATCAATTTCAGATTTAACAGCAAAGCAAGCACTTTATAATCAACAAAAACAGAGATCCTTCAACGGAAAACCCGCGAAAGTAAGAACCAGCTTCCGAAAACACCAATTAGAGCCCCCAAGCCATCTGCTACAACATCTTCAATAGTAGCATTACGTCCGAAAATAAAGCTCTGATGATACTCATCCGAAAATCCGTAGAGAACTGCAATCAGTAATATTAAACCAGACTCTTGGATACTCATTTTCCGCTTGAAACCAGAGGTTGAGCCCCAACCAAGAGTCAAACTAAATATAAAATACTCCCCCATATGGGCCATGCTGTCTGGCACTCCATCGCCAAAAGTAGGCAAGCGACTTTGGTGTGATAAACAGAAGATCAATGCTGCCCAAATTAGTGCTGGAAGCCAGTAAATCCAATTGTAATTAGTCACCTTACTAAAAATAGGAGATTTTACCAGGGGATAGCCAACATAACCCAAGCCCCCACCAAAGAGCCTAAAACCATGGTAGCTAAAAGTTTGAAAAAGTAGCGTAATTGTTGCCTTCGGTTTTCTTTAACAAGCAAAGAAAACAACGTAGCCACCCCAAGAGAGAGTACTATTAAGCCACTGAAGTGATTCATCGCTTCTGTCCCTTTGCAATGTCAAAAGTATCTAAGACAAGCAACATGTTAAGTAATCCAGCAGTATAGAGATAGGTATTCCCATACTCGTAACCAGCTGATGTGATGTCTCCTTGTCCAAAGCCTAAAGCCTGACCTAAGATGTATGGTAATCCAAGAGCTAATCCAGCTATAAGCTTTAGCACACCAAAAAATCCTGAAGTAACACCGAACAAATGTCCATCCATTGAAAGGCCAAAGGAAAAAAGACCTAATATCACAACCAAAAAAATTAGGCCTTTCTTATGGTGTTTTAAAAAAAAATGGCCTCCACCAGGTACCAACCAAGCAAAAACGCATGCCACTAAAATTCTCATAACCATTTTAATTTAATCAAAAAAGCTAAACACCAAAACTAAAAGAATCCTCCTTAAGAGAAACCTTCTATTCGAGCCAACCTCGGCCAGTCCCGGGCTAAGACCAAATTCCCCCGTAATCCCAATTCCATATCGGCAATTGAGATTGACTCCTCAACAGTGTGAGCTAGCCCTTCATCACCAGGTCCAAAACCAATGACTAGCATTCCTGTTTGGGAAAAATGACCTGCATCCGTAGCAAACTTCCACAACTCCGTTTCCTTTCTAACTTCAGTTACTCCGGTCAAAGCTTTTTTGGCTCCAGCTATAGCTGGGTTGGATTCCTCCACAACATAAGCTGGCTGATAACTCGCGAACTCTATCTCGACTCCTGTAAAGCTTTTCTTTCGATAAAACTTCAACTCTACCTTAGCCGAGGCTCCCTCAATTAGACAATTCTGGGCAAGATCGTTTAGACGCCCACATACAGTATCTCCACTTTCCCCTGAAACATTGCGCCAATCCAAAGTTAACCAGGCTTCACCCGGAATAACATTCACACTTGTTTGGTCAGTCCGGATAAGTGTGGGGGCCAAACTGGACGTACCGAGGTCTGGATCGATCATCATTTCAAGAGAAGATATTTCATTTAAAAATCGGGCCACAACAAAAAGTGGGTTTACCCCTAACTCAGGAACACTAGCATGAACACTGCGCCCCTTGACGTGGAGGTTTAACTCGGTACGACCTCTATGACCTCTCCGCAACCGGTTCTGTGAAGCTTCTCCGACAACAGCCAAGGGAACCTCCAAATAAGTTGAAAGATGACGAGCCCCTAAACCTCCTGTTTCCTCCTGAACCACAGCTGTTACATAAACATCTCCAGGTGGAGGATTACCAATCAAAGGAGCAATTCCATATACTTGAGCAGCCAGTGGACCCTTAATATCCACCGCACCTCGACCCCAAACTTTATCCCCATGGATCTCACCACCAAAAGGTGGGAAAGGCCAACGTTTTGAATCCCCCACGTCCACATGATCGAGGTGAGTATTCAGCATAACTGCTGCTTCTTCGCCTAAGCCTTTGATGAGTCCAATTACATTGCCTGCTTCGTCATTTAATACCTCATCAAATCCTATTTTTTTCATCTCTTGATGAACGATGACAGCTATTTCTTCTTCTTTCCCAGGTAAACTTTGAGTCTGGATCAGACGTTGGAGGAACCGGATACAGTCCTCTAGTGCAAAATCTTGCATGACATCAGCTTCCCATTGTTGACTAGCTGCGTCAAGATTGTACAAAAGAATAAATTTACCCATATGAAACGATTAGAAAGGCAAAACAAAACACGGCTTTGTACTATTCTGTTACATTGACATAGCTAGATCTCTTAGGAGCCTCTAACAAAATGACATTAATAGACCCTGATAACCCAAAACTAAATGTCCCTTTACTAGATTTAAAAGCTCAGTATCGTCTCCTCGAACAGGAGGTCCAATCAGCTATCCAACGAGTAGTAGAATCTCAACATTTCATACTAGGCCCTGAAGTAGAAAAATTGGAAGAAGAGGTAGCCGCCTATTCTCAATGTCAGTTTGGAATCGGGGTCTCTTCGGGAACAGACGCACTCTTGGTTGCACTTATGGCTATCGGTGTACGCCCTGGGGACGAAGTGATTACCTGTCCCTACACTTTTTTCGCTACGGCTGGCTCTATTGCTCGCTTAGGAGCTAAACCTGTATTTGTTGATATTGAACCACAAACTTTTAATCTAGACCCTAATTTCCTTGAGGATGCTATTACCGAGAAAACCCGGGCTATTATTCCAGTCCATCTTTATGGACAAATGGCCGATATGGAGGCCATCATGTCTGTGGCAGCTAAAAACCAAAACATTTATGTTATTGAGGATGCTGCCCAAGCCATCGGGGCCGAATATCAAACCAAACGGGCTGGTTCAATTGGTCACATTGGGTGCTTTAGCTTCTTTCCTTCCAAAAACCTAGGCGCTTTTGGTGATGGAGGAATGGTTACAACTAATGATCCCGAAATAGCCGATCGAATCCGTATCTTGCGTAACCATGGTTATCGACCCAAGTACTACAACCGTTTTTTGGGGGGGAATTTCCGACTAGACGCTCTTCAGGCTGCAATTCTTAGAGTGAAGTTACGTTACCTAGAGTCTTGGACTGAGGCACGTCGGCATAATGCCCAAAGTTACCGAAAACTATTCAAAGAAGCTGATTTATTAATGGACCCTTTAGATTCCAATTGTTTTTTGAATGGCTGTCAATCTGAGTCTTGCAGTTTTGAGAAAAAACCTGGAGTGTGGCTCCCGTTAGAATTGGACAATCGTCGACACATCTACAATCAGTTCGTGATTCGAGTTGGTCGCCGGGATGATTTAAGGGCGTTCCTGGGGACAAACGGAGTCGGTACCGAGATCTATTATCCCCTTCCACTCCACCTCCAAGAATGTTTTCTCGAGCTGGGCTATCGCTCTGGAGATTTTCTGGCTAGCGAGTGTGCTGCCCGACAAACTTTAGCTCTGCCCATCTATTCTGAACTAACCAATGAACAGTTAAAACGAGTAGTAGAAGTTGTCGAACATTTCAGTACCCATTAATTGAATTTTCTAATACCTAAGATCGAAATTTCAACTATTCAAAGACTCCTCTCGCTGATCTGCCCTCAAATAACTTATTTCGAGTGTCCTTTTTCTACAAAAAGTGAAAAGAGCTCCGTATTAAAAATATGGGATCTCTAAGCCCTATACTCTAATTTTGGATTACTTGAAAATGCGTCACAAAACCAATAGTTAGTGACTTCAAAGCTCTTAAATTTTTCTAGTTTGAATTAATAGACTGTGAAAGAAACAACTTAAAGAAGTCAAGAAAAAAGTCCCTAGAAATCCTACTAGTCCAATTATTGCTAAATAAGAATAAGAAACTGATCGAATTTCAGAAATTAGAATCGGGCCAGTAACAGTGTAGAGTTCAACCCTTGGATTAAGATTGGCATTTGAAAGCCTTGCTTCCAGCAACTCTTGGCTATCCAGAATTGCACGAAACTCTTTAAACACCGAAGAAATAACCTGACCTGCACGTTCTTCTTTTCCCCTAGATACTTTTCTTTTGACAAGACCCTTCGTTATCTTTCCCATTTGAGTGTAGTGGTTTGCAGAACTTATCACCAGAGCATGTTCCACTCCTAAGTCCATATATTGTTCTATAAGATCTTTGAAAAACGGGTCTTTTTCATGTGACTTGCTCATTGCAAGGATACGGTCAAGAAAAGTGGCCCCGATCTGTGGCATCAAAATGTCTGTTGAACCTTCCCCTGTTCCGTTTTTGGTGGAGTATTTTTCCAGGCCTCTCGTTTGTGTAATTTCCCTAGCATACCTCTGGATGGAATCTAAGATGACTGCCTTATTGACGGCTATTTGTTCTTTTTTTCCGATGGAATTTTGCAGTCGTGCCATCATGTAAGCTTTGACATTTGTAGGACTCCTGACAATATTTGTTTCGGATAGCCAGTGAACCAATGGCTCGATCTTGACAGTTAAGAGGTCATGAAGGCCTTCTTTTAATTCAATCAAAGACACCTTCTTTTTCCCCACCCGTATTAATTGCGAACCAGGTATCCTAGAAATGAGTTCTAGGTTCTCCATAGCCTTCAAGAGTTTCGAACGAAGGATATCCGCTTGAATAAGGTATTCCTCCGACAGCAATAGATCTTTAGGGAGAAAGTTGTCAGCAGACAAGGCTTCTGAATACTGCATTACTCTTTTCTGTTGATCTGCAAAATCTGCCCAACTATTCAGAATGTCAACTAACACCTTTTCAACAAGCTTGTCGGGTAGACTTGAAATTCCTAATGGTAGGCTCAAACTCAAAGAGAAGGCTGAAGATTTTAATTGTGCCCTTTTCGAAAAATATAATTCCCTCAATTGCTGTCGCTCCGTGGCATCAAGCCGCAAGGTTTTAAGGTCGCCTTGGAATTCTGCATCCAACAGAGCAAGTTGAGGGTTGTCTTTAACAATAAAGACTGACGACAGTAAGGCGTTTAGACTGAGCCCATGTTTCTCTAAAGAATTCCTTTTGTGAACCTCTGCAAGAACCAAATCTGAGATGATTTCCTCTTAACTAAATGTAAGCCCATTAGGATACAGTGCTTCTTCGGCACCCTTGAAATTCAAATGGAATGGAACAGAAGAAATTTTTAGTGGAGGGTACTTCAAAACAGCTATCAGACAAAACAGCAAGTAAAGTGACACCGTCACAATACTGACGAGTTGAAGGGGAAATCGATATT
>CAZMUJ010000079.1:0-4090 GCA_964569605.1 uncultured Acidobacteriota bacterium
CATTAGAAAACACCTGTTGATCTGGAGCAAAAGCCTGGACGAGATTGTTTGGGCTAAGGTTACACTTGATGTGAGAATTTGAGAGAAGAATTTCTAGTCGGCTTTCCATGCCCCCTAGGACTGCGTCCGATGCCCATGCAATTCCTCGAGAACCGTCTTCAAAAGAGATGATTAAAGATCCCCAGTTTTCTACATCCTGCCATCCCATAGCAATCCATGGTTCTGCGGTAGCATTTGAAACAGTTGGAATTCGGGTAAGATCTGTTACCTCAGCCGTGACGGCAACAGGGCGAATAGGATTTCCATTGTGAGATCGTCCTTCCTGGTCTTTTAGATATAGCATGGCCCCAATGGGATGGGACCCCAAACGTAGCAATGATCCTCCACCACTGTGACGCCAGGTTTTCGCGTAAGGTGAGTGCGAGCCACTGTGACATTCCCCGCCCCGCATTTCAATAATTGTGCCACCCGAATTTTTCAGTAAGGAAGTTGCCTTTACAATTGATGGTGAGTAAAGCCAGTTTTCACCGTACATGAGTTGCACCCCAGCCCGCTTAGTAGCTTCTAGCATTGCGAGTGCATCGGCTTCTACTACCTTTAACATTTTCCTAGGGTCCGTAGCAGAGACCTGTTCATCATTACTGATATCAGGAAGATCCTGACCAGTATAGGCAGTCAGCGGTTTCGTACAGATAACGTGTTTTCCAGCTGCAGCTGCAGCTTCTGTAGCGGAGCGATGTAAGTGGTTGGGAATACAAAGGTCAACAACGTCAATTTCGGGAAGGGCTAGTATTTCTTCATACCCTACGAATGACTTTGGAACGCCGTATGTTTTGGCGTAAATGTGTGCCTTTTCTTCTGTACGTGAGGCCACTGCCTCAATTTTTGCTAAGCCCTGATTTTGTTTGTAACAGCGAGCTCGGGTTTCTGCCAGAAACCCTGCCCCGACAATTCCGACACCGATTGTATTATTGTTCATATCAAAACCTTCCTCTCAATTTCCAATGAATCACCAAATCTTAATTGGATCCCGAATTCTTGTACAAGGGAATGTGTCCCCCTCGTATAGAACATCCCAAGGTGCGCTGTAGCATATATCTTAGATTTTAGTTTGTGTTGACGATTGTTGTTATTTTTGGAGTTAAGCATTCTCACTTTGCCTAGATAGTGTCCATTCTAAATAATTTATTGTCCGTTAGAAAAAATATTGTTTTCTGATACTTGTCTGTTTTCCAATTCTAATTATTTCTAGAGATTTAAATTCGAAAATTACTCTGTTATCAGCTTAATAAGAAAAAATTATAATATTGTTAGAAATCAAACAACGAAAATCCCTTAATTCAATCAAACTTAAAAAGACATTTTAATCTCAACCGTTTTTTGACACTAGGTTAGTTTGATCCAAGAGTAAGTTAATACCTTTTTAATGAAAAATGTTCTCGATTCATTCTTGACGATGTAACAGTTCAGAGTGATTCGTTGCGAACTGAGGCTATTTTGAACACCCTATTGGTTCTAGTAAGGAAAGACAGATAATCCTTTTTAGTCAAGAAGATCAAGTGTTGAACTGGACTGAAAGCAACCTAATTGATCCCATCATGTCCGTCTTAATCCCATCCAATCCTGACTACAGAATGTCTCTAAGCATTACGGTATGATCTAGCTGTCATTGTTTTGGTTAACAGAAAAAGTGGATCAAGTAAGGCGTTATGATCCATTTTATTGTTTCATGAGAGTAGTTTTTTGAAAGGTAAGGCTTAACCTTGTTGGATTTAGTCTAGATCAAATGGGCGAGTTGGATCATCGAGATCATCTTTGGATTCCATAGCTTTTTTGAACTTTTCCTCGAGTGATTGATTTCGATCTTTCTCGTCCTGGAAAGCTTTTGCAAATAGTTCATCTACCTTATTTTTTTTCTCCTGTTCTTTCTGAATCGCCTCTTTGAGAGAGTAATCGACTTTTGGGGTCTTGGTTTGAATAACAAGTCCTGTTGTTGGTTCGACTTTCAGAGTAGACTGGCAGTTTGGGCAGAGCACCTTCAGACTCTTAGTTGTTTTTGACATGGAATTAGTCCTAAATATTGTTGATTTTTTCTTTATTCTGCCAAGTCAATATACACGTTCATCTTCGTAGAAATGACAGCTTTTTTTTCTTGTCGGAACTACATCCTGACTACTTGGTCAGTAAAAGTCCGTTTTGGGATGATATGTTGTCAACTGGATATATTTCAGGTGTTCTGGTTCTTTAGGTCACAAAGATGGGCCTGAATGCTAGGCTCATCTAGTAATTCGGAGGCACAAATCAAGGGGAAAAATCTATAATTTTGAAGCGCTTCGGCACCCCCTTCATCACGATCTACAAGGCAAAACACTGCATCTACCTGACAATTTTCTGCTTCTGCTCTTTTGATTGCTTCTAGGGTCGATGCCCCTGTGGTGCAGACATCATCAACGATTGCTACCCGGGCACCTGGAGAGGGGCGATATCCTTCTAAGAGACGTTTAGTGCCATGCTTCTTAGTTTGCTTGCGGACAATGAACGCAGAAATAGGAGAGTAGAGACTGCATTCGGCATGGCTTATGGCAGCTACGCTTGCCACAATTGGATCGGCTCCTAGTGTCAGACCTCCAATTGCGTCTAATTTCAATTCCTTGTCTTTGATTGTTTCGAGAATTAGCTTAGCCGTTAAGTAGGATCCTTCCGGATGGAGGGTTGTAAATTTACTGTCGAAATAATAAAGACTGGATTTGCCTGAAGTGAGCACAAAATGTCCCAGTTCAAGCGAGTTAGTACGAAGAAGATACAAAAGACGTTTTTTGAGGAGCTCGTCTGTTGATTTCATAGTTGGTTGCAAGACGGTCTCTTTAAAATCGATCCCAAAATTCTTACCTTTAGATGAGTTCTATTCAGCCATCAAACTTTATCTTAACAGGAGCTTTTCTTACAAGTGTACGTGTTATATTTGCAGTTAAATGAGATATAGGACTCTGGGAAAAACTGGCTTAGAGGTTTCGGAGATAGGATTTGGGGCTTGGGGAATTGGGCGGCAAATGTGGCGCGGCGCCGATGACCGAGAATCTATACGAGCTCTCCATTTAGCTGTCGACTTGGGACTGACTTTCATCGATACAGCCCTAGTCTATGGTCGTGGACACAGCGAGAAATTAATCGGGCGATTTTTAGGGGAGTGCCAAGAAAGGGTCATAGTTGCCACAAAAGTTCCTCCAGCCAATGGGATGTGGCCCGCACAAGGTACTGTGTCTGAAGTTTTCCCACCGCAGCACATCACATCGTGTGTCGAACAGAGCCTTCAGAATTTAGGAGTGGAGAAATTGGATCTACTTCAGCTGCACGTCTGGTCTCAGGATTGGATTAATCAAGATCTATGGTATGAAACACTTATTGACCTAAAGACTTCTGGAAAGATTGGTCATTTTGGGGTTTCTGTTGGAGATCATGTCCCGGAGACAGCAGTCGAAATCGTCCGGTCAGGGCAAATCGATACGGTTCAAGTAATCTACAATATTTTCGATCAAACCGCGGAACAAGAACTGTTTGGAGCCTGTGCAGAAAACGGGGTTGGGGTTATTGTCAGAGTTCCTCTTGATGAAGGGGCACTCACTGGAGAAATAACTCCCAAAACAACCTTTGCAAAAAAGGATTGGCGCAACCGATATTTTGGAGGAGATCGAAAGCAGAGGGTCCAGGCTCGTGTGCAGCTACTTTCAGAATTGCTTGGCGAGGAAGTACAAACTCTTTCTGAGCTAGCTTTGCGTTTTTGTTTGCAGTCAGAGCTAGTGGCTACGGTCATTCCAGGGATGAGGTCGAGTGAACATGTGATTTCAAATATTGAGAACTCTAATTGTCCCCCTCTCAGTCAGGGATTAATGCGCGAGCTCAAGAAACACTCCTGGAACAAAAATTTCTATTCCTTCTAGTTGTTTTTGTAGTTTTCTCGGATCCAATGCTCGATGGCAGTTCCCGGATCGTCTATCCCTGCTACGTCTACCTCAACTTGTCCCAGTTCGGGAACTTTCTGGAGGAGGTTCAATCCATGCTGGTAATCTTTAAACAAAGTGTCACAAAGTTC
>CAZMUJ010000080.1:0-12736 GCA_964569605.1 uncultured Acidobacteriota bacterium
AAATGGCTCAACATTCCAAGAGATTCTTCAGATGGGAGTGGAAGTTTTCCATTATCTAGGACAACTCCTAAAAAAACAGGGTTTGTCTACATCAGTTGGAGATGAAGGAGGATATGCGCCCAATCTTGACTCGGATGAACAGGGTTTAGAACTTATTCTAGAATCTATTGAAAAATCCGGTTTTCATCCTGGCCGGGATATGTTCCTTGCGCTTGATGTCGCCGCCACGGAACTCTGGGACAATCATTCAAAAAACTATAGATTCAGAAAAATTAATAGACAGGTCATGACTTCAAATGACCTCATTGAACTTTACGCACAATGGTGCAAAAACTATCCAATTTTGTCTATTGAAGATGGTCTTGCCGAAGACGATTGGGAAGGTTGGAGATCTCTCACTGAAAAACTCGGGTCAGATATTCATCTTGTAGGAGATGACTTGTTTGTAACAAATCTGTCCCGACTAAAACAGGGTATAGAACAGGGAGCTGGAAATTCTATCCTGATTAAGCTCAATCAGATTGGAACACTGACCGAAACTCTGGAAACTGTAGAAATGGCTAAGAAACATGGTTTTACTCCAATTATTTCTCATCGTTCTGGGGAAACAGAAGATACTTTTATCTCTGACCTAGCAGTTGGATGTTCGGCATCGATGATTAAGGCGGGTTCAGGAAGCCGAACAGATCGGATCTGCAAGTACAATCAGTTACTTCGAATTGAAGAAGAGCTAGGATCTTTTTCTTTGCTTGCCCCAAAGCCCAATGTCTCTTCAGGAAAGTCAAAATGAACCGGAAAAATCCGGAGAATTTAACTGATCTTAGCGTAGTCATTCCCACCTGGAATGGCCTGCACCTACTGCAAGAAAATATCCCCTCTATAATGACTGCCCTTGAATATTTCAAGAACAAACTGTGCAAAGGTTACGAACTAATTATTGTCGATGATGGCAGCACTGACGGGACAGAGAATTGGGTTACAAAAGAGTATCCGAAAGTTAACCTAATCCGCTGGCCAATCAACAATGGGTTTTCCAAGGCCTGCAATGCAGGATTTAAAGTCTGTCATGGACAAGTAGTGGCATTATTGAACAACGATTTACAACTAGATCAAGACTATTTCGTACATCTCTATCCCCACTTCACAGATGACAATGTTTTTGCCGTTACAACAAAAGTGTTCGAATGGAACTCTAATATCTTTGCTTGTGGAGGACGCATAGGTCATTTCCGAAGAGGATTCTGGAGCATGTATTCCAATTACGATGTTCAGGATGATTCTTCACAAGATTGGATTGAACAACATCGCCTGTTATCCGCCTGTGCCATTGGCGGTTTTGCCGGATATTCCAGAAACAAACTAAATTGCCTAGGAGGATTCAATGAGCTTTTCTCCCCATTCTATTGGGAAGACATTGATCTTTCCTACAGAGCATGGAAAAGAGGATGGAAAGTCCACTACGAACCTCGAAGCAGATCAAGACATCGAACAAGTGCCACTATTAATTCCAGTTTTGATAAACATTTTGTGAAGATGCATTCCTTCAAAAACCGGTTGCTTTTCCATTGGATAAATATTCATACCTCTTCTTATCTACTAAAACACATTCTGCTGCTTGTATTTCTCCTCTTGACACGTTTTGTGATTCTGGATCTTGTATTCTATCGGGCTCTCTGGGAGGCACTATCTAAGATCGGTCCTGCTCTAATCTGTAGAAGGATAGAAAAAAGAGAAGCCAAAATGTCCGATTTCGAACTTTACAGACTTCTACAAGACTTCTATAGGAAAGCTCCGATTGAGGTCTTCAGAAGTCAAAAGGAAGTAATTCAACACCATATTGGAACTGCTACTGATCCTATACAGGACAGTAGGAGATTATCAATTTGAGAAAGATTTCGGTTGCGATCATCACATTTAATGAGGAACAAAAGATAGAACGTTCTCTTACCAGCATAAAGAAAATTGCCGATGAAATTGTCATCATAGATTCCTTTAGCACCGATGAGACAGAAAATATCTGTAGCCAATATACAGATCTCTTTTTCTCAGCCAAATGGAAAGGCTACCGAAAACAAAAACAGTTGGCTGTAGAGCATTGTAGTCATGACTGGGTATTAAGCCTTGATGCAGATGAGGTCCTAAGTAAAGAATTGATTAGGGAGTTAGATATTTGGAAAAACCAAAGTGATACTCAGATTTCAGGTCACTATTTCCCCCGCCTGACATTTTTTATGGGGCGTTGGATGAAACACACTAGCTGGTATCCAGACTGGCAGCTTCGGCTTTTCCGGAAATCTAGGGGAGAATGGGCAGGTGGTCGTGTTCATGAATCTGTAAGACTGTGTGGGGACACTAGTAAGTTTCACAACCCGATTGAACATTATAGCTACGCAGACATAAATGAATATTTGACACAAATGCAAAATTTTTCCACCTTGGCCGCAGCTGACTACTTCGAAGCTGGGGAAAAATCAAGTCCTTACAAGCTCATCTTATATCCCTTAGTCGAATTCTTGAAAAATTACTTTCTTCAGCGTGGTTTTCAGGATGGATTCCCAGGCCTAGTCGTATCCATACTTTCTTCCACTTCTGTATTCTTTAAATTTTTAAAACTGTGGGAACTGCACAATTTAGCGAAAAACGATCACATTACAAAGAAAAGTTAAGACTCCTCTTTGTTGATTCGGAAAAAGTCTGGAGAGGTGGACAGGAACAGGTGTGTTCCCTTATCAAAGGCATGCTGGAACAAGGACACAGTGTCTATCTAGCAGCTCCAAAGAACTCTCCACTGGCTCACCAAGCTCTTAGTTTGGGAGCTATTGTCCTGCCTTTGCAACAACGCTTTGAATTGAGTCTTCTGACTATGTGGCGTCTGTTTCGATTAATGAAAAAACAGCTTTTCGATATCGTCCATTTCAATACCCAACGTCCCCTTCTCGCTGGATCCCTGGCTGCTAAAATTTCTCAAAAATCACCCCTCTTGATCTGCTCACGACGTGTCAACTACCCTCTTCCAACCCGCCTTAGTCAACTAAAATTAAATCTTTTAATGGACCAAATCATAACGGTTTCAGAAAGTGTCCGGAAAACATTGACACGGTCTGGTGTTAGTCAGCTTTTACTTCAAGTAATTTACGAAGGCAGAGATATAGAAAGTATTGATCTTTTGCCATTTCCTTCTTTGCACATCAAAAAAAACCACCTTGTAATCGGTATTGTTGCCCATTTGAGTCAGGAAAAAGGACATAGTACCTTGATCAGAGCGATTGCGATTCTCTTAAAATCTTGTCCTAATGTGACACTTCTGATTGTGGGAGAAGGAGAACTTAGAAATAATTTGCAGCAGCTTTCAAAAAAATTGGGAGTGGAAAAAAACATTTCTTTTCTGGGCTTTCGAAGCGATGCTGATTCTATAATGAAATGTTTTGATGTCTTTTGTCTCCCATCCCTCTCTGAGGGCCTAGGCTCAGTGATCCTTGCAGCAATGGCAAACCATTTGCCCGTTGTTGCCACAACAGTTGGGGGTATACCTGAGCTAGTTATAGACCAGATAACTGGATTACTAGTACCTCCTAGAGATCCAAAGCGATTGTCTCAGGCTCTACAAAAACTTATTAACTCGCCTGATCTCAGAAAACGCATGGGAGGATTAGGTCGAAAAAGGATTGAGAAACACTTTACATTAGAACAAAATATAAAAAGAACAGAACGTTTATACTGGGAATTGCTGGGGACACCTCCGATCAAGTAAAATGTTAAACTCTCGAGAGCGAACCAATTGAAGGGAATCATTCTAGCTGGTGGCTTGGGAACCCGACTCTACCCACTGACCCGAGTCACAAATAAACACCTGTTGCCCGTCTACGATAGGCCAATGATTTACTACCCACTGGAAACTCTAGTGGAAGCAGGTATCCAGGACATCATGATTGTGACGGGTGGAAAAAGTTCCGGAGATTTCTTGCCTCTTCTCCAAAACGGAAAAGATTTTGGTCTTCGTCAACTTCATTTTACTTACCAGGAAAAAGAAGGAGGAATTGCTGACGCTCTATCTCTAGCTGAGCACTTTGCCGACGGAGATCTTGTGTGTGTAATTTTGGGAGACAATTTAATAGAAAAATCGATACGTAGACAGGTTGATTTTTTTCGGAAGCAAGGTAAAGGAGCTAGAATCCTTCTCAAGAAAGTTCCTGATCCAGAAAGATTTGGAGTACCGGTTTTGAAAAATGATCGAGTAGTAAAGATCCTTGAAAAGCCCAGCCCCGCTCCCTCTCCTTATGCGGTAACTGGAATCTACATGTACGATCATAGAGTATTTGAAATAATCAACCAATTACACCCTTCAGAACGGGGAGAACTTGAGATTACTGATGTGAACAACCAATACATCCAGTGGGGGGAGATGACTTACGATTTTCTTAACGGGTGGTGGACAGACGCAGGAACTATTGAGTCACTTCTACGGGCTACTAATCTTGCCGCTAAAAGGAAATTACGTTAGATGACTCAGAAATCTCAGTCAGAAGATTGTTAAGAGAATCAAGAAGGGTAACGATGGAATGAGGCTAATAGTGACCGGTGGTGCGGGCTTCATCGGGTCTAATTTTATCCGCTATATCCTTGAGGATCGGCCTGATTACAGCGTTATAAACTTTGATGCTCTTACTTATGCCGGAAATCTTGAGAACCTATCCCGGTTAGATGAAAACCCTCGCTATCAATTTGTTCGGGGTGATGTAGCTGCAGTAGACCAGGTAAAAATACTCCTCCAAGGAGGGGTAGACGCCATTATTAATTTTGCAGCTGAATCTCATGTTGACCGCAGCATCATGGATGCAAATAGCTTTGTGAAAACGAATATAATTGGCACTCAGGTTCTGCTTGAAGCTGCTCGGAAAATCCCTGGTCTTCGTTTCATTCAGATTTCTACAGATGAAGTCTACGGGAGTTTGGGTGTACAGGGAAAATTCAGAGAGAATAGTCCTTTGGCTCCAAATAGTCCTTACGCTGCAAGCAAGGCTTCTGCCGACCTTCTGGCCCGAGCTTACCATATGACCTATGGAGTAGATGTTATTATCACTCGCTGCTGTAATAACTATGGTCCCCATCAGTTTCCTGAAAAACTGATTCCCTTAATGACACTAAATGCTATTAACAATCACAAACTACCTGTTTACGGAGACGGTCTATACTCTCGAGATTGGGTTCATGTTCTGGACCACTCCAGGGCCATTGTTCTCATTCTTGAAAAAGGACAAGGAGGCGAGATTTATAATATTGGAGCAAATCACGAGGAAACCAACCTGGATTTGGTCCATAGGATTCTCCGAATCTTGAACAAGCCCAAGTCGCTAATCGATTTTGTTCGAGATCGACCCGCTCACGATCGTCGTTACGCAGTCGATGCTTCTCGGTTAAGAGATGAACTTGGCTGGAGGCCCAAAGTCCCTTTTGAACAGGGTTTACGCGAAACTATCAAGTGGTACAAGGATCATCGATCCTGGATCAAAAACCTTAAGACAGGAGACTACATGTACTATTACCAGAAAATGTATAGCGACAGAGAAAAAACCTTGGACGATCTCTAATTATTCTCAATCCCCTATGCGAATTGTCATTACTGGAGCCCAGGGTATGCTGGGACGAGATCTTACATGTGTGTTTGGTAGCCATCACAATGTTGTTGCACTTTCAAAGAAGGATCTGGATGTTACGGTAACATCCCAAGTAAGAAACAAACTACAAGAACTCAAGCCGGACTGGATTCTTCATGCTGCAGCCTTTACAAATGTAGATGCCGCAGAAATTCAGCGCGAAAACACACTTAAAGTTAATGTCCACGGGGCTCGCAACGTTGCCCAGGCCGCTGCCCGATGCGGGGCTTCCGTCCTTTATTACAGCACAGATTACGTGTTTTCGGGTCAAGCTAAAACTCCCTACAAAGAAGATTCTCGTACCGACCCAGTAAACTACTATGGCTTCTCAAAACTTCAGGGTGAACGAGAAATACTGTCCCTTTGTCCTTCAAACCTAATCATCCGAACAAGCTGGCTATTTGGATCAGAAGGAACCCATTTTGTTAGCGCTATTGCCAAAGCTGCAAAAGAAAAAAACCAATTGGAAGTGGTCAAAGACCAACGCGGAAAACCAACATGGACAAGTGATCTGGCAAAAATGAGCCGCAACTTGGTTGAAAATAAGGCAACTGGAGTTTACCATGTTACTAACTCCGGTGATTGCAGTTGGTTTGAATTTGCATGTGACATCGTTCGGATTCTAAATCTTCCATGCAAGATTCTTCCAATAAATACCGGACAATACCCTAGGCCAGCCAAGCGACCCTATTACTCCGTTTTGGAAAACCATGGTTTAAAGAAAGACGGGTATGGGGAACTTCGATCCTGGAATGAAGCCCTCGAGGCCTTTCTGAGGACACCTTGATGCAAAATCAACTCATTGCCAAAAATAAAAAAGCCTATCATAACTACCATATACTTGATGAAATCGAAACAGGGATTGTTCTGGTTGGTACGGAGGTAAAGGCATTACGAGAACATCGAGTTACCCTAACGGACAGCTTTGCCCGTATCCAAAATGGTGAAGTATGGCTAGAAAATTGTCATATTTCTGCCTACAAGAAAGGAAATAGAGAAAATCACTTACCGAAAAGACGACGAAAATTGCTTCTTCACCGACGAGAAATTAACAAACTTTGGGGGAAAGTTAGCTTAAAAGGACTAACTCTGGTTCCCCTGAGTCTTTATTTCAAAAACGGAAAAGCAAAGATGAAAATAGCTGTAGCTAAAGGGAAAAAAACTTTTGATAAACGCGAAGTCAAACGTAGGAAAATTATAGATCGCGAAATTGATGAGCAATTGAGAGGAAAATAAAACCATGCATGTTGAGTTGATTCATTCCAACTGGTCAACAGTAGAGTGCGATGCTCTTTTTGTGCCTTTTTTCGAAGAGGATCTTAAGGGGTCTCGTCTTTTTACTGAAATAGATGAGTCCTTTCAAGGACTATTGAGTGAAGTAACTAAAAGCGGAGAATTAACAGGTGCTCGCGGTGAAACGACAACCTTTTATCGACCCAAATTATTGAAGGCTGGAAGACTCATACTGATTGGCTCTGGAAAAAAATCTTGTTATGACTCGGCCTCGATCCGCTCACTTTTGATGAGAGCTGTTATTAAAACAAAAGCCTCTTTTTTTCAGAGTATAGCCATCTACAAACGCAGTTTCGAGAGTATACCTGCAACAACTAGGGCAGTAATTGAAGGCGTTTTACTTGGATCGTGGACTGATGAAGAGTACAAGACTACCAAGCAACCCAAGAAAAGCCTTGAAAAAATCCTTCTGGCCTTCGATAAAGAACCCCTAGATGATTCTTTCCTTAAAGATGTGAAATTACAGGCAACGGTAATGGCCGATGCTACCAATTTGGCAAGAAGGTGGTCCAATGAGCCAGGAAATATTGTAAGCCCTAGAAAACTTGCAAAACTCGCTAGAGAATTAGCCCAAGAAACTCCACTCGATATAGAAATATGGGATGAGAAAAAGATTGAGAAAATTGGAATGAATGCGATTTTGGCGGTGGCAAAGGGTAGTGAAGAACCCGCTCGTCTAATTATCCTTCGCCACTGGGGAGCACCTAATCGAGATACTCGCCCAGCTGTATTGGTGGGCAAAGGAGTCACTTTTGACAGTGGTGGAATTTCTATTAAACCGGCCCAAAACATGGAAGAAATGAAATCAGATAAGGCGGGTGCCTGTAGCGTTTTGGCCGCTATGAAAGCAATCAGTCAGTTGCGTATCCCCCAAAATGTCATTGGTATTGTAGCTGCAGCCGAAAATTTACCTAGCGGATCTGCTCAAAGACCAGGAGATGTCATCCGTTCATTAAGTGGAAAAACTATTGAGGTAATAAATACTGATGCAGAGGGTCGATTGCTCCTGGCCGATGTCCTCGACTATGCCCACAAAATTAATCCTGCCTATATAATAGATATCGCTACTTTGACAGGAGCTTGTGTTGTTGCCTTGGGACAACTCAGGGCTGGGGTCTTCAGCAACAATACCTCCCTTTGTGATGACCTCTTTAAAGCAGCAGATAGGGCAGGAGAAAAAATCTGGAGGCTGCCCCTCGATGAAGAATATAGCAACGAACTCAAAAGTAACATTGCCGATATCCGAAACGTCGGCAAGAGATGGGGTGGAGCGATCTCAGCCGCTAAGTTTCTTGAGAGTTTTACAGGTGATACTCCTTGGTGCCATATCGACATGGCTGGAGTAGCCCGTTTTCCAGATGATGACATAGTGAAAGGAACAACGGGATTTGGGGTCCGAACCCTAGTTGAACTAGTATCAGACCCATCTTCATATCAATTTTAAAGATATTTTTCTTGATTACTGCCGCGTGATTTACACTTCACTTCTTGCATACATTACAGTAAGACTGGTACAAGGCTAGTCTTCAAAGTAGTCACAAAATGTAAGGATTTCAGACGCAAGGCACATATAATGCAAGACAGAAGACCAAATTAACTTAAGAATGTTAGCGATTTATTGGTGCCTAATCTAGGAACAAGGAGATGCGAGTTCCAGAAAAAATCCGACAATATCTAGATAGCCAGTTGCGAGATATGATTAGACTACTCGAACAGCTAGTTTTGTTGGAAAGTCCTTCTCTCGACCCCTCTAGTCAAAAAAACATCTTAAACCACTTACAAAAAGAATTTGAGAAAACTAATTACCAGGTCACTCGGGTTTCAGGCAGAGAGTCGGGAGGCATGCTCTTGGCCAGACCTCAAGTTCGAGTTCGGTCACAACCCTTGCAACTCCTTGTGGGACATACAGATACCGTTTGGCCGATTGGAACTCTTGTCAAGATTCCATATAAAGAAAATGGAAACCAACTAAGTGGGCCTGGGATCTTCGACATGAAAGCGGGTCTTGTGCAGATGATATTTGCCCTTAGAACTCTAAACTTTCTCGATCTGACACCCTCTGTCACACCTGTTGTGTTTTTGAATTCAGATGAAGAAATAGGTAGTAATGACTCTGAATTGTGGCTACGGCGTTTGGCAAGCCGTAGCAATCGAGTTTTTGTTCTTGAGCCAGCAAATGGGGAGGAAGGTCGGTTAAAGACCGTTCGAAGCGGGGTTGGGCTCTTTAAGATCTTTCTGAAAGGTCGGGCAGCCCATGCTGGGATTGAACCAGAAGCAGGAGCCAGCGCAATAGTGGAGCTATCCCATGTAATTCAAAAGCTTGAATCCCTTAATTCTCCCCATATGGGAATCAGTGTAAATGTAGGATTAGTGAAAGGAGGTCTCAGACCCAATGTCGTAGCCCAGGAGAGTGATGCCTCGGTGGACGTGAGAGTCCTTCGTCGACAAGACATAGCTACCATCCAGAAAGCAATTTATGACCTCCGACCAAATAACCCTGCCGTCAAAATCGATATCCAAGGCACTGTAAGTCGCCCTCCACTTGAAAAAACACCCCGCAACAAATACTTGTGGGAAAGTGCTTTAATCGCCGCCAAGTCTCTTGGTTTTGACCTCAATGAATCGACCGCCGGAGGAGCCTCGGATGGCAATACCACAAGTTCTTATTCCGCCACTCTCGATGGTCTAGGAGGTGTAGGCGGAGGTGCACATTCGGAACACGAATTTGTCTTCGCAAATCGACTACCTGAGCGAGCTGCCCTCCTTGCCCTTTTACTACTGCAACCCCCTTTAGATCAGACAATCCTTGAACAGGGGGAGGCTACAAATAATCCACCTTAGAAATCCTTATTCCGGTCCAAAAAGGACCAGACCAGCTTTAATAAACAGCCAAACCCTTGAAGTAATAGCCCCTTAGATTTTAGAACCGGTGAGGTTCTCCCCTCAACGTCTCCCGTAAATCCTTTAAATGCTTCATTTATAAAGACTTAGGTTTCCCTTAGCCAAGGGGGTCAAGTTGCCTGGAGTCGCCTGGAGTTGCCCCGAATGGCCTCCTGTCAGGGACATTTTTAGGGACAGCAGGGGCACCCCCCCGAACTGGGGTGGCCGAACCTTTTCGAGTTGCTCCCCCTCTTTGGCGACCTTCAACCAACCGACTGCGTTGAAGTAGCCAGTTGCGATACACAGTTCCTTTGGTGACTCGCCGGCTCTGCGAAGCGCCTCCAGATGCCCACAGATAGACTTGGCAAAGGTGTTTCCCTCGCGGTTATCAACGAATCGTGGACCGCTCATGCCCTGAGCCTCCACTTTTGGTAGTGTCTGAGCGTCTCTTCAAGGCGAGTTTGATAGTTCCAGCCAACATGGAAGGTCTCAAAGATGTGTATGAGGTGTTCCTGAGTGAGGCCGTAGAGATGAGCAACAACCGCATCCAACTCTTGAATCATGTCCTGCTTCTCGTCACCTGCAAGCGGGCCGCATCCCACACCGACCTCTTTGGCCCAGTCCGCGAACCGCGCGTCGGGGCAAGCCAGGCGCCCAGAGAGTTCAATGACGCGTTTCCTGAGAGGGTTGGAAACATCAGGACGGGGAATCGGGAAATAATTGAGGACAAAGAAGTTCATGTGATTTTCCACATACCGTCTTGCATACCAATCCAAGGGAATTGAAGAAAAGATACCAAGTAGGAACGCTTCGTCCTTTCTCTTACCTCTAGGAAAAACGAAATAGGGCGCCGTATTGGTTAGGAGAACCCTGGGCGGTACAAGAGCGCAAAGAACCGTGCGCGAATTGGTGCGATTCGTGATATCCCGAAAAGCAATTCGTGGGAACCGACAGGGAAGAGTACGGGGGTCGGCAGACCACTCGGTTTTGCATTCGTGAAAAACTGACTTGATGTTTTGGCTTCCGCGCAGCCGCCTCATTTGAAGAACTGGTTCTACCACATCGGGATCAGCCCAAGCGTAATACTTGCCTGTATAGGGCTCCCACAGGTCAAACGACTCACCCTTATAGATTGGCCAAAACCCCGCTGGACACTCCTCGGATTCTAGGTCCATGAGTGGACGGCCTGTTCTCCTGTCCTTCTTGTCGTTCGTGGCGTGGAGTTCGCTGTAAGGCCTGGCTCGCCACTGCCCCACCTCATCCGTGTCAAGCCGTGGGGCTCTTTTCAAATGGTCATATACGTCGATGGAATTTTTAGAAGGAAGTAGAGGCAAAGAGGCGGATTCGTTCCATGACAAGACTTCCTTTCCCGTGAAAGACGCGCCGCCGTTCTCCGGTCTGGATGCGTAGGAGGAATGGCTGTTGTATGGACCCTCCAGGTACACGGTGGTGTCGCCAGCGTCCGGCTCTTTGCGTTCAATAGCAACCAACGCAAACGTGTATCGGGATTCCATGTCAAAGGCCCACCGCCCTGTGTTGAGTAGTACGGTCAGGTCGATGTTCCTCGCCCTCTTGAACACCCTCCAACGAAACTCCTCGGAGCCTTTCGCTGCAAAAGCCGACCTGGGTAAGACAACCCCGATCCAGCCTCCTCTTTCTCCAGCCAAAAACCAGAACCTCCACATGAATGCTTTGTAGAGATCCGGGTCTCCGGTGCCCATGCCGGGGAACGGCCCCCTGGAGAGTGCGTTCCGAACGACACGAGCGGTTTCTACCTCCAACTTGAGTTCCTGTACAAGATCGGGTCGAGAATCACGTAGTCCTCGGATCTGAGTGTCTTTTTCTCTCTGAGTGAGTCCCCGCAGACCAGGGGCAAACCGCGCCCAGAAGCCGAGCTTCTCAACAGTTGCCTCTTCCCATGGTGGATTGCCGAGGATGACATCGAACCCCTTCCTTTCCCTTAGAAAAACTTCCGGAAACGCGACCGGAAAATGAAGCGGATGCATGTCTTTCAGGATTTTCAGAGCACGCTTGTGGTCCTTACCGCCGACTACGTGGGTCTTCTCCTCCTCCCACCGGGTGAAGTCGAAAGACAAGTTTTCATTCTCAATACGCGCAGCAGTCAGGATGTCACACAGTGCCTTAGCCGGAGCTGTGGCTTTATCCGCGTCCGCCCATGCTTTTCTTGCCTTTTGAACCTCAACACGACTGGCGTCTGTGAGACGCCCAAGACGGGCAAGGGCGTCACTGGCGTCCCCTACAAAGTCCATCGCATTGGCTTCGAATAACGTCAGCCCCTCTTCCCTCACTTTATCCTGCAATTCCGAGAGGTCGCCTACACCCACCAGTGAGTTGCCGTGAACGAGATTCCGGTCGAGAAGTGACAATGGCAGACCCGGCACGAAGGTGTGAAGCCAAATAGCCAGGCGGGCAAGTTGAACAGCCACTTCGTTGATATCCACGCCGTAAATGCATCGGCGGGCGATGAGACGGCGCAACAGGGAGTTATCCTCAAGATCCGGGTAGGAATCGGCTGTATCGCCGAGAGCCTGCAACGCTGACTCACGCAGGTGGGTGAGTGCTTGATTAACGAAAGGGAGGGGGCGCTTTGCTAGATAACTCGAAAAGTGGCTTTCGATTCGGTCCACAGCGGCGACCAGAAAATGCCCCGATCCCATCGCAATGTCAGCCACTCGGAAATCGAAGAAGGATTCAGCAGCTTTGAGTTCGTCCAGTTGATCTAGGCGCTCGAGGTGGTCCTTGAGTGCTGGTTCGAGAGCACGGTCTAACAGGTGTTCGACTGCGAAGTGTTTGGTGAAGTAGGAGCCGGTCGATTTGCGGGCACCCGAGGCGTTATGGAGGTAGATCTGGCCTTTTGAGACAACCGTATCCTCGCCGTCCCTGCAGGG
>CAZMUJ010000081.1:0-9342 GCA_964569605.1 uncultured Acidobacteriota bacterium
TTCTGGGCTATCTCTGGCGTTGCTGTCAGTCCAGTCACAATTGCCCAGACCGGTTCGTAAGCGACGATAATACGAGATACACAGAAAGCTGTCAAACCATTCAGACAGTGACCTAAATCCCTCAGAATTCTATCTTTAGCTTGTCCCGACTCTCTCTCTTTTAGACTTTCTCCTATACATAGAATGGGGATAAGATCTGTCTCAAAACAACGATGTAATCTATTGTTAACTGTACCAGGATTTTCCCCAAAATATTGTCTTCTCTCCGAATGCCCAACAATGGCATATTTGCAACCGGCATCTAGTAATTGCTCGGCAGAGATTTCTCCTGTCCATGCACCCTGAGCTTCCCAATGAACGTTTTGTCCTGCAACTTCTATAGGAGAACCTTGTAGTTCCCTCGAAACTGCATACAGTACTGTAAACGGGGGAGCCACAAGTATGTCAACCGAAGAAACACACCCTTTACGAACTTTCCTAACCAAGAGCATAGCCTCAGAAAGAGTCTTGAAGCACTTCCAATTTCCAGCAATTAAGGGTTTCCGTTGCATATCGACTCCTAAAGAGTTTTAACCTTTTCTTCTCCCCGATCGGTAAGAATTTCTAATGCCGGCAAACTATGTCCTGAGAGAAGAGATAGACAAGCGCCACCACCAGTAGATACATGACTTATTGAGTCAGCTACACCAGCCATTTTCACGGCTACCGCAGAATCACCACCACCAACTATCGACGTACATTTTGTGGAAGCCACTGCCCGGGCAATCATTAGGGTCCCAACAGCACAACTCTTGAACTCGAACACTCCCATCGGACCGTTCCACATAATTGTACAAGCCTTACTGATCGCTTTATTAAATTTTGCAATTGTTTTAGGACCAATGTCGAGTGCCATCTTCATATCTGGTATCTCAACAAATGGACAAGATTCGACCCTCACATCAGGTCCAAGTTCAGATCCAATCATATGATCGCTTGGAAGAAGTACTTCTATCGATTTACTAGCTGCTTCTTTCAAAACTCTCTTGGCGAGGCCTACCTTTTCTTTTTCTACTAAAGAACTACCACAATTAATTCCCTGTGCTCGAAGAAAAGTGTATGCCATGGCACCTCCTATAATGAGAGTATTCGTGAGTGGAAGCAGGGCTTCAATCACTCCTATTTTGTCCGAGACTTTAGCTCCTCCTAGGATCAAAACAAATGGCTCTTTTGGCTTATCCATTATTCCCTCTAGGTAATGTAGTTCACGCTGAACCAAACAACCAACAGCACCCCCCCCCAGTATTTTGGGTACTCCAAAAGTTGATGCATGAACGCGGTGAGCTGTTCCGAAGGCATCATTAACAAAAATCTCAGCCAGATTTGCCAACCGACTAGAAAAATCCACATCGTTTTCTTCCTCACCCTTGTGAAAACGTAAATTTTCTAGCAGAAGAATTTCTCCAGGGCTCAACTCCTCAACCATTAGCTCAGATTCTTGCGCCAAGCAAGAACCCGCCATCTTAACCGGCTTACTTAGCTGCTTTTCTAAATTTTTAACCACGGGTGCAAGTGAAAGACTCTTATTTTTCCTCCCACCAGGCCTTCCTAGATGGGAGACGAGAATTAAACGTGCTCCCTTCTGCAAGGCAATTTCAATGGAAGGAATGGCTGCACGTATACGAGAATTATCAGCTACTTCAGAGCCACAGAGAGGAACGTTAAAGTCTACTCTCATCAAGACTCGTTTACCGAAGAGATTCAAGTCTAATAAAGAGAGCTTCTCTTTAAACAAATGCATATAAGCATCCTCAGGAATGCAGAGGTTTGCCCAAATTACGCGAGATCATCTCAGTTAGATCAAAGACTCGATTAGAATAACCCCATTCGTTGTCGTACCATGCTAGAACCTTCACCATATTCCCTCCTAGCATTCTTATAAATGGCCCGTCAACAATCGCTGAATGAGAATCACCGCTATAATCACAGGAGACAAGTTCCTCCTCAGTATAGTGCAGGATGCCTTTCAAAGGACCATTTGAGGCCTTCTCGAAGGCATTTTTTACCTCATCCACCCCAACACTGGTTTTAAGTGTGGCAGTTAAGTCCACCATGGATACTGTGGCAGTAGGAACCCGTATAGAAATTCCGTCAAGTATGCCCTTCATTGCTGGTAAAACTAGTGCCACAGCAGCGGCAGCGCCAGTTGTGGTTGGAATCATTGAAAGAGCTGCGGCTCGGGCCCTTCTCAGGTCCTTATGCGGTAAATCAAGAATACGTTGTCCATTTGTATAGCTGTGTATTGTTGTCATTAGCCCCTTACGAATTCCGAAGGCTTCATGAAGAATCTTGGCCACGGGAGCCAGACAATTGGTGGTGCAGCTGGCATTAGAAATTATGTGATGTCGTTCAGGATCGTAATCTTGTTCATTTACACCCAAAGCTAGAGTAATGTCAGGGTCTTTGCCTGGTGCTGTGATCACCACCTTCTGAACAGGGCCACGGAGATGACTGTTGGCGTCATCACGAGATCGGAACAAACCAGTCGATTCAATTACAATGTCGACGTCCTCCAACTCCCAAGGAATCCTTGAAGGATCACGTTCTGCAAAAACTCTTAGAGGACGTTCATCAACTATTATCGAGTCACTAGTATGCTGAATATTTTGTCCCAGTCGCCCATAGACCGAGTCGTATTGTAAAAGGTGAGCTAATGTTTCTGGATTCGTTAGATCATTAACAGCCACAAACTGCAGATTAGATTTTCTGCTTAAGTAAGCCCTGAATATATTTCTCCCAATTCGTCCGAAGCCGTTTATTGCAACCCGTATAGGCATTGACTACTCCTAATATAAATTTGATGAAAGGAAAATAATAACACTTTGAAAAAGAACCTAAGCTCAAACGCAGACACTAGGTGTCTTTTCTATTTTAAAGTCTCTTCGTGTCCAAGTTTCAAGCTCAATTTCTTTTTTTATCCAAAATAATTTTAGTAAATTAGCGTTGGCAATGAATAATTATTTAACAGTTTGTAGTAAATATCTCAAACTGCACTGTACCTTTCAATAGCATCTTATCGAAGAACTCTTTACTAGATTGGTTTTCGCTAAAAACAACTCTTGGTTTCAAAGATCCCAGACATCTTGGGATAGTCAAACATTTATTCTACGAGTACGGGTTTATACCATCTGGCTGGGTCTGAAATCGTCGGTGACACCATAGCCAACGAGCAGGAAATTCTTGGATTACTTCCTCAATTCTTTGGTTAATCAGAGTGGTCAAACGAAGAATTTCTGAGCTCATCTCTGCCTTTTCTTGAGCTCTAAATGCAGGGTAAAAACGGATTTTAAAAAGACCTAGTTTAGGGCCTGGACAAATGAAACCTACAACTACTGGTGCCCCGGTCCGGATAGCGAGAGCAGCCACACTTGAACTCGTAGAAGCCATCCAACCAAAAAAGGGAACATAAACACCCTCGTGCTCCATTACATTCTGATCTAAGAGAAAGCCAACATCTTCTCCTCTTCTGATCAACGATATTACTTTACGGATTGACCTTCGTTTGTCAACGATCTTGTTACCAAACTTACAGCGGATTTTCCTACTCCATCGGTCCAACCAAATATTATCGAGCCTTCGCACCAAAAAACTGAGAGGATATCCTCTAGCAGCATGAGCAGCCGGTAGTAATTCCCATGCGCTAATATGAGCTGTTACAAATAACACTCCCTTTCCAGAATCTTTGGCCCTTAGATAATTTTCCAGACCGTAGCCCTCCTCGTAAATTACCCTTTTACAAATCTCAGAGCGTTCCAAACCAGGAATTCGAGATAGTTCCACCGTTAATTCACCAAGATTTAAAAAACTATCGCGTAAAATCATCTTTTTCCATCTAATAGAACGTTGTGGAAAGGCTATAGAAAGGTTTTTCATCCCTATAGAACGATGTTTTGAATCCATACTCCAGATCAGGATAGCAATAAAACGACAGATTGAGTTTGCCAGTGGCCTTCGCATACCTCTTAGAAATGCAAAAGACAACCGAACCATCAGGTATAAAATCAGGCTCTTAAATCTCTTCAGAAACATACCTTTTCAAAATCCTACTGAATGAAATGGATTATCTATTAGGTTTCTATTCTCTCCAGAGCTTACTAGAAATTAAGAAAAATATCCTAAAGCTTCTCGAGTGGTGATTCCATAGGATAGCCCTTGCAAATCATTAAACTGAAAAGATAATTACGATTATTGAGAAACACCTTTAAACTGAATAGTGGGGACTAATAACAAACCCCAATGCTGAAGGGAATGAATAATGAGATCTGCAAATCCATGTCTAGACTAAAAATGATAGAACTAACAAAAATGGAAGTCCTCTCTTGTGCATGCTAAACTCCTGCCGGTTGCGCCCGTAGCGCAGCTGGATAGAGTGCCGGTCTACGAAACCGTAGGTCGCAGGTTCGAATCCTGCCGGGCGCGCCATAAATTCATAAACCTATGAGAAACTTTTCGTTATAACTTCTGACTATCTCGCTGTAGAGGATTACTATTACCCAAGTATTCCGTTTCCCTTTTCTTCTCTATTAAATCCTTCTAATTGAAGTCTTAATAAAACTGGAAAGAGCTCTATCTCCTGATCCCTCCAGTTCCTTTTTCAAGAAGCAATTCTACCTCAGTAATGGAAGTTCTAAGCATATCGCCTTTCTGACTCAGGGCTAAAGCTGCGAGAACGCTTCCATAACGAAGACCCTTTTCCATGCTACCATCCAACCAACCGTGAAGAATACCTGCAGCCAAAGCATCACCGGCACCTATTGGATCAATAATTTGAACAGGAAAGGCCGATTGACGATGTATAGACTCCCCATCCCACGCCAATACTCCCTCAGACTGCAAAGAGAGTACTACCCATTTAGCCCGACTCATTTCCATAAGATCCCGTGCCATCTTCTCTGGATCTCCTTCACAACCAAAAACCCTTGAGGCATCATCGCGCCCACATAATAAAATTTCTACACCCTGAATTAATGGAGTTATTTTTAACCTTGCTTCTTCCGTAGACCATAGTCCGTCCCGGTAATTAACATCAAAACAAACCGGAATTGAACGTTCACGAGCAAAACAAACTGCCTCAGTAATTAGATCAAAACACGAAACTGACAATGCTGGTGTAATTCCAGTGAGGTGAAGGATCCTTCCAGCTAACAAATGGTCCCAGTTAACCTGGTTCGACGATAGATTGGTAGTACAAGAGTTAGCTCGATCATAGATCCCCATCACTGGTCGAGGTGGCACCGCTAGCTCGACAAAATAAGTTCCAATTCTACCCTCTTGGAACCAAACTACTGCTTCAAGATTGATTCCTGTTAAACTCATCTGAGACACAACTAAACGTCCCAAGGGATTCTCCGGTAAGGCTCCAGCCCAGGCACATTTTCTGCCAAGTTGACTAAGTGCAGCCACCACATTAGCCTCAGCTCCTGCTGAACAAATCTCATATCGTTCAGCACTTTCAAGGCGCTCTCCGGGTGGGACGCTAAACCGTATCAAGGCCTCTCCAAGTGTGGTCACATCAAAATAGTATTCAGTAGCCATTTCCTCTATCCCATATTTTACGTAATGAGCGGGCACGCAATTGAATTTCCGTTAATTTTTGCTTTGGACCAGCAAGCAAAGAACTGCCCACACCAACGGCAAAAGACCCTGCTTTTATAAAATCAGACAGGTTACTGGTATTTATTCCACCAGTGGGAATAAACTCTACATTGTCAAACGGAGCTCGAAGAGCTTTTATGTATTTTGGTCCCAAAAGATCCGCAGGGAAAAGTTTGACAAAAGTATGGCCAGCTCGGAAAGCTGTCTCAACCTCTGTAGAGCTCAATACTCCCGGTATATATAACACTTCACTCAAACTCGCTCTCTTCCCACACTCAATATCTAAGTTCGGTGAAACCGCGAAAGAAACTCCAGCCTCTACTGACCAGTCCATTTGTTGAACCGTCCTAACTGTTCCTGCTCCAAGCAAAAGTTCCTTGGATTTATACCGACCTCGGAGAGATTCAATTACTTTTAGACTATCGGAACTATTAAGAGTTATTTCTAGTACTGAGATTCCTGTGGATACCAGCGTCTCTGCTATACGCAGAATATTATCCATCTGATAATCACCCCGAAGTATCGCGATAATTCCATTTCTGCGGATTTCATGAATTGTCTGTTTTATGCGGAAATGGTTAGATTTTTCAATCATTTCGAAATGTTTATTTCAGCAGTTTTTTCGTCGTTTTTGGGAAGAATATGTTCACAGTTTTTTCTCTATCACATACTCTATAATTTTTTCATCTATATTAAACAACTTAAGATCATTCAAACCCAAACTTTCTACAGCAGTGTTTATGACCTCACGCTCACAAAGGTCTAGTTTTCGATTCTCCCTACTCAAATAATGGAGTCCAGCTTCTACCATTGCTTTCTTGGGAATCAAGCCCACAATTTCGGATCCTGTTACTAGAATACCTTCGGCAAGAGCCCTCCTCGACACCTCATCGAAAGCCACATTTACATTGGTAACATCAATATTGGTCAAATTCATTGATACTTGAGCAATTTCATACTCTTCAATAAACCAACCGATTCCCTTAACACATTTCAGAGAACCCGGAACATACAACGATTCACCAGCAATATTTGGGAAGACTTCCCCAGATAAAGGATCAACTTCATGCTTGATTCGACCTTTTTCTCGTACTTTGCAAGCGATATCATTTGCAATTCTTCTAGACTTGGTATTGAGGTTGACGTTGTAGGCCACCAATATTTGCCTTGCTCCCACTGCCGTAGCGCCTGATTTAGGATTAAACTCCTTTGGGCCAAAATCTGGTTTCCACTCGGCTCGAGACATTTTTTTATTCAGTTCCTCGTACTCCCCCTCCCTCAAAACCGCTAAATTACTCCTTTCCTCCGAAAAAGAAGCGTTCTCATAGCAGTAGACAGGAAGACCAATTTCCTCACCTAGACGCTGAGCTAACTTTCGGGCGTAAAGAATTGTTTCTTCCATACTGATATCGAAAAGTGGTATTAGGGGACAAACATCCGTAGCCCCAAATCTCGGATGTTCACCTTTATGCCCCCTCATATCGATTAAATCTGTAGCAACGCTCACAGCACGCACTGACGCTTCAATGACTTCGTCAGGTTCGCCAACAAAAGTTAGAACTGTACGATTAGTTGCCTGACCAGGATCGATATCTAAAAGTTTAACGCCGTTTACGGTTTTAACTGCTGCTGCAATCTGTGAAATCACAGCCATATCCCGTCCTTCGCTAAAGTTAGGTACACACTCTATTAATGGGGCCAAGATAAAAACCTTTATGTATAGGAATAGGGTAGACTTCTAGAACAGATTATCGCACAGAAACTTAGAAAAACAGATTGAATATCCCAAGGTTAATCGTACGAAGTTATAAGAAATTCTAAGACATTAAAACAAATCTATTCCTTATACAAATCCAATAGACATTTGCACTTCAGAATGAAAATATTAGCCATCGAAAACTCTTTCTTATCGCACCACCCTTTGAATGTATTTTTCTCAAAAAAAGAGAACAACACAGAAAAATATCAGCTTATATAAGAGTTGAAATTCTAGGTTCTCTTAGAAATTAACCCCGCCCTAAAAATGGCATGCTAACTGGAAGAATAGTGCTCTCAATCATGTTTAATTCTTTTGGGAGCGACGCCATCAAAGTAACTGCTCGAGCTACATCATACGGGTCCATCACCCCTTCTCGCTCAGCAATTTCTTCACGGCCCTCCCACAACTGAGTGTTGGTGTTACCAGGATGCAGAACAGATACAGAAATACCGTATCCCCTGGCATCTAGTGCCATCGAACGTGTCAATCCTTCTAAACCAAACTTTGAAGTTGTGTATGCAGCTGAGTAGGTTCGTGGAACCTTCGCAGATACACTGCCTACATTGATAATACGTCCGCAACAACGTGGCTGCATGATCCGCAGCGCTTCTCTACTGCAAAGAAAAGCTCCAGTCAAGTTTACGGCCAATACATTTTGCCAAACTTTTAGGGTTAAATCCTCGGTTGGCCCTGATGCACTTATGCCGGCGCTGTTAATCAGTATGTCCACCCTACCGAAGGATTCAACTGACTTCTTGAAAAGCCTTTCCACATCCTCTTCTCTAGTAACATCTGTGGGAACAACTAGTAGCTCAGATCCTTCTTTACCAATCTGCTCAGCTGTGATCTCCAGTTCTGACTTTCTCCGGGAAGCCAACACAGTGATAGCTCCCTCCTTTGCAAATGCAGAGGCAATACCTCTTCCAATACCGGAACTAGAACCTGTTATGATTGCTACCTTATTGATGAGCCGATTCATACTTTCTCCCTGATTATTTTTATTAGTCTCACAAATCCTACTATCCACTGAACCCTTATTCTCAACAAAAACTAGCACCAGTCCAAAGGTAAGGCAACAAACACTTGCACAACGTTTCAAACAAACATAATTTGATACAGATTAAAAGATGGTCAAAAATCCTCGATAAAATAACATCTGGATTAGATCGATAGTTTTTTTGATACAAAAAACTAATAAACGAAAAAATTTTACACCTCTTGAGGCTACACTTCTAAAATTGATGTCCGACTCTAAAATGCTAGAAGAACTAAAATCGATAATTAATACCCTGGGAATCGAATTGCGATTAGTTTCAGGTGAATTGGGAAACGGCCTCTGCAAAATCAATGGGGACAATATTTTTCTACTCAATCGAAATCTACAGACACAAAACCGAATCAAGGTCTTATCTAGAGCACTTTCCCGCATTGACCTCTCCATGATCTACTTGTTACCTGCTGTTCGTTATCGACTAAAGCAAGAAAGACAACAAGAGCTCCTGGATAAAAAGTCTCTTTTGAAGAAACTAACCTGAAAAAATAATTAGAGCAACTGTTAGATATAAAATGGCAACTCACCCAGCCACCTCAAAGGCTCCAGAGCCACCTATGGTGGCGAAGAAGCCAAAGAAACTATGTTTCCATGGCCATACTCGCATCGATTTTTATCACTGGCTTAAGGACCGAAAAAATAAGGAAGTGATCCAATATTTAGAGGCCGAAAATAAATACACAGCCTCAATGACTGCTCACACCACAAAATTACAAAAGAAACTCTACAAAGAAATCCAGGGTCGGATTCCACAAACAGATACATCAGTACCTTATAAAATAGACAATTACGTCTACTACGCCCGGCATGAAGATTCCAAGGCACATCCTATCTACTGTCGGCGTCCCAGTTCGATGCGTAGAAAAGAACAAATCATACTTGATGTAAATAAACTTGC
>CAZMUJ010000082.1:0-39476 GCA_964569605.1 uncultured Acidobacteriota bacterium
GATCCTAATCCCCAAGGGCTCCTTATAATGGGTGCTCATTGGTGGTGTAGAGATCTTGCTAAAAAACTACAATCACTCGGATTGCAGGTTGACCTCATCGACCGTAACCTTCAGAAAATATTTAAGGCACGTAGCAGGGGTATCTCAGCCTGGCATACTAACGCTGTAAAAGAAGACCCGGAACATATTGAACTTAGTGGGATAGGATCATTTTTGGCTATGACCGGAAACGATGAGGCTAATTCCCTTGCCTGTCTTAATTATCAAGAAGTTTTTGGCAGAGAGAATGTTTACCAATTGGTTGCTAGAAGAGAGGATAATTCAGGAGCTGGACGTCACCTACGTGGACGTATTCTCTTTAGCAAGGAAGCAACTTTTGAATATTTGGACCAATCCTTTAAGTCAGGGGCAACCATCAAGGCCACACAACTAAGTACTGAATTCGATCACGAAGATTACCAAAAGCACTACGGAAGCTCTACCATCATTCTTTTCGTAGTTCGAAAAAATGGAAATATTCAAATGACTTTAGGAGAAGAAGAGTTTCGTCCTAGTCCTGGGCAGACTTTGATTAGCTTAGTTAATCCCTTGTCGTAGATTCTAAAGTTTACCAGATAAATAGATCTTATCTTGATTCCATATACCAAACGTAATGTTAATCATCTATAGCAATCTATAAGATAGTTATAGATGATCTAGAACCAAGACGTGATCTAAGTTAAGATCTGTTAACTATATTCGGGGGTCGTCCAATTGGTAGGACAGCGGCCTTTGGAGCCGCCGATCCAGGTTCGAGCCCTGGCCCCCGAGCCACAAAACCCTGTCCTGAGAAAAACCGATTGTTCGTCAGGTTTCCATTCAAGAACGTTTGCCTACTTCAACTTCTTTTAACTTCGGCTGAGTTATTCCTAAAGCAATCTTTATCTGTTCCTCTAGCTCAGTTGAAATGTCCTTGTTTTCTACTAGAAACTGTTTAGAGTTCTCCCTTCCTTGACCTAAACGCTCACTGTTATAAGAAAACCACGCCCCACTTTTATCAATCACACCATTTTTGACTCCCAAGTCGAGAATCTCTCCTGCTTTTGATATACCTTCTCCAAACATTATATCGAACTCAGCCTGCCTAAAAGGTGGAGCCATCTTATTTTTTACAATCTTAGCTCGAGTCCGATTTCCTATAGTTTTCTCACCATCTTTTATCGCGCCGATTCGGCGAATATCAACTCTTATTGAGGAATAAAATTTCAATGCCCGACCACCAGTTGTGGTTTCCGGGCTTCCAAACATGATTCCAATCTTTTCTCTAATTTGGTTAATAAAGATAAGGCAAGTATTGGATTTAGCTACAATACCTGTTAGCTTACGCATTGCTTTAGACATCAAACGAGCATGAAGACCCACAAAGGAATCACCCATTTCCCCTTCAAGTTCAGCCCTTGGGACGAGCGCAGCCACCGAGTCTACAACTAAAATATCAACAGCTCCACTTCGAACCAGCATCTCAGCTATCTCAAGAGCCTGTTCACCAGAATCAGGTTGGGATACGAGCAATTCATTAATATTAACACTCAGTTTAGATGAATAGTCTGCATCCATAGCATGCTCGGCATCAATAAAAGCAGCAGTCCCTCCACTTCTCTGAGTTTCGGCAATAGCATGAAGAGCAAGTGTTGTCTTTCCACTTGATTCCGGGCCATATATCTCCACCACCCGACCTCTAGGATATCCTCCTACCCCGAGTGCAGTATCTACTCCGATCGATCCGGAGGAGATCACTGGCACATCGAGAGAGCTTTTATCACCAAGCTTCATGATGGAGCCCTTTCCGAACTGACGTTCAATTTGTCCAAGTGCCATTTCAATAGCCTGTTGTTTATCTTTTATATTCATCATAATTCGTTTCCTTTCTGGGGCTATCCTAAGAGTGATAGTCGTCGAGAATTAAGTGACACCTGAATTGATATTCTAACATGCAAATACGACAATCTTCACCCTTTATTCACTCCAATGATTATCATCTCCTTGTATGTTAGCCAGGCCATACCTTACATAGGAAATGGAAAGTAACCTTCACTACTTTCTTGAAGGCTACAGGAAAATACTTTTTATTCAATTAACTCGACATGTGAAAATAATTAGAAACAAAGGTATACCTTATCAAGTCATGAATAGCTGTAAAATCCATGACCAGTTTTACGACCTAATCTGTCAACAGCTACCATCTCACGAAGCAAGGGACAAGCACGATACTTTGAATCCTGAAAACCTTCGTACAGCATATCCATAATACTAAGGCAAACATCAAGACCGATCAGATCTGCTAATTCTAAGGGACCTAATGGTTGATTCATTCCCAGCTTCATAACTTTGTCAATATCCTCATTTCTAGCAACCCCCTCCATCACAGCAAACATTGCCTCATTGAGCATTGGCATAAGTATTCTATTCGAAACAAAACCCGGGGAATCCTTCACTTCTACTGGTATTTTTTTTAATGAAACTGCTAATTCTTTAGTCCGTTTAAACGTGATATCAGATGTGTCTACACTCCGTACAATTTCTATTAATCGCATTATTGGAGCTGGATTCATGAAGTGCATTCCGATTACCATGTCGGTACGTCTCGTACATGATGCAAGTTTGGAGATCAAAATAGAGGAGGTGTTACTCGCTAAAACAGTTTTAGAACTACAAATCTGGTCGAGTTCATGAAAAATGTTTTTCTTGAGTGACAAATCTTCAGGCACAGCTTCAATTACAAAATCCGAATCCAGCAGCGCATCAATTTCTCTGCCAAAGGAAATCCTGTCCAGAGTTTTCTTGATAACGCTATCAGAGTTAATCACTTCTCTATCGTAAACCCGTTTTTTCAAGCTATTCTGGATTCGTATGAAAGCAGCATCCAATAAAGCTTCATTGAGATCAAGGAGACATACATCATGACCATTAAAAGCTGTTACTTGAGCAATTCCTCTACCCATAGTTCCCGCCCCAACTACTCCAATTTTCATGCCTACTTTACCTTCATTAGACTTACCTAGTTAAATATCCTAGAACTGTTCTCTAGCATAAGTTATTTCAATCTACTTAAGAGAATGCTTTGATCGACAAAGTGACTTGAAAGTTGGGTCATCTGAGATATCAATTGAGGTGATTCAAACAAATCAATACCTTGAAGAATCGCTACTAAGTACTATTTTGCGAGCGATCTACTTGCTGGACGCCTTTAATCTCTTTAATCAGATTAATAATTCGATCTAAATGAATAGTGTCGATTACTTCTACAGTCAACTCAAATAAACCAAATCGACTCTCAACGGTATTTGCTGTAGCATTCACAATATTAGTGTCTATTGTTGAAATAGCATTAGAAATGTCAGCCAGCATCCCCCTTCTATCCTCAGTATAGACTTTTAATGGCACCAAATACCGATCTTTCGTTTTCCCTTTTGCCCATTGAACCTCAATGTTTCGGTC
This sequence comes from uncultured Acidobacteriota bacterium, assembly GCA_964569605.1. Lineage (GTDB taxonomy): Bacteria > Acidobacteriota > UBA6911 > RPQK01 > CBDAPI01 > CBDAPI01. The sequence goes on from CAZMUJ010000082.1 coordinate 3,478, forward strand.
TGAGTTCAGAAGTAAGTTTTCTACATTCGAGCAAATCAACGAATGGATCGATATTCCACGCCCAACGGTAATATAACCAACTATTTCCTCTCCACGTATAGGATTACAGCATTTGGCAAGTGTAACCATTAGATCAGCTTCTCCCTTGACCAAAATTCCTGATTTTTCAGGAGGCTTGTACCTTTGGATCACTTTCTGCACTAGATTTCTTCGAGGAACAGGAGGCTCTATTGTCGCTTTTGGTTCCAGGTTTTTAACTATGGAATGGGCACGAACTTTTCCGAAGCCAATAGCCGCATACAAGGCCTCAATTGTTTTATAATTCAAGGTTGGCATTAGTTTCTCCAGTCTTTGATTACACTTCCTTGAATCGAGCTGGTATTTTCGAATTTCTTGATCATAAAGCTTCCGTCCCAATACCACCGCCTGTTTTCTCTGAAGATTATTCAGCCAATTTCGTATAGCGGTTCGGGCTTTCGGTGTCCTGACAAACTCTAGCCAGTCCCTCTTTGGACTACCCTTCTTTGAGGTTAATATTTCGACTTTATCCCCTGTTTTGAGTTGAGATCTCAGTGGCCGAATTCTACCGTTTATCTTGACTCCAACACACCGATGGCCGATCTCCGTATGAATGGAATATGCGAAGTCAATAGGAGTAGAAGATTTAGTTAAATTAATTACTTCTCCATTAGGAGTAAAGACATATACCTCTTTCGGATAGAGATCTATTTTAAGATTGCTCAAAAAGAGATGCGGATCTGTTGTCTCCTTTTGCCATTCGAGAATACGCCTCAACCAGGCAAAGGGCTTCTCATCTCCTTTAACAGTGATCCCTTCTTTGTACTTCCAATGGGCTGCAATACCTTCCTCCGCTATTTGATCCATTTCGGGTGTTCGTATCTGTATTTCAAAAGCCTGACCACTTTTACTAAGCACAGTCGTGTGTAAGGATTGGTACATATTAGCCTGCGGCATTGCAATGTAGTCCTTGATACGGTCTGGAACAGGATTCCACATATTATTGATAATCCCAAGAGCGTTGTAACAATCCTTAACCGATGGTACGATCATACGAAAAGCAAAAAAATCGTAAACCTGATCGAGTTCAATACGTTGACGCTTCATCTTATCAGCGATGCTATACAGACCTTTTATGCGGCTCTGAATATTTGTTTCTAGTTGCTGTTCCTTAAATGTCCTTTCAATACGACTGATTACCCCATTTATAAAACTTTTACTGTGACTTAATTTACTCTTTACCTGAGAATCTAATTTCTTAAAAACAATAGGGTCTAGATAGCTGAATGCACAATCCTGTAACTCTCCACGTACCCTTCCAATCCCTAATCGATGAGCAATTGGTGCATAAATTTCTAATGTTTCCCGAGCAATGTCTTTTTGCCTATTTTGGGGCATAGAATCTAGTGTTCGCATGTTATGAACACGATCGGCAAGCTTTACAAGAACAACCCGAATATCCTCCACCATCGCTAACAACAACTTACGAAAATTTTCTACCTGTTTTTCTTTATGAGAAGAAAATTCAATCTGTCCAATTTTTGTTACTCCATCCACTAAAAGAGCTATGTCCTTACCAAATCTTTCACTAATATGTTCAACTGAAGTTAGTGTATCTTCTACAACATCATGTAAAAGTCCTACTGAGACGCAGATGGGATCAAGTTCTAATTCAGCAAGAATTGTGGCCACTTCCACTGGGTGTGAGAAATAGGGATCCCCAGATTTCCGTATTTGATTTTGGTGGGCCTTTTCAGAAAAAAGGTAAGATTCCCGAAGAACACTTAGGTCCATTTGGGGAGCATAGGAACTAACCTTGGAACAAAGATCATCAAGACTTAGCATTTGAAGATTCCGTCTCAGTCTATCATTCCATGCCGATCCTAATCGTTCTCAATATAATCAGGAGGAAAGTTAAAGACTTAGTATTTGAATCATGTACCATAAAAAAAGGCGGCCGTTATTGGCCGCCCACACAGAACCTACCCTACAATTAAGTCTACTCATTCTCCTCTTTGGAAGCAAAACTATGCCTGGCGATTTCTTCTTCTTTCTGACGTCGGCGAGCTGAATCCATTGCTTTTAGGGCCAGCCGGCCTGCTTCAATTTCCCAACGTCTTTTTTCATCTTCTTCTTCAGCTAAATAAGAACGTTCTCTATACATGAGATTCAGATATTGCATGGCATCGGTATAGTCATCATCTAACTCCAAAGCCTTTTCCAAGGCCTCAATTCCTTCGGTTACTACTGTATCGATCTTTGCCCTATCTTCCTCTTCTAGGAACTCTACACCATCTCCATTCATACCGGTTTCATCATGAGAAAGCTTCCAATTTATCGTTCCTATTCCATAGTAAGGCTCAGGATTTTCAGGATCAATAATTAGTCTCTTTCGATACCATTCCTTTGCTTTCTCAGGCTCATCATTAGCGTTGTAAATTCCGGCTATGTTAGCCATAGCATTCACGTTCTCAGGGTCCTTTTCGAGAACCTCCTCAAAGGTGGAAATAGCCTTGTCTGCCTTAGCTGCATTTTCATCTGTATAAACGCCTGGAGTCCATTGAGAACGGTAGGCGGTAGCCAGATATAGTCTAGCATTTAAAAGCTCAGGATCTAGAGAGACAGCTTTTGTAAATTCCTCAACGGCTAATTTATAACGTTGCCCAGAGTAGGCATTGACACCCTTGTTTAAGTGATCCCTAGCCTTCAATTGGTTGAGGAGGCCACAGCCTGTCGTAGTCAATGAAAGAATGATAAAAATGGCAAATATTGGCGATAATTTTCTTTCCTTACAGCTCATGTTCTTGATCTCACCTAATTTCTCTGATAAATCACTCTATTCATCAGCAGCAGTCATAAGTCCGACATCCCCGACACCAGACCCCTTTGCTATATCGATGACCCTAATTACGTCGCCAAACGGAAGATCCGTATTAGCTTGAACAAATAAATTCTTGTTGGCTCGAGCACTGTAAATTTCAAACAATTTAGACCCCAATTGGGGCAACAAAATTCCATCCTGATTAATAGCTATTGATCCGTCCTGACTTATAGAAATTACTATCGCATCGGATCTAACAATAACATTTTCAGGAAGATCTTCTGGGGGCTTGTCAGGAACCCTGGCCCTCAGATCATACTGGGTAGTAGGCTGAATAACCATGAAGATTATTAGCAATACCAGTAAAATATCTATATAAGGCGTGACGTTTATATCTGATTTCTGACCTCCAGAACCACCCATACTCATCGCCATAGCTTTTACATCCCCTCATTATTATGGAAGAATGCCCCCGTTTTCTCACGATCAACCAGAAGACCAATTCGCTCCACGCCGGCTTCTCTGGCATGATTTACAATTGAGACAATCGTACCGTAAGGCGCAGCTACATCGCTTTTCACAAAAAGGGGCTTCTCAGGAGCTAAAGCTGCCCTCAATTTAAGTTCCTCGAGAAGATCTTCTCGAGAAATCGGTAGATCGTTGACATATATCTCCTGGCTACGGGTCACTGTAACAGTGGTCGCATCCTTGCCTTCCACTTCAGGAGCCTCCTGTGCATTGTCAGCTTTTGCCTTATTAACGGCTATTCCCTCTTGAAGCATGGGAGTGGTAATCATGAAAATGATCAACAACACCAACATTATATCTGCCATTGGCGTGACATTGATATCTGATGTTACTCCACTATTACTGCCGCCACTACCCATTGCCATCTGTGTCAGCCCTCCTTTTAAGGAAGTAATCTATTAGTTCTGAAGAAGAGTTATCCATTTCGACAACAAATGATTCGATTTTGGAAGTGAAATAGTTATACATCCAAACGGCAGGAACAGCTACAAAAAGGCCAAAAGCTGTGGCAACTAAAGCCTCTGATATTCCTCCAGCAACCGCTGCAAGTCCGGTGTCCTCAGCTTGACTCATACCCGCAAAAGCGTTAATGATCCCAATTGTTGTGCCAAATAAACCAACAAAGGGTGCAGTCGAGCCTATCGTTGCAAGCCCTCCTAGCCCACGCTTGAAATCTTCAATCCCAAGTGCCGTTGCACGTTGAAGAGCACGTTTTGATGCCTCAATAATTTCACCTGGGATCCTTTTAGAATTCTCATGAGCCTGAAACTCATTTAATCCAGCTGACAATACTCTGGCCAGGTGGCTTTTGTTAAACTGCTCCGTGAAATCTAACGCAGCTCTAAGATTACCTCTCCCAAGAGCTTCAGCAACTGCCGGTGCAAATTCGCGTGACTGAATTCGTGCTGATCTATACGTAATATAGCGCTCGACCATCACTCCAATGGACCAGACCGATTGTATAGCCAAGACTACAACAACAGCCTGGGCCATAAGGCCCATTTGATCCCACATCTCCATAAAATTCATGACTCAACCTCCATAAGGGCCTGATAAAATCTGATTGCTTAATTCACTATTCAAAATAATTTTCTACCTGAGCACAAAGTTAACAGTTACAGTAGCTATGACTTCCACGGGCTCTCCATTCAATAAAGTAGGAGAATAGCGCCACTGTCCTACAGCATCTAACGCTGATTGATTAAGCAAAGGATGTCCCCTTATGAGCTTAATCTCCTTCACATTACCCTGTTCACTAACTGTAACCTGCAACAAAACTATACCGGACACACGAGCCCTTTTCGCAAGCTCTGGATAAACAGGGTCAACCTTGTGGTAAAGCTTTGAACTTTGAACATTTCCACCTACTCGCACTGGTGCTTTTTTCTTAGGTGGGGGTGGAGGAGGTGGAGCACCAACAATACCCCCTAGAACACCACCAGCAACACCTCCTGGAACACCGCCCACTACACCACCTGGAACACCACCTGGAACACCAGAACCGCCAAGATTAGCCGCTGTTGAAAAAACTGGAATCTCATCAACTGGAGCCGGTATATCCTTAGGAACCTCTGTGGGAGCAGTGAATTTATTTGGATCAAGTCTCACAACTTGTACTTTTTGAATTCGTCGAGGCGCTGCTGCCGGTGGCGGTGGTGGCGGTGGTGGCGGTGGTGGTGGCGGCGGCGGCGCTAAAAAAGTAAGTAATTCATGCTCAGGAAGTACCTGAGTGTAGATGAGAGGTATAAGTAAAAGTACTACCAGAATAACAGCATGCACTATCAAAGAGACTAAGAAGGTACTAGATTTTCTTTTTTCTCTTCCTTGTGAGGATTCTAGTAGGTGTTCAAACATCTAAAGCCATTTAGTTTCCTGATTAACCGTGATTAACTCTATCTTGAAACGTTCTTTTAGTTAGTTCGCTGATGTTACTATTCGTAGGATAAATGAGTCAAGCATCTAGAGCTGTAAGGTTTATTACAATTGCATGAGCAATAAAGTAGATTCCTTTATACGCCTCGTCTATTTCTAAATAGTTCCCACCAGTGTACCAATGGAGTTGCTATACCAATAGATGAATAGGTTCCTACTAAAACCCCAACAACCAACGCAAATGAAAATCCATTTAATACCTGTCCTCCCATAAGGTAAAGCGCCATTACAGCTACAAATGTCATCCCAGATGTAAGGATAGTTCTATTTAATGTCTGGTTGATGCTCGCATTGATGACAGATCTAAAATCAGACCTACGCATAAGCCTTAAATTCTCTCTTACACGGTCAAACACTACTATCGTATCGTTGATTGAATAACCCACCACGGTCAGAAGTCCAGCAACTACGGTTAGTGAAATCTCCTTGCCAAAAACCGAGAACAATCCTAGTGTTATAAAAACATCATGAAAAAGAGCAACGATAGCTGCCAGCCCATAGGAAATTCCTTTAAAACGGAAAGCAATATAGACAACAATACCAAGCAGCGAGAACAATATAGCATTTCGTGCTTTTTCCTGTAACTCACCACCTACTTTAGGTCCCACACTCTCCACACTTAAAACACTGAAACTGCCTAAATAGAAGGTTTCCTTCAATGCTTGCATGATCTTAATCGGTAGCCCTATCTCTTCAAGTTGCAATTTGTCATGCAAAATGCCCCCATTCTCAGTTCGAAAATCAATCACTTCCTTAGCCAGTCGTTCCGGTTCCACCGCGTCATCAAGAGCAAGTTCACTAATAGAAGAATCCGGCTCTTCAGAACCTATACAAGGACGACCTTGCAATACATTTCGAAAACATCCCGCAAGAACATATGCAGTCGTATTATTTAAATCAATTTTTTCATTTGGAGCCCCGCTATCTAGATTGTTTTTTAATGCTTGAAAGACTTCCTGACTATCCTGATTTAGATTTCTATCAGATTTCTCTTGGAGCCCCGAAATCCTAATCTGCAGCTGATTTTTAGAGGGAGAATCAAAGCGGGTTACTCCCTCAACACCAAGTTGTTCTTCTGCTAAAAGAAGCCGTATTTCCTCAATATCTGGCGCCTCTTTGAATTTCACATAGACTAGGGTTCCCCCAACGAAATCAATCCCTAGGTTAAGTCCTCTTCCAGCAAGAGAAGCTCCTCCTACGACGACCAGAACAAGGCTAGCAACCATTAGAAACCACTTATATTTAAGCCAATCAATGGTTAGATCTCTGACAATATCCATTTAATAAGAACCTATATACAATTAACTATTCCCAATTTCTTTTTTTCACTTCCTTAAATGGAAAGCCTCGAAATAACCCTACCCTGAAGAAAAGAATTGAAAATTGTTCGGGATACAAAAGTTGCCGTAAAAATATTGGTAACCAATCCTATGCCGAGAGTAACTGAAAATCCTTTAACAGGTCCCGTGCCAAACTGATAAAGAAAAGCGGCCGCTATAAGCGTAGTAATATTTGTATCAATAATAGTAGAGAATACTCTGTCAAAACCTGATTCTACTGCACTTTTCACTGTTTTTCCCGTTCGTAGTTCCTCTTTAATTCTTTCGAAAATTAAAATGTTTGCATCAACAGCCATGCCTATTGTCAGAATTACACCCGCAATACCTGGGAGAGTCAGGGTAGCGCCTAGATAAGCAAGAGAACCACCAAGGATGAACAGGTTGAGAACCAAACAAAGAATAGCGTTAATGCCAGAAATCCTGTACACCACAAGCATACCCAATATAACAAGAAGTAAGCCAAGCATAGAGGCATTGACTCCATTTCGAATTGAATCAGCTCCGAGGGAGGGGCCTATTTGTCTATTTTCCAAAAACCGAATACTTGCAGGTAAGGCACCCGAGCGAAGAACCAGTGCCAAATCATCTGCTTCATTTCGGGTGAAATTTCCAGTAATCCTAGCCGATTCTTGACGAATCGCACTTTCAATCCGTGGCGCAGAATGGATAATGTCGTCTAGGACAATAGCAAGATAGGAATTCACATTTTCAGAGGTTACCTCCCCAAAAAGCTGTACTCCTTCTCCATTCAGAAAAAAAACTACTTCGGATCTCCCAGTATAAGGATCCTCGGATCGGCGTGCATTCTTAAGATGTCTTCCAGTAACGGCGGCTGCTCTTTTTACTACCATATAAGCTTCTTCTATATCTCCGTTTTCCGCACGCCTGCTACGATCTTCAAATTTGTGAATTTCATAATCGGAAGGAACCTCACCACCAAGAGCCTCAATGGCTAGATCAACACTTGCAAAAGCTTCCGAATGTTCTGGGTGAACCAACTTGAATTCTAAATTGGCAGTTTGGCCGATAAGATTCTTTACTCTATCAAAGTCTTCAACCCCTGGAAGTTCAATCACAATTTGATCTTTAATGTCACCACTACCATAGACAGCTATAGTAGGTTCTCTGACACCATATTGATCGATTCTTTTCTGAATGACTTCCTTGGCTTGCCTTACCGTTAGTTCTAAGAGAGCTTTGCGTGCAGAGGCTCGCATTGAGAGTCTAAACCCTTCTGTGCTTGACCCCTTAACAACCCAATTAACTATAGTTTCTAATTCATCCCTCGCAGAACTGTTTTGGAGCTCGGAAACTCCAATAATCTCAATGTCTTGATTCTCTAAGACCTGTACTTGGTCAAAAACAATCTCCTTTTCAATCAATCCATCTGCAATCCTTTCCCTTACTTGATCGATCTCAGCCGCGAAGGCTTCTTTTGTATCTAATTGTACAATAAGATGAATTCAACCCAGAAGGTCCAGTCCCAAGTTAATGCCCTTTAGCCACCACATGAAACCACTTCCAGCCACCAAAAAAATAATCGCTAAAAATCGGTATTGGTTATTCCTATTCATATTTAAGGTTTTCGGGAATGCTTTGGTTTAATCAATCTCAAGGTTGAAGGGTAGATTAATCAGAAGAGACCTGCATCGATGCAACAGCATTTCTAGAAATTTTAATCTTAACTTGATCACTAATCTTAAGCATAACGACATCTTTTCTAAGTTCCACAACTGTCCCGTATACCCCTCCATTAGTGATTATCCTATCTCCCTTATCAAGCCCTTCAATCATAGCCCTTAACTTTTTTTGTCGCTGCATATTTGGACGATAAAGGATAAAGTAAAAAATGATAACAATTAGGAGAATAGGAAAGAGACCAACAAGCGGGTTCGATCCGCCAACACCTTGCTGGGCTAGGAATAGTTCTTCCACGTTGAAGAGCCCTCCTCAAAAAAACAAAGATTATAGCAGAGTTCATTCAACTGAGGAATATCGCTCCTTAAACGTTTTTGAAAATGAATCAAAGGTTCCCAAAATAATAGATTCACGAATTTTTCTCATTAACTCTAAATAAAAGTGTAGGTTGTGAAAGGTATTGAGCATATTGCTCAATATCTCTCCTGAAACAAAAAGATGACGGAGGTAGGCCCGCGAGTATCGAAGACACACAAAACAATTACAATCAGGGTCTATCGGCCCTTGCTCCTTCTTGTAACGAGCATTTTTAATTCTAAGAGGACCCAGGCTGGTGAAGAGCATTCCGTTCCGTGCGTTTCGGGTTGGCAGCACACAATCAAACATATCTATTCCAAGTTTTACACAATTCAAAAGATCTAACGGCGTACCAACCCCCATAAGATAACGAGGTTTTTCAGGAGGCAATGATTCTGATAACTGTTCCAAAATCTCGAACATTTGGTTTCTAGGCTCACCTACACTAAAACCACCTAGGGCAATACCGTGAAAGCCGATTTCCATGAGTCTATCGAGGCTTTCCTTTCGAAGACTTGGGAAAACACTTCCTTGAACAATTCCAAATAGGGCTTGTTCATTACTTTTGTGAACTGTACGACAACGCTTTGCCCAGCGCATAGACCTTAGCATTGATTCCCTAGCTTCCTGTTCCGTGCACGGATAATTTGTACACTCATCAAATACCATAATGATATCTGACCTAAGATTGTGCTGAATTTCAATTGCACGTTCAGGGGTAATAAACTCCGATCTTCCGTCCAAATGAGAACGAAAGTTAACTCCTTCTTCAGACACACTAGTCAAGTTCCGATGACTAAAGACTTGATATCCACCGCTGTCTGTCAAACTGGCACCTTCCCAACCCATGAAGTTGTGCAGGCCATCACTTTCATTGATCACATCTAATCCAGGGCGAAGGTTCAAATGATAAGTGTTGGCGAGAACAATACTAGACTTTAGTTCAAGCAACCATTCCTGGGTTATTGCCTTAACTGTCCCTGCTGTTCCCACGGGCATGAAAACGGGAGTTTGGACTTTACCATTTCTAGTAATCAAGGTCCCCATACGAGAACTGACGCATCGATTTTTTACTCTGAACTGGAATCCCATAACTTGGCAAAAACTTAATCTGACTCTATTTTAGGCAGTTTAAATAGGCCACCTAGGCCATTCCATTAAGTTGCAACTACACCAAAAGGCCTATTTTAAAAATCTTTCTTACTTGAACAAGGGCGCCCAACAAAGCTTAGGTCTTAAACTTAAGATAAGCAGAAATCCTGCAAAAGCCTTAACGAGACTCTTTCAAACCCCATGCTAGGAATGTATCAGAATCGACGAACTGAATTAGACAGAAATCACGAAAAGACTCTGATTATCAACCAAAAAGAGCCGGGACTTGTCCTTACTGTATGCCATACCCACCATCATAGGAGCAGAAATAAAGTGCTCGAAAGATCCGCCGGAATACGTAAAGACACCTTTTCGACCACGATACGATGCTACCACTTGAAGTTTACCTTCAGGGCTAAAAGCCATTCCCTGAGGCCTCCCCAGTCCTTTCAAAAAAACCTTCTTGTTTCCATCCGGGTCAAATTGATAGACACTATCTTGGGTTGAGAGGGTTGGTGCTGACACATAAAGGTAGTCATCATCAGACATTACAAAATGGTAGGCAGAGATACTAGGTTCTAACTTCGCAAAAACAGAAACATGACCTTCCTCGTTCACTTTATGAATCACTCCCCCTCGATCTCCGACAAAAAGGTTCCCTTTCGAATCAAAAACAATACCCGTAGCCATTCCCAAATTATCGGCGTACTTCTCTACCCTTTTGTCCAAAGTTGATCGGTATGCGGTTCCGGTGAAGCGGCTAGTGATATATAAGCATTCGTCTGGCCCCACAGCCAAACCGGTTGGATTTAAGATTTCAGCCAAAAATGGATTCTTGCTTCCGTCCTTAGAGACTACAAAAACACTAAAAGGAACTTTTTCCCCCCTGTTACCACTATCCGTAACGTAAATTCTGTCATCTGTATCCACTGCAGGATTTGCAACAGAATGTAAATCAGTTGCGAGCAAACGACCAACCGTAATATCTTCCCCGGTAGCCTCTATTCCAGAGCTAATTACCTCAACACGTCCATTTACTGGTTTTTGAGGCACCTTGATGGTTATACAAGATTCAGAAACAGCTATAAGACTAGCTCGTTTCTCTCCAATTGATACTTGAACATCTGAAGTATTAGTTAAGCCTTTCAAAAAAACCTGAACTATACCCCCTGGAAGCGCAGCTTTAGGATTTACAGAGATAATCCGCATACAGGCCAACTATAACATGTGCCTTCTAGCAAAGTGCTTCTTTACAAACTCAAAACACTATCTTTTCCCACTCCTGCTAAAATAGTGTTTGGCTGATGGAAGGAACATATGTAAAGCCTTGCCCTATTAATATTAGAGGAGCAAGACAAAACAATTTAAAGAATATTAACGTCATAATCCCTGACGGTCAGTTGACTATCATTACAGGGGTAAGCGGATCGGGAAAATCTAGTCTAGCGTTTGACACCCTCTATGCAGAAGGACAGAGGCGTTATATTGAATCACTTTCTGCCTACTCGAGACAATTCCTAGAACGGCTTCAAAAGCCACTTGTAAAAGAAATTATTGGAATTAGACCAGCAGTTTCAATCAAGCAAAAAAATACAAGTCGAAACCCTCGCTCAACCGTCGGAACTGTAACCGAACTCTATGACTATTTAAGACTCCTTTTTGCTCGGATTGGAAATATTCATTGCCGTTCATGTAACAGGCTCGTTCAACGTGATACGGTTGAACAGGTCGTTGAGAGAGTGTGTGACTTCCCAGAAGGTACTAGAATAAACCTAGTCTTTCCTTATGAGTCAAGTAAGTTAGACTTGAATAACTCTTCAGCTGATATCCTACCAAATACAACCCTAATTGAGAACCTTGTTAAACAAGGCTTCCACAGGATTATACCCAACTTATCTAATCCAGAAGCACTAATGCAGTTACCCCCAACGAAATCATTTTCTGAACATGATTTAAAACATTCCAGAATCTTGATTGACCGCCTGGCAGTAAAAAATGGTTTGAGAGATCGTCTTGCAGACTCTATCGAAACCTGTATGTCAGAAGGGAATGGAGTAGTTGAGGTTATTATTTTCTCAAAAACAAAAGACATCAAAATACTACGTTTTAGTGAGAGCTTAGAGTGCCAATACTGCCAAATTAAATACAGGGAACTAGAGCCACGTCTTTTCTCATTTAACAGTCCCTATGGAGCCTGTCCTACCTGCCAGGGTTTTGGAAATACGATGAACATTGATCCTGATCTAGTAATCCCAGACTGGTCTGTTTCCATTTACAAAGGTCCTGTTGTTCCCTTCACCCAGCAAAGATATCTTAGGTTTCAGCGTAGGTTAGTTGACTTTATACGAGACCAGAAGATTGATCCGGAAACTGCATACGGTGACTTGCCCAGAAAAATTAGATCTAAAATCTGGGAAGGGGATGACTCTTTTCTAGGAGTGAAAGGCTTTTTCAAATCATTAGAACGGAAAAAATACAAAATTTATGTTCGCACTTTTATTAGTCGATACCGGTCCTACATTCGCTGTCCAGACTGTTTTGGGGAGCGTCTCTGCCACGATGCAAATGACGTCACAGTTAACAATCTACGTATCAGTCAAATGACTTCCCTTCCCATCAAAGGTCTACAGGATATCCTTCAAACTCTTGATCTCTCCCACAGTGAAAAATCCCTTACAAATACTCTACTACAAGAGATTTCTAAACGAGTGACTTTTCTGATCAAGGTAGGTCTGGAATACCTTACTTTGGATCGCCTAACTTCGACACTAAGTGGAGGAGAAATTCAACGGATCCATCTGGCTGCTTCACTTGGATCAGCTCTCACAGGAACACTCTATGTGTTAGACGAGCCAACAGTTGGACTACATCCAAGGGACGAAATGAAATTGATCTCTATCCTTCACAAACTCAGAGATCTAGGTAACACAGTAGTAGTGGTAGAACATGAAAAAGAAATGATTTGTGCTGCAGATCACATCATAGATATGGGACCAGGAGCAGGTGAGAAAGGGGGACAGGTAATTCACTCAGGCAGTTTATCCTCCCTTTTGAAGAATCCACGCTCAATTACAGCAAAGTATTTAACACATGAACTCAAAATCCCAACTCCTACTTTTCGCCGAACAATCAATAGTCAGACTATAACCGTAAAAGGAGCGCGTCAAAATAATTTGAAGGATATAAGTGTTACAATTCCGCTTGGTCTACTAACTTGCATCACTGGGGTCTCGGGCTCCGGCAAATCTACTCTAGTACAAGAAGTTATATATGCAGGAATAAAAAAGCTTCGAGGAGAATGGAAAGCTGAGGTAGGAAATTTTGATAGTATCGAAGGATGGGAACATCTAAGTGACATTATCCTTGTAGACCAGTCTCCTATTGGGAAAACCCCCCGCTCAAATCCTGTGACCTACCTCAAGGCATTTGATCATATCCGTCATATATTTGCCTCACTCAGAGAGTCCAAGAGACTTAACTTTGGGCCTGGTCATTTCTCTTTCAATGTACCAGGAGGAAGATGTGAAAGTTGTTTAGGCTCTGGGACCGAAATAATAGAGATGCAATTCCTCGCTGATGTGCACCTAATTTGTGAGGATTGCAGAGGAAAACGCTATCAAAAAAGCCTGCTAGAAGTGACATTTAAGGGTTTGAATATCTCTCAAGTACTTGATCTTACGGTTGACGAGGCTATTTCTTTTTTTTCGGGAAGAGAACCTCTACTTCGAAAACTTCGGTTCCTTCAATCCGTAGGACTTGGCTATTTAATGCTTGGACAGCCTGCTACAACACTATCTGGAGGAGAGGCCCAAAGGATTAAACTTGCATCCTATATGTCCCTTAAAACCCGAGGAAAACCACTGTTTATTTTTGACGAACCGACAACAGGACTTCATTTTGATGATATAAAGATGCTCCTCCGCTCCTTTAATAAGCTCACTGCTGTAGGTGGGTCGTTGTTAGTGATTGAGCATAACCTAGACATTATCAAATGCTCTGATTGGATAATTGATTTAGGTCCAGGGGGTGGAAATAATGGGGGTAGAATACTTTGCGAAGGTAGTCCTGAGACTTTAGCAAATACGGAAAGATCGCACACTGGTAAATTCCTTAAGAAGATATTGAAGTACGAGAAGTTATGAGAATTTTATTTGTTGGAGATATTGTTGGAAAAGGAGGACGTAAAGCTCTTAGAGAGCATCTCCAGTCCCTCCAGTCTTCCCATCAATGTGACTTTACAGTTGTGAATGTGGAAAATGCAGCCGGTGGATTTGGAATTACTCCTAAGATTGGGGACCAAATTCTTGACTTAGGCGTGGATATTATGACCTCTGGAAACCACATCTGGGATCAAAAAAGTATCTATCCTTACTTGGATGAGGAATCAAGGCTTTTACGTCCAGCAAATTACCCAAAGAGTCTACCCGGCAATGGCTTCGTAACGGTTAATAGCACCATAGGAATCCAGGTTGCAGTGATCAATCTTCAGGGAAGAGTTTTTATGCCAAATACTGATTGTCCTTTTCGAAAAGTAGAAAGGATTCTCGACAGAATCCCAAAAGAAGTTGCTGTCATTATCGTTGATTTTCATGCAGAGACCACATCAGAAAAAATGGCCATGGGATGGTTCCTAGACGGCAGGATATCAGCCTTGGTAGGTACTCATACCCATATACCGACTGCCGACTCTCGAATTTTACCAGAGGGAACAGCTTACATTACTGATATAGGAATGAGTGGTTCCTATAACTCCGTAATCGGAATGTCTAAGGAGATAGCCATTAACCGTTTTCTTTCTGGGCTCCCAGGAAGACTAAGTCCTGAGACTTATAAACCCCAATTGTCCTCTGTCATAATTGATGTCAACCCTAAGAGTGGCTTAGCAACCGCTATCAAATGGCTAGGATTCACACCATGACAACTTATCTCTTATACGGTCAGGTATTTGCATTCAGATCTATCTGAACTGACAACACTCCACGAATAGACTAGAAAATATAGTTACCCCCACTTAGCCGTGTGACCGTAAAGATTGAACCTGTATAGACAGGTGGGAGATCTGCCCTTAACTGAGCACAGCCAAAGGACTCAAAATCCCTAGTAGAAACTGTTGGCTCAATTTCTACTGGACCATCACAAGCTTCGCAGGGGATAAAAAGTCTATATTAGGAATACATGAATATCAACTAGATCCCATCTTATCAAGGGAAGAAATCAGAAACCGATTAAGGCGACCAGTTGAATCTGAAACATTCCTTTCTAACTGTTCATACTCCTCACGTTTTGACACATAATTGTCGGCAATATTTAAGGCTGCCAGAATTGCAATCTTGAGAGTATCCACAGTTAGGGTCTGTTCGGCCACCTCCGACATTTTTTTGTCAACATATGATGCTAATTCTTGAACATATTGAGAGTCGTCATCACTTCGAATTCGAAAGGTCTGATTAAAGATTGTTACTGTTGTGAGTTTTTCTTCAAACTTTCCCATTTAACTTTATTAACCTGTCTCTAATCTGATAGCGCACCAAAATGCTTCAAGGACTTTAAAATGTTTTCAACCTTTGCAAGGGTTTTTTTGCGTTCTTTGCCAAGCGATTTAACTTGATTGCGTTCCTCATTAAAATTCTGTTTAAGAATCATCAAATCTTCTTTTAATTTGCTAACCTCACTCCTAAGCCTTTGGTTTTCTTTAGAGACCGCATTAAACCGTTTAACAATTTGTCCAGCCACTTCTTCAATTTCAGTAAAAACTGTTTCAGCAAGTATAGACATATCTAATAGCTTATTAACGTGCTTTAATAGCTAGAATATCCACCAACTCAGAGAATACCCGCTGACTAAATCTGTTAGCCTCCTCCTGAGTTAAGGTTCGTTCTAGATTTTCAAAAGTTAACCTCAGTGTATAACTAATTTTTCCACTCGGTAGCTCGGGTCCCTTAAAGCGATCAACGAGCTCAACCCCCTTAAGCTCAACAATTCCTAGGCTTTGAATAGTTTTGAGAATCCTTTCAAAATTAATTTCTCTATCAATTATGAAGGAGACATCAGATTCTACAAAAGGATATTTTGCCAGATCACAAAACCTAGGGTCTAGTAGGTCTTTACAGTAAAGAATATCAAGTGATATCTCAGCTATAATTACTGGGTTCGGTAACCGTAATGACTGGTGCAAATGAGAAGTTAATATTCCCATGGTTCCTAGTTTTTCTCCAGCTATGTTAATACTTAAACCATGTCCTTCCTCTATAAAGGGAATACGAGTATTTTCTAATAATGCATTCTGATTTAAAGCCTTAATTAAACTTCGAATAAGTCCTTTCATATGTAAAAAGGAGAATTTTTCATTGTTTCCAGGAACACTCCAGTGAAAAGGATTATTAAGACCACTGGCAATAATACCCAGTCGAGTCTCTTCATTAATATGCTGCTTATCCAACCAAAATACCTTGCCAATCTCAAATAGCTTGAGTCTTTTATTTCCCCTATAACTATTTCGTCGAATTGACTGGAGAAGACCTGGGAGAAGACTAGTCCTTAAAAAATTGTGTTCTTCACTCACCGGATTTTCAACTGTTACCAATCTTGTCTCTTCGACCCCGAAATCCCTTTCTTTCTCTACGCTGGTAAAGGAATGGGTAACAGCCTCAGAAAAGCCCTGAGCTAACATGATTTCAATTATCTTCCTTTCCTTCTTATCATGTTTTTGATAACTCCCAACTGCTCTACTACTGGGAATCATACTTTTTATTTGGTCATAGCCATAGTGACGTAGAACTTCCTCAACAAGGTCTTCTTCCAGTCGAACATCCCTTCGAAAACTAGGCGAGAATACTTTCCATTTCCCTTGATTACCTTTTATGGTGAAGCCCAGAGAATTCAAGATTTCCTTGACCTTCTCGTCAGCAATCTCAATACCTATGACTTGACGTATTCGATTAGCTGTTAAGGTTATGCCTCCATTTTTTTTATCCCCGCTATAGCTATCGAGGACAGACTTAGAAACTTGGCAATCCTTATCAGTTTGTTTAATCAATCGGATAGCTAAATTCAGCCCTAAAAGAGGTAGTTCCACATCACTACCTCTCTCAAAACGGTAGGAAGCCTCAGTATTCAATCCTAGTTTTCTCGAAGTCCGCCGCACTTGAAAGGGATCAAAATACGCACTCTCCAGCAACACAACAGAAGTTCCACAACCAACTTCAGTTTCATTACCTCCAATGACCCCTGCTATCGCAATAGGATTTTCAGAGTCGCATATCAGCAGCATATCTTCATCTAATTCTTGTTCGCTACCGTCAATAGTCTTAAGTCTCTCTCCAGAAAAGGCCCTACGAACAACAATAGAGCTGCCATTTACTTTTTCAAAATCAAAACCGTGGAGAGGTTGACCGATGTGAAGCATCACATAATTGGTAATGTCTACTATATTATTGATGGATTTATGGCCCAACTTTTCTAATCTTTTTTTTAGCCACTCTGGCGAATTCTTTACCGATACATTTTGAATTAAGCGTGCCGTATAATGTGGACAAAGCTCCTTCTCCAAAACGCTAACAGAAAACGTTTCTAGACCTTTCTGTCCTACTGGACTTGTTAAATCCGGCATGCACAGATCCATCCCAAAGTGAACTGCAAGTTCCCGAGAGATACCCAGATGACTAAGGCAGTCTGGACGATTTGAACTGATTTCCAAGTCAAAAACGATATCGTTGCTTATTTCTTCAATAGCGTCTAAGGAGAAACCAAGTTTTACTAGGACATCACCTAGCTCTTTAGGTCCAATTCCTATTTCTCTAAAATTAAGAAAGTCACATAGCCAATCATAGGATACTTTCATAGGCAGTTTTCCTGATCAAAACTCTTTGCTTAATAACTAAAACTGCTGGAGGAATCGAACATCATTCTCAAAGAACAAACGCATGTCAGGGATCTGATACTTAAGCAGTGCTAATCGATCAATTCCCATGCCCCAGGCAAAACCTGTGTATCGAGTTGCATCGTAGCCAACTTCCCTGAACAGATGTGGATGTACCATACCAGCACCAAGAACTTCTATCCAGCCAGTTTTCTTACATACCCTACATCCCTTTCCTTCACAAAAATGACAGCTAATATCAACTTCAGCTCCAGGTTCCACAAAAGGAAAATAGCTTGGCCTCAAACGAATTTGAGTTGATTCTGAAAAAAGGGCCTTAAGGAAGGTTTCGAGGGTTCCTTTAAGATGGGAAAAATTAATACCTTCGTCAACCACCAAGGCCTCAAATTGGTGAAACATAGGACTGTGCGTTGCATCAACAGCATCTCTTCGAAAAACCCTTCCAGGAACCGCAATACGCAAAGGTGGTCGACGACGTTCCATCGTGCGGATTTGGACTGGAGATGTATGAGTTCGGAGTAACATTCGACCTGGCAGATAAAATGTATCCTGATCGGCCCTTGCCGGGTGTTCTTTTGGAATATTCAGGGCTTCAAAGTTATAGTACTCCGTTTCAACTTCCGGTCCTTCCAACAGTTCAAACCCCATCCCTACACAAATTTCCTCCATCTCACGGGCGAGTTTCCTTAAAGGATGTATGTGGCCTATTTCCACGGGAATTGAAGGGAGGGTTCGATCTCGAGCAACTGGGACCTCAATCCTTTCTTTCTCCTTAATCAATTCCTCCTTACGAGAATCCAAGGCGCTTGATACACGATTTTGTAACTGGTTTAGTAAACGACCACGTTGAGGGCGTTGATCTTTGGGGACACTCCCTAACTGACGCAACTGGAGACTAACTAGACCACGACGACGACTAAGATATTTGTCCCTAGCCTCTATTAAATCCTGTGGAGAAGAGATCTTGGAAAGATCTTCTTCAAATTCATTCCAAATATTCTCGAGCTCGTCTGGCCTCATCTTCGACCCCAAAGATTTTGTTTCAATAATTTCCAAATTAGGATTTGTTTAGCTGTGCATATTAATAAATCTTCGTATCATTTTGGCATTAATACGAAGATTTATTCTCACGATTAAAAGGTTATCCTGAATCCAAATCAGGGCTTTGTCAAAAGGAGCCTTGGAGTTTGTAGTATGCGAATTTCTATCAGGCCTTTGCCTGGCGGGCTGTATCAGCTAGGCCCTTAAATCCCTCTTGGTCAAGTGCAGCAATTTCTGCCAAGGTCTTACGATTCATGGTAAGTCCAGCAACTTTGAGTCCGAAGATAAATTGGCTATATGAAAGGTTGTTTTGCCGGGCTGCTGCATTAATCCTTGTAATCCACAGCCTACGAAAGACCCTTTTCTTCTGCCGTCGATCTCGATAGGCAAAGGCTAGTGACCGTAGGACCTGTTCCTTAGCGGAACGATGCAGTTTGCTCTTCGTTCCCCAGTAACCCTTCGCTGATTTGAGGATCCTTTTTCTCCGCTTTAAACGCCTTCTCCCCCTAGTAACCCTTGCCATATTCCTACCCGACTTTTAGCATTGCTTTAACACGTTTCAGATCCCCTGTTGAGACAAGAGATGCTTTACGTAAATTACGTTTTCGCTTAGATGACTTCTTCGTAAGGATGTGGCTATGATGACTGCTATGACGACGAACTTTACCACTTCCCGTTAGTTTAAACCGTTTAGCTGCTGCTCTTTTTGTCTTTAATTTCATCTACTTATCCTGAACACTCTTAGGTCTTTTTTGGAGTCAGTATCATTATCATTGTATAGCGTTCCATTTTAGGCCACATCTCTATCTCAGCAAGATCCTCTACTTCAGTAGCCAACTTTCTAAGAATCTCTTCTCCAATTTTGGGATGGGTTATTTCCCGACCTCTAAACATTACTGTTGCCTTTACTTTATTCTCAGCTTTTAAGAAACGAATTGCATGATTTTTCTTAAATTCAAAATCGTGTGGATCTATTTTTGGTCGAAATTTAACCTCTTTTACCTGAATTACCTTTTGGTGTTTTCGTGCCTCGTGTGCCTTCTTACTTTGCTGGTATTTGTATTTCCCAAAATCCATTATGCGGCAGACTGGAGGTCTGGCTGACGGGGCCACTTCAACCAGATCTAACCCTCGACCCTGCGCAATTTCTATAGCCTCTCTAGGCCGCATAAGACCCAACTGCTCACCACCGTCTGAAATCACACGAATTTCAGGGGCCCTAATACGTCTATTAACTCTAGTTTTCTTGATATCCGTTCTCCAAAAGATCTCAGTTTAACATTGGCAGATTATCAAACACATCAGAAAACAATTAAATGTAGAGTAAAATACTCCGTACCAAGCTCGCACTAAGGCATTGAAACAGGAACTTTCACTAATAAAAAGATTCCTGTTCTATTCAACCTATTGTCCTATCGTTTGCTTCTTGACAAACTGTGGATACAAAGTCGTTAATTTCCATGGGACCCAAATTACCCTTTGACCGATGTCGAACTGAAACAGTATTCTCCTCTAATTCACGATCCCCAACAATTATCATATAGGGCAACTTTTGCAACTGAGCCTCGCGGATCTTGAATCCTATTTTTTCATTCCTAAGGTCTGCTTGGACCCTTAAGCCTCCACTGTGTGATACTTGATCAACAAGACTGTTAGCATATTCATGATGCCGTTCACTGATAGGGAGTACCAGTACCTGGACTGGTGAAAGCCAAACAGGAAAAGCACCACCATAGTGTTCTATTAGAATTCCTATGAAGCGTTCGAGAGATCCTAACAGTGCCCGGTGAATCATAATCACATGATGCTCTTTAGAATCTGACCCTACATAAGTCACACCGAAGCGCTGAGGAAGGCTGAAGTCAAACTGAAAGGTACTGAGCTGCCAGGAGCGTCCCAAGGCATCAATCAGATGTATGTCGATTTTAGGGCCGTAGAAAGCTGCTTCCCCTACATTACGTTGATATTTCCATTCCTTTTTCTCTAAGGCCTCAATCAAAACCTGTTCTGCTTTTTCCCAATCACTTGCACTACCCGCATAATGTTTGGGGCTCTCTGGATCCGAAACAGAAAGAGAAACTTCTAGATCCTTGAACCCAAAAGACTCAAGAATAAACGATGCCAAGTCTAAAGTTTGAACTACTTCCTCCAAGACATGATCAGGACTACAGAATATGTGTGCATCGTCCTGAGTAAATCCCCGTACACGTAACATTCCATGAAGGGTGCCGGACTTTTCATAGCGATAAACAGTGCCAAATTCTGCTATTCGCATCGGTAGATCTCTGTAACTGTGCTTAGCCGACTGATAGATCACAATATGACCTGGGCAGTTCATGGGTTTCAATACATACTCATCTTCTTCAACCGGAAGCGTGTACATGTGCTCACGGAAATACTCATAGTGTCCGGAGGTCTTCCATAAGTCACTTTTAGCAATATGCGGAGTACAGACAAACTGATAACCTCTCGCTTCGAGCTCCTTTCGCAAAAACTGCTCAACTATGTCTCTAATCACTGCACCCTTGGGATGCCAAAAGATTAGTCCAGGAGCCACTTTTTCTGCCACCGTAAACAGTCCCAGCTGCTTGCCCAATCTACGCTGATCTCGCCCGCGTGCCTCTTTCAACCTAAGCAAATACCCAGCTAGCTCTTCTTTGCTAAAAAAAGCCGTGCCGTATATCCTCTGAAGTTGTTCCCGTTTTTCATCTCCCCTCCAATAACTTCCAGCAACTGAAAGAAGCTTGAAAACATTTAGTTTTCTAGTATGAACAACATGTGGTCCAGTGCAAAAGTCTGTCATTTCCCCCAACTTGTAAGAAGACATGACCTCGCCAGATTTCTCTATAATTAGCTCTGTTTTCAATGTCTCCCCTTGAGCCTTAAAATACTCAAGAGCTTCTTTTAAGGAAATAATTCTGGGCTCGAAAAAGAGCTTGGTTTTAGCCAGCTCTTTCATCTTTAATTCAATCTTAGGTAACTCTTCCTCTGTAAGTGTATGAGCAGATAGAAAGTCGTAATAGAAACCTTCTTCAGTGGAGGGACCCAAACCGAGACGCACCTCTCCGTACAACTCCTTTACGGCTAGTGCCATTAGATGTGAGGTGGAATGCCTAAGAATCGCTAACGCTTCTTGATAATCGGTTACCCAATCAATGCGTCCGTCACGAAAAATAGCCTTCAATTCCTGCTTCAATTCGCTGTCATCCAATCAAATGGTAGGTCCGAGCGGATTTGAACCGCTGACCCCTTCCACGTCAAGGAAGTGCTCTACCCCTGAGCTACGCACCTATTCCTGGACTTTTTCGATAATCAAGCCCGACACAATTCTTGTCTTGAAAATGAAAACTGGCACATAGCGAACAAACCCTATACAACCAGTTCTTCTATTCGTTTACTGCGCTTTAAATGCCAGACCAAACCAAGGCATTAATTAAGTGCGTCTTTAAGCGCTTTTCCTGCGGAAAACCTCGCAACCTTCCTGGCTGGGATATTGATCGAAGCCCCTGTTTGAGGATTACGGCCTTGCCTTGCGTCGCGGTGTGAAACAGAAAAAGTTCCAAATCCAACAAGGGTAACCTTATCTCCACTCTTCAGAGCCCCCTCAATATTACTCAGAACTGAATCAACAGCACTTTGAGCCTCTCCCTTAGAAATACCCGCATCTTCTGAAACCGCTCCTACTAAATCTCCTTTATTCATTTTTTCTCCTTATATAAGCTCGGGAATGAGTTCCCTGTAATATCTACTGCACTGACGGTCAGGCAGCTTTTTTAAGAATCCCCTTTCGCATTTCCTCTAATCCTGCTTCAAGCTGCTCTTGACCTATAGCTTTGTCAAGTTCCTGATAAAATCGTTCCAGCTTGTCTTCTCCCATTTCATCAACAGCATTTTCAAAATAAAAGTTCGTAATAAAATTCTGACGCGGCGATCTTGTCCTGGGCAAAAGACCCGAGGAATTATCTGTTTTACCCTTTAATGGTTTTCCGTTAGGACGCATGATCAATCTAGTTCCCAGAAATACCACTGATCCCTCCCCTATTTCAAATTTTTCCTGAATTGATCCGTGCCCATTTGTTCTCAACCCAACAGAAACCACATCTTTATTATCCATAAGCGCCGCTGAAAACAATTCAGCCGGTCCACTTGTCCCACCATTAATTAGCAGTCCTAAAAATCTATTTCCAATCATATTTTTTTCCACAGAACGAAACTCTTCATGGGTTGCCTCTCGAGTAACCACCTTAGCAATTAATTTGTCCTGCTCTAAAAACAAATCGGCAACACGAACAGCCTCAGTTATCACTCCGGTACTATTGCCTCGTAAATCAACCAAGATTCCTTGTACATCCATTGAAAGAAGCAAACCTATTTTTGATCGCACCTTTTCTGATACTCCATAGCTAAAGTTCGGAACACTCAATAAACCGATTCCATCGTCAATAAGGGTGGCCTGGACCTCCCCAGGTTCAATGAGTTCCCTTTTAAGTACCATTTTAGTTGGCTGAGATCGGCGTGGACGCACAACACGGATAGTAACATCAGTACCCTGACTCCCCCTGAGACGATTCCTTGCTTCCCACAAACTCATCACAGTTGTAACTTTGTTTTCAACTGATTCTAAGATATCACCAGTTCTAAGGCCCAACTTGTCAGCTGAGCTCCCAGGAAATACAGACACAACATATGCATAGCCATATTTTTTTGAGAGTATTAACCCCGGAGAGGCTTCTGACTCTTCCCTGTCGGACAACACAGAAAAGATTTCTTTCTCTACAAAGCTTGAAAATGGATCTATAGCCTCAATCATGCCAAGCAAGGCACCGTTAATACCTTGCTCAAGATCAGGGTTTTCAACATACTCTGCCTTCAAGCGAGATAATACCGTTGTAAACATCTCCAATTGTTCATATGTATCATCCTCGGCAGAAAGATCCATCAGAAGACCTCCCACCAAACAATAGAAGATAACCGTAGCAGAGACTAAAATCAGACTTATTTTTGCTTTTTCCAACATCTAATTTTTGGCAATCCTGTATTATGGAGAGTCATGGAAAGCTGGTACTTCACAATTGAATTATAGCCCTAAAAACTCGTCCTCAACAAGAAAACCAAAGGTTTCACCCCACACTCACACAAATTTACCCCTGGGTCGTTTGATGGCATTAGATGTTGGAAACAAGAAAATAGGTGTTGCTATCACAGATCCACTTCAATTATACGCAAGGCCTCTCACAACCTTATTAAGAGGTAATCTCCATAATGATCAAAAAAACATACTAAAACTAATCCAAAAATACAAAATTTCCTCTGTTGTTCTTGGATTACCTTTACACGTAAGTGGAGATGAAAGCCCTAGCATAGACTATGTAAAACCTCTGGCTGAAACACTTACAAAGAAAAATATTAAGATAGAATGGCAGGACGAACGGTTCTCTAGTCACTTTGCTGAAGAGCACATGTCCTCTCTAAAAATCCCCGTAACTGAACGAAGACGATTGCGGGACCAATATGCCGCAGCTCTGATTCTTACATGGTACTTGGAGGCGCATAATTGAAAAAAGGAACAGCTATTATTCTAACTGCTTGTTCAACTACTGTTTTCTTAATGCTTGGAGTAACCCTTTGGCTACTAAGCGTTACAATCAAACAACCGTTCCAGGATTATTCAGGTGAGGCTCGCATCCTAGTAACATCAGGTCTTAATGCAACAGATATCAGTCAAATGCTTGAACAATCTGGCATCATTAAATCATCCCTGTTTTTCAGGTGGTACTTAATCTATCAAGGTTCTAACTATTTTCTCCAAGTAGGTGAATATCGATTTTCTACTCCCCTTACGATCACAGAAGTAGCAAGTAAGCTTCACCGAGGAGAGGTTTACCGCCACAAGATTACATTACCCGAAGGATTATCCCTTCAAGAGATAGCTAAACGATTGGAAGAAAAAGGGTTTGGTGATGCAAATAGATATCAAACACTGGCTTCTGTTCCGGATTTAATTTCAGATCTTGATCCAGAAGCTGACAACCTTGAAGGATATCTTTTTCCAGAAACCTATTTCTTTACTTTCGGTATGAATGAAGAAGCTATACTAAAAGCTCTTACTAACCGCTTCCGTTCTATATGGAACGCTGAACGACAAACTTTAGCAAAACACCTGGGTCTTACCATCCGCGAGATAATCTCCCTTGCCTCTCTGATCGAAAAGGAAACAGCTATCCCCTCTGAACGAACTTTAATCTCTTCAGTATTTTACAATCGAATACAGAAGAATATGAAACTCGAGTGTGATCCCACAGTAATTTATGCGATTAAGCAAGTGAAGGAGTACGATGGAGTTATTAATCAAAGCGATCTAAAGATTGATTCCCCATATAACACCTACAAATACAAAGGATTGCCTCCTGGGCCGATAACCAATCCGGGGGCAGATTCAATCGATGCTGCATTGAAACCTGATTCATCTCCATATCTGTACTTTGTTTCCAAAAATGACGGCAGTCATTTTTTTTCCTCCCGCTATCGAGATCATCGGAAAGCTGTCCGCGTGTATCAACGTTAATAATTACAACATTATCATGTATAAAGTTCATATTCTGATGTCGCTACGAAATTACCAAGCCATTACTAAGTGTTATGGTTTAAAGCCTTTTAATAGGGAACCAAAGAGAGAATCAGAACCTCTTCTATGTAAATTGTAAAATAATCTATATGCCAATACGAAATGAATTGCTATTAATGATATTAATCAGTGTGTGTTGCTTTCTTCCTGCACAGCGATCAACAAGCAAATCGTCTACATTGTTAAGTATTCATAAACCTATAAAGGCTTCTTGGAAGTCTATGCTTGAAACCCTTCACATTCACAATTATGAGGTAGCCCAAGAAAATTTTTCCAAAGGCTTTATCTTGACGGCTAGACAAGAGTATATTTCTGGCCCTCTCACGGAATCTCATATTAGAAAGATAACCCAAAAATCAAAACTCTTGGATGGCGACTGGGTTAAAGCTGAATATCAGTACAAAATCTATATTCAATTTCACTCTGAAAAGGAAACTTTGATTTCTGTCAAGGCCAATATCCGGTGTCTAAAGCGCCCCTTTTTAGGTAGTGATAGGTGGACTACATTGAATTCAAGTGGAAAACTTGAAAATGACCTTCTCACTTTTTTCGGACGACATCTTTTTGGCCCAGAATTTACTATAGAAAAACCAAGGCCTGGCTTCTGGAGTAAAAAACGGGGCCATGTACAAACATCCAATCCCGCTGCATCCCCCCCAGGCCTCTGAAAAAATCAAAACAGTGACTCCAAATCTCAATCCTGAAATCCTCGAAATTCTCGATAGTTCTGCTAGATTGACTCTCATTACTTTTCTAGCCATCTTTGCCTGCGTAGGCCTATACACTTTTAACCTCTTCAACAGCAGAGAACTAAGAGGTAGTCACAATTCAAAGAAGGTTGATAATCCTAGGCCCTGGCAAGTTCTTCGTCCCTCTCTGAATGCTCTTTTTTTCTCAAGCATTTTTGCCCTTCTTGCCTTCTTTTTTTACGCATTTTCTCCTGCGCCTTTCCTCAAGAACTTTTCCACCTCAAAAGAATGGAAAAGAGCACCACTGAGAATAATCTCCTTAAAACATACTCGTTCTTATGAGGGGTTTTCCTTGAAGGGAGAATTCTGGAATCAAAAGAACAAAACATTAGAAAATATCCAGGTTATGATCTCTATTTTCGATCACAACAAGGATAAATTAGAGCAAGTAAAAACAGCCCCCTTACCCTCCACTTTAGAAGGTGGAAAGACGGCAACCTTTGAAATTGAGTACTCTAATAATTCAAGCTTAATATACGGATACCAGATTTCTTTTCACAGAAACGATGGAAGTTCCATCAATCATGTAGCTGGTTTCAATGTCGAATAAAAAGAGTCGTTGGAGTTTTAGAAGCCAAGAGCTCTACACACTACTCCCCTACCTAAATAAATTTAAAAATAGGCTTATTTTAGGTTCGATAATGGTTGTTTTAACGAACATTGCAGCGGTGATATCCCCTTGGATATTAAAAGCTATAATCGATGACCTAACCCTTCAAGTAAACCCGAGAAAGCTAGTGCTTTACTCGGGATTAATTGTTTGTTTTAGCGTTCTAGAGGGATTCTTCCGATTCCTTATGAGGAGTATTCTTATTGGTCTTTCACGCCGAATTGAATTTGATCTCCGTAATGATCTTTACGCTCATCTTCAAAAACTTGCCCCGTCATTTTACAAAATTTACTCTACAGGCGATTTAATGGCACGCTCAAGTAGTGATTTAGCTGCAGTTCGAAGTGTACTGGGACCTGGTATCATGTATAGCCTTAACACTTTGATTACGGCCATACTGACCGTAACAATATTATTTCGATTAGATTTTTTCCTTGCCTTAGCCTCACTTCTTCCCTTGCTTTTAGTCAGTGCTAGTGTAAAATTTTTCGGAAAGCGAATTCATAACCGCTTTGACAAAGTTCAACAACGTCTTTCAGAGATCACATCCCAGGCACAAGAAAATATCACCGGACAAAGGGTGATTAGGGCCTATGTCCAGCAGGATGCTGTTATAAAACGCTTTAGCTCCTCTAATCGAAGGTACAGAGAAGAAAGTCTTCATCTAGTCAAGTTATGGGGTTTATTTAACCCTCTTCTAACTCTTCTCTTAGGACTTTCTACTGTTGTCTTGTTATGGATGGGAGGAGCCCTTGTAATACAAGGAACTCTCACAATTGGAGAACTTGTTGCCTTTGTGGCCTATTTAGCTATGTTGAGTTGGCCAACAATTGCCCTCGGTTTTGTTATGAACGTTCTTGAGAGAGGAACTGCCTCAATGGGACGGATTAATAGTATCCTCAAAGCCAAGCCGGACATCCGAAATACAATCAATACTCGAAAAATAAAGATCCAAGGTAATGTTGAAGTGAGAAATTTGACGTTCGCATACAACGATGCTCCTGTGTTGATCGATCTTAGTTTCCAGATTCCAGCGGGTACAGTCACTGCAATAGTGGGAAGAACAGGAAGCGGAAAGTCTACTTTGGCCAGTTTACTCTGTCGATTTTATAAAGTCCCAGAAAACAAGATATTTATAGATGAACAGGACATAAATCATTTCCCTTTTGACTACCTAAGAAGCCATCTTGGATACGTACCCCAAGATAGTTTTCTCTTTTCGGAGAACATCTCCCAAAACATCTCATTTGGACAGCCCTCTGCAAGCCAACATTCAATAGAAAAAGCAGCTCAGGTAAGCCACATTTTACCTGACATAAACGATATGCCCGAGCGCTTTAAAACCCCTGTTGGAGAACGAGGTGTAACTCTATCCGGAGGACAAAAACAACGCGTTTCAATTAGTCGAGCATTTCTTATTCAACCCCAAATATTACTTCTAGATGATGCTCTTTCCAGTGTGGATACGAGCACTGAAAACGAAATCTTGAAAAATTTACAAAAAGAGTTAAAAGGACAGACTATGATTCTGATTTCTCATCGTATTTCCACCGTGCGAGAAGCCGACCAGATTTTAGTCCTCGATAAAGGTCGAATCGTAGAGAGAGGAACTCATGTCCAGCTGATTTCTAAAAACGGATTTTATACACAGCTTTGCAAAAAGCAGCGTCTTTTGGAAGAACTAGACCAACAATGAATGATTTAAGATTCAACATTCAAGACAGAATTGATGACACAACGCTAGCACGCCGCCTTCTCACTTACTTGAGACCGTATCGCATGGTAGTTGTCATTTCTATTCTTCTCCTATTGATTGTATCTGGACTTCGACTTATCGGTCCTTACCTAATAAAGATTGCCATCGACGAGTCCATACCCAATAAAGATACCCAACAACTTGGCACCCTTACCTTCTTATTTATTAGTGCTCTTCTTCTCCAATTCGCTTTCGGATTTTTCCAAACCTATACAGCTAACTGGACTGGCCAAAGGATTATGTTCGATCTACGGATGCAAATCTTCCGTCACATTCAGAATCTTGACACGACATACTTTGACAAGAACCCTACCGGTCGAATCATAACTCGTCTCACCAATGATGTAGACGTTCTAAACGAACTTTTCACATCAGGAGTAGTAAGCATCTTTGGTGACATTTTTACGCTATTTGGAATTGTTGTCATTATGTTCTGGATCAACTGGAAGATGGCTCTGGTCTCTTTCTCAGTAATCCCATTGCTATTCCTTATAACCCTTATCTTCAAATACAAGGTAAGGGGATCATACCGTAGAGTCAGACGTGCTCTTTCAAGAATCAATTCTTTTCTTCATGAAGCTATTACGGGTATGTCACTAGTGCAGGTTTTTGTTCAGGAAAAAAGAAAGCTTGAACAGTTTGAGTCAAGGAATCAAGACCATATGCAGGCTAATCTTGATTCTATTTTTTATTACGCCGTCTTCTATCCAATTGTCAACCTGATTGGTTCGATAGCACTAGCCCTTATCCTTTGGTACGGAGGAATGAAGGTACTAAGCGGCATATTGACACTTGGATCTGTTGTCGCCTTTGTTCACTACTCTGAACGATTTTTTAAGCCAATCAGTGATCTCAGTGAAAAGTTTAATATCATACAAAGTGCCATGGCCAGCTCTGAGAGGATCTTTAATTTATTAGATACGCCTTTCTCTATTTCAAAGATTCCCCATTCAAAACAAATCACCACAAATAGCGTTGGCGATATAGAGTTTGACCGTGTTTATTTCCAATACAGGGAGGACACTCCTATTCTGAAAAATATTTCCTTCCGAGTTAATCAAGGCGAAAAGGTAGCGATTGTAGGAGCAACAGGATCTGGAAAAACAACTTTAATTAGTTTATTAACCCGACTATACGAAGTAGATAGTGGATCCATAAAATTAGACAAAGTCGATTTACGTGAATGGAATCTGGAAGATTTAAGACGATTAATTGCAGTTGTCTTTCAAGATGTCTTCATGTTCAGAGGAACCGTCGCCGAAAATATCTGTCTTTGGGACCAATATGTCTCAAACGAGTCCATGGAAAAAGCTGCCAAACGGGTGATGGCAGATGAATTCATTAATTCCCTTCCAGGACGCTTCGAAACCAAATTAACCGAAAGAGGCCAGTCTATCTCTGGCGGTCAAAGACAGCTTCTTTCTTTTGCAAGAGCATTAGCTCGCAATCCTGCAGTTCTTATCCTGGACGAAGCTACATCTTCTGTAGATCCAGACACTGAGTACAACATACAGGCAGGGCTCAAGAAACTGATCGGAAACAGAACAGCCTTGATCATTGCCCACAGACTCTCAACAATTCAATATTGTGATAGGATCCTAGTGTTACACAAAGGAGAACTTGTTGAACAAGGAAGTCATAACCAGCTTCTAGCTCAGAAAGGAGTCTATTCAAGGCTTTATCAGCTGCAATTTCAGTGTCTTAATACGGAGGAATATTGATACTATTCATTCATCCTTTCCTATAGCCCTCTTAGCGTGCTCCTTTACCAGTGAAAACAGCTGGAATAGTTTTAAGCATAATCCTTAGGTCAAGCCACAGAGACCAGTTATCAATATATTCAAGGTCTAGATCCATCCATTTATGAAAGTCTATTTCACTCCTCCCTGAAACTTGCCAAAGACAGGTGATCCCCGGTTTAACGCTTAACCTCCGCCTTTCTCTAAGCGAATAAAAAGCCACTTCCTCAATAAGTGGAGCACGAGGACCCACTATACTCATTTCCCCTTTTATAACATTCCAAAATTGGGGGATTTCATCAAGGCTATACTTTCTTAAATATTTGCCAAGTAGGGTAACACGCGGATCATTCCTCATCTTAAATACCGGACCACTCATCTCGTTCAGATGACGAATTTCCCAGAGTTTGTCTTCTGCGCCATCCATCATGGTACGGAATTTAATCAAAGTGAATTTCCGACCAAAAAGTCCACAGCGTGTCTGTTGATAAAATACTCCTCCACGACTACTTCCCTTGACAAAAAAAGCGACCAGAAGCATTGGCAAAGCTAAGATAACGAGACAACCTACTGCTACAAGAAAATCCACCATGCGTTTCAAAATCAGTTCGATGCTGTGAGGAGGAACCTTTAAGAGTGTTATCAGCGGTGTCTCTCCGAGATGTTCTAAGGACACCCTACCACTGTTAAGTGGAAAAAAATTAGCAGCTAACCTAGTGCGGATACCCAATTCTTGGCAAAGTGCAATCATCTCTTGAAAATTTTGCAGATCAGATACGTCTGAACTTGCAAAGATGATCTCATCAACAACAAGTCCACTGCTTAGAAGTTCTTTGAGTTCCGAAGGCTTTCCGAGAAGCTTAGTAGAAGTGCCATTATCTTTATCAGATTCGGATTCAGACAAAAATCCAATCACTTTGAAGCCCCACCGACGTGAAGATTCTAGGGATAACGAGAGCTCATGAGCTTTTTCCTGTTTCCCAACCACAAGGATATTTACCTGATTGTGCTCACTAATATTGCGACTACGAAGGATACCATCCAAAATTGATCGGTTTAAAAAAAGGAAGCACAGTGTCTGGACTAGAAAAGCAAAAAAAATAGGTCGGCTCACCTCAAGCTGCAGAGTGTAGGTCAGAAAGGACATCACTAGACCAACAGAAACCACAAACTTGACCACACTAGCCAAACGACGTTTGCTCCCCCATTGGAGAACTTCAGGATAGTTTTGGGTTGCCAATAATAAACCCGCCCATATGGGAAGACAGGTCAAAAAGAAATAGATATATTCGTGTAATGGAAGTAGAAGGGGATTAAAATGTTGTGCAACATCAACAGGTAAAAACTTTACTAAAGATCTAAATAAATAAGAAGTAGTTAACGCAGCTAGACCAGATAAAATATCTACTACAAAAAGTATTCTTCCGTATAAAACGCTATGGCGTCTAAACATTTGTTAACCAGAATAATTCTTCTTCCACACGAAAGTCGATTCAAGAATGGCAAGGAAATCTTTATGGTTTAACAATTAGAAGCTATCTATATTAATTCTGGTTAGTATTTTAGAAATTTAAATCTGTCACCCTTGGAATTCTTGACAAAAGAAACCCTTCTCCATATCTACAGTTAGAAAGACTCCCCATAAATCTATTATGAGATCGAATCCGGTCTACAAAATTTACATCTGTCAAGATAGTTTTGGGATCAACAGATTGTGGATTGTAAAGTTGAGATACGTAACACCGAATAGCTTCCTCTTTGATCGCCCAGCTTTCTGAAATATCGAAAACAATCTCTGGCACCCGAGGAGAATCAAATTGCAACCACGAAGCAATCACCTGAGGCCTATGTCTGGGTAATTCGGTTTCAAGCTTAGCTAATCCTGAATGGTGAACAGCCTCCCTAACCAGAACCTCAGCATTCCAATGATCAGGGTGTCCGGACTGTGAATGACTAAAAATCCAATCAGGTTTATAGGCACGTATGATTTTGAGCAATTCATTGCGGTTTTCAGAAGTCGGTTTAATTTCTCCATCAGGAAAACAAAGGTTAGTCCGAAACGAAACCCCCAACACTTCAGCTGCTCTTTGAGCTTCCATACGTCGAGTGTCCTTATTTCCACGGGTTCCTAGCTCACCAAGACTCAAATCAACAAGACCGACTTTGTAGCCTTTGTTAACAAGGCAAGCTATGGTTCCACCACACCAAAGTTCGATATCGTCTGGATGTGCTCCTACTGCAATGACATCTACTCCTCTTACCTTCTCTTCCTTGTCATTATCAAACCACTCTTGAGAAAGATTTTTTTGCACCACGTTAATGTCCAGTTCAGAGTTTCGCTTTCACTTTTGTAATATCCCTATAAAGAAAACAGTTCTACTAATTTATTTTTTCTCTAGCTGACTTTTCAGGCACAGTACCATTTTTTAAGACAGCGACAAATAATCAAGGGTCTAAATATATTTAGACTTCAGCTATTACTCTAGCCTTAAAGACCTCTAATGATCACTTCATGAACATAGGATATTCAGTTATTTCTATAGACAATCTATACATCATTCTTCTAGGGATACCAAATGACAATAGCCACAGAAGCGATGCCGAGAAAACTTCCATAAGGAAGTTCATAGCGCCGATCTTTTCCCGAGATGTAAATGTAAAATCCACCGATCACTGTTCCCAGAATCGAACCTATGAAAATGGTAGTCCAAGCTAGACGCCAACCCAAAAAGGCTCCAATCATTAACATCATCTTCACATCACCTAAACCTAGTCCTTCCTCCTTACGAATTCTGTAATACAGTTCTGCTACCAACCAAAGACATCCTCCTCCCACAATCGCCCCAAGAACTGAGGCAACATAAGCAGCCTGGTAATCACCTTGGCTAACATCTAGAATTTCGTTAGCCTGAAATGGAGCAACCAAAACACCCACCATACTACCTCCAATTGTCAGAGCATTAGGAAGAATCCGATTCGTCAGGTCAACAACAATTAAGATAATAAGAAGACAAAAGAAAACTGAATTAACACAAAATTCTGGTGTCAAATTAAAGCGAATAAAAAGAGCACTAAATGAAAAGCCTGTAACCAACTCTACAATTGGATAAATCCGGCTAATTTCTCCTCCACAGTTAAAACATTTAGCCCTTTGGAAAATATAACTAAATAAAGGTATGTTCTCTTTCCAACTCAGTTGATGACCACACTGAGAACAAAAGGAGCGTGGTTTTATTACTGATTTACCTTCTGGTAAACGAAAGATGCATACATTTAGAAAGCTTCCAATAGCAAGACCAATAAAGAAAAAAACAATAGCTTGGGGAAACATTGGATATTAATTATAGATAACGCAGGAAAAGATTAAAAAGCACCCGTATCAATATGATACTAAAGGAAGGATATTAGTGAACTTGTAGTCTCTCAATCGATCTATAGCTTTACCGATCGGGATTTTCTTCATCCGAATCCGAATCTCTACGCTTCAAAGTGGGCCGATCTGATTTAAGGGTTGGCTTGTCTCTCTCACTACGATTAGAACTGGTCTTGCGCTTCAAGCTTGGTCTCTTCCTGCCCTTCGATGAGGTTGCTGCTCCTGGTCTAACTAACTTATTATCCATAGCAACCAGCCTAGCCTTGACATCATTGAACTTTGAAGTTGTTACTAGGTATTCATCTTTGAGCGGCAAAAAAGAAATTTCTTCCTGTACCTTAACAATTCGTTTCTCAACAGGAGGATGAGTTCTAAAGAAACTCGAGAATTTGCCCGGTTTATTCTTTTCCTTAGCTTCAAGTTTTTCAAAAAACGCAATAAAACCATTGGGATCAATACCAGTATTCCACATGTACTGAGTTCCAAGCTGATCTGCCTCTTCTTCTGACTTTCGTGTAATCCCCAGCACAGATAGAGATAGTCCTAAACCAAGCCCCTGACGAATAGCCACCTGCGTCCAGTAACCACCTATGAAAAGTGCTGGAAGAGCTGCAAACTGTATTAATTGTCCCTTAGTTATTCGTTCACTAGCGTGACGGGCACTAACATGTGCAATTTCGTGTGCCATGACACCCGCAAGTTCTGATTCTGTATCAGACTCCAAGATCAATCCTTTATTGACATAAAAAAATCCACCTGGAAGAGCAAAAGCATTTACTTCCTCAGTATCAACCACACGAACAACAAAGGGAACCTTGGCATCTGAGTGCCTAACTATTGTTTGAGCTAGACTGTCGATATACTCATTGACAACTGGATCATCTATCAATCGGGATGATTTCTCGATCTGATGAGCGTACTGAGCCCCAATTTGAATTTCTTTTTCTAAGGAAACAAAGTTTGGAAAAACCTTGGCAACCTTTCCATTGATTTTTCGGTTACCAATGTCATCTACATCGGCATGCTTTCGGTCTGCAAAGGAACTCGTGATTAAAAGAAGGATGAGTGAGAAACTACTAGTAACTCTAGCTGTACTCGCAAATTTGTACATTTGGCTAAACTCCTAAGTTCTTTTATCAGTATAATCCTCTGTTATTTATAATCCAGTATTCCTTTTGAGCAATACCTACTTCTTTAGGACGTAAAGACGTTCTCTATGTTTCAATATAATTAAAAATCTGAAACTGAAAAATAAGTCCACTATGAAACTTCTATCGGTAGCACAAATAAATCAGATTGACCGTCTTAGCAGCAAACAGTATGGAATTCCCAGATTAGTTCTCATGGAAAACGCTGGATTTCAACTCTTTCGACAGTTAGAGAAACACTTTCAACAAAGTCTCCAAAAGCAAAGGGTAGTAGTCTTTAGTGGATCAGGTAAGAATGGTGGAGATGGCCTCGTACTAGCCAGAATGCTTGATCAAAATGGTATTAATACAACTGTCTATCTACTAGAACCTAAATCTAAATACAAAGAAGAGTCTCTTGCTAACCTAAAAGCCTGGCTGAAATCTGGCCACAAAGCTAAGGAAATCAATGATGAAAACTGGAGTCAGATTGCTCCGACTCTTGGAATTCATACGGTTGTTATCGACGCACTTCTCGGCACAGGACTAAGCCGTCCTCTAACTGGTCTTTACGCCACTGTAGTTGAAGAACTTAATCGAAGAAACTGGTTTCGAATGGCGGTAGATATCCCATCAGGGATGAATGCTGATTCAGTTGAGACCCCTATCCTTTGTTTTCAGGCGAATCTTACAGTAACTTTTACTGCCCCTAAAATTGCCCATTTCCTGAATCCTTCTCAGGAGTCACTAGGAATTATCCGCGTGGCACCGATTGGATGCCCCCGTAAATTATTAGATTCGAAAAAACTAAAATTATCAGTTATAACCAGTACACATGCCAGGAAAGCTCTTCCTCCACGTCTAACCGATTCACACAAAGGAACCTATGGGAAAATAGCGATTGTTGCTGGCAGTCGTGGAAAGGCCGGCGCAGCAGTCTTAACTTCTTGGGCTACACTCCGAACAGGGGCTGGACTGGTGACATGCTTTACATCTAACTCTGCCGAATCTGTTGTAGCCAAAAGTCATCCAGAAATCATGACTGAAGCACTTTCGGAAACAAAAAAAGGAGCAATTAGCGTCAAAAATTTATCAAGTACCTTAAGAAGAATCTCTACTTTTGATACAGTGGGTCTGGGTCCAGGTCTAGGGCTTGCTAAAGAAACTATCTTCTTCGTTAACAAAATTCTGTCTTGTGTAGATCTGCCCATTATACTTGATGCCGATGGGATTAATGCCTTACAGGGAGATCCAGAAAAACTGCAATCTAGTATCAAAAGACCTATCATATTAACCCCTCATCCCAGAGAATTCTCAAGACTGCTTGGGGTCCCTGTACTAGAAGTCCGTAAGAATCGACTCAAGATTGCAGCT
>CAZMUJ010000083.1:0-7902 GCA_964569605.1 uncultured Acidobacteriota bacterium
AGTGGGGCGGAAGCGGTAGCTACTGCCAGTAATCTCTTTGTTGGAATTGAATCAGTTCTAATGATTCGACCTTTCATCAAGGGAATGACCAAATCCGAATTGATGATGATTCTAACCGCTGGACTTTCCACCATTGCCAGCCCCGTCCTGGCTTTTTACGTTAGCCTTTTACAAGACGTTTTCCCATATATAGCTGGCCATTTGATATCGGCCTCTGTGATTTCGATTCCGGCAGCGATAATAATAGCCAAGATTTTGGTCCCTGAGACACAAAAACCTTTAAGTATGGAAAAAATTCCTCCTATGGAAAGCTATATGGATGCACGACACTGGATGTCTAGTATTATCTGGGGAGCCAATGAAGGGGTGCGTTTGGCTTTCGGTATCGGCGCTCTCCTAATCGGAATGCTGGGACTAGTAGCAATCATAGACCTTATCCTCAGTGGAACTAGCAGCTGGGTCACTGGACAGTTCATCGGACAAGAGTTCCGTTGGACCGTAAAAATTGTTTTGCAATGGCTAGCTTACCCCTTAGTTCTTTGTCTTGGGTTAAGTCCTGGAGAATGGTCAGAGGCCGCAAAGTTGTTAGGCGAGAGATGGATTCTTACCGAGGTAATCGCTTTCCAGGATCTGAGACACTTAGTCTCTGATCAGAGCATCTCTCCCCGCGGGCTTTTAATTCTTAGTTACAGTCTGTGCGGATTTACACACATTGCTTCGATGGCAATCTTCGTAGGGGGAATCTCTACCATAGAACCTTCTCGGCGAGAAGACATTGTAGCTCTAAGCTGGCGAGCTTTATGGGGAGCTAGTCTTGCCACCACTTTAACTGGTTCTATAGCAGGTACATTTTACTACGGACAGTCGGGACTATTGTTCTAGTAGCTTCTACTAGCTTTGGCTAGAAGGTTATGATGATGAGATAGCCCCCCTAAATACAATCTAAGATTTTTGTTCTTATAAAGGAAATTTTGCTGATCTTCGAATTGAGAAGGAGCTCAGTTTTTCCTGTTGCCAATTTTAAAACATAGACATTTGACTTGAAAGATATTGTTACTCAAATCTAAATTTAATCATGAGACCTATCTCAGTTTATCTGATTTGGAAAATAGTCATTTTTACCCAACTACTTGGTACTAGCCAAATTTCTGTTGAAGCAAGACAACTCCCCAATGTGATCGTTATTTTGACAGATGACCAAGGTTGGGGAGATCTAAGTCTACACGGTAACAAAGATGTAGCAACTCCCACAATTGATGCCTTGGCTCGTTCTGGAGCTCAATTTGACCGTTTTTATGTCTCTGCTGTTTGCTCACCAACACGAGCCGAGTTCCTTACAGGACGCTACCATCCCCGCAGTGGCGTTTTTAGTACCTCAACAGGCGGTGAACGTGTAGATCTGGACGTGATGATGATTGGACAGACATTTCAGGCCGCAGGATATGCAACCGGCGCCTTCGGAAAGTGGCACAATGGGACACAATATCCCTACCATCCAAACGCTCGTGGATTCGATGAGTTTTACGGATTCTGCTCGGGGCATTGGGGAAATTATTTTGACCCCATGCTTGAACACAACGGAAAGATCGTTCAAGGCTCAGGATTTATAATTGATGACCTGACCAACAAGGCAATCGAGTTCATCGAGAACAATCGAGAAAAACCATTTTTTTTATATATACCTTACAATACTCCCCACTCTCCGATGCAGGTCCCAGATCGTTGGTGGAAAAAGTACAAGGACAAACACCTCATCATGCTCCCCCACTCAAAAGAACGGGGGAACACTCGACATACCCGGGCCGCCCTTGCGATGTGTGAAAACATTGATTGGAACGTCAGCCGTGTTCTTGCCAAGCTCGATGAGCTAAAGATCTCGGACAACACGATAATCGTTTACTTCTGTGATAATGGACCCAACGGTAACCGCTGGAATGATGAGATGAAGGGGATCAAAGGATCGACTGACGAGGGCGGTGTTCGCAGCCCGCTATTAGTCCGCTGGCCGAACAAAATCAAGCCAGGAACAATCGTGCCAAAAATCAGTTCAGCGATTGATTTGTTACCGACCCTAGCTGATTTAGCAGGAATCCCAATCATCAGCAAGAAGCCCCTGGATGGAATCAGTCTAAAGCCATTGTTATTTTTACAAGGAAATAAATGGCCAGAGCGAAAAATCTATTCCCATTGGAAAGGCCGCGTCAGCTTGAGAACCCAGAGATTCCGACTAGATCACCAGGGAAACCTTTACGACATGTTTAATGACCCGAGGCAAACAAAAGATGTGTCGCATTACTACCCATTTTTGGCCTCTAAATTACGAAAGGATAGAGATGCTTGGTCCAGAACTATTTTACCAGAATCACAACAACCCACACGACCCTTTATAATCGGACACATTAATTTTAAATACACCCAGCTTCCTGCCCGAGATGGACTTGCTTCCGGTGACATCAGACGTTCTAGCCGCTTTCCTAATTGCTCTTATTTCACCAATTGGCAAGACCTTAATGATTCCATCACCTGGGATGTCGAAGTTGCATCTAGCGGAATCTACAAGGTTGAGCTTTACTACACATGCGAGAAAAAAAATTTGGGTTCTATCATTGAGCTAAGCCTAAAGAACGAAAAATCAGGAACCTTGACCACAGCCGTCGTTCGCGCCCAGATAAACGAAGCCCATGACCCAATCCTACAAGGTGCATCGAAGGACCGTGTAATGAGAAAAGAATCCTATGTAAAGGATTTCAAGCCGCTTACTATTGGCAAAATGAAATTAAGCCTTGGCCGTGGAAAACTGATACTAAAGGCCTTGAAAATTCCAGGGTCAGAGGCACCTGAGGTACGCCTACTTATGTTTACCCGGATAGACGAATAATCATCTCTCTAAATAGACTTCATGAATATGAAATACGAATACGAGCAGCTTGGTAGTGGAATATCTGTGCCATGCTTGCACATGGACTTGACTGGCTCTTTGGACTCCCTGGCCAGAAAAGAGCTTAAGAAAGAGATCTATAGGGTCATTGATCAGCAGAGGGCACTGCTGATGCAAGATACTGGGATGACCGAGAAGAAGGTGCTACTGAAGCTGCCGAACAAGGTGATGCGCGTTCCCAACATAACCTGGCGGACATGTACGACACCGACAAAGGAGTCCCTACGGATTACAAGGAAGCAGCTAAGTGGTACCGAAAGGCTGCCGACCAGGGTCATGCCACCGCTGAAAAGATTGGTGGAGGTAAGCGGATTTGAACCGCTGACCCCCTGCTTGCAAAGCAGGTGCTCTTCCAACTGAGCTATACCCCCACTTGTTTCTGCAATGACTCCCAGGCAAACAGAAAACGTCGCAACAAAACAACTATGAGTTTAACATGAGGTGATTATTTCTATAAAAACCAAACCTTATTACTTTTTAACAGTTTTCCTTGTCAGGCCAGAACACTCTACCCACATTCATAGAATGATCAAAACCAAGGCCTTCTCTCCCCTAAAAAGACAACGTACATCTACTTGAAGATATTCCCCCTTACAAAAATTGATATTTATCAACAAATCAATTCAGGAAAGAGAAGAAATGTTTAAAATCATAGCTTTTTCACTGATCTTAATTTGACTTTGTTGCAAATCTTACAGATTATTATCTCGTTTTTACGGGTTGTGATTCGACAGACGGCTCATTATTGATTAGGATGAAATTCTTCCGGAACAAGACATCATCATTATGGAATTATTGAGTCATGACATTCTGATTGTAGGAGGAGGTGGAGCTGGCTTGCGGGCAGCCATCGCAATTGGAGAAGAGAATCCGAGTCTTAGTGTGGGCGTTGTATCGAAAGTATACCCCATGCGCTCACACACGGTCTCGGCAGAAGGGGGAGCAGCCGCGGTCATAAAACCCAACGACAGTCTGGAAAAGCACGCCTACGATACTATTTCCGGAGCTGATTGGATGGCTGACCAGGATTCTGTCGAAGTGTTCGTGAACGATGCACCTAAGGAAATGATCCAATTGGAGCATTGGGGATGCCCTTGGAGTCGAGAAGCTGATGGTAGTGTGGCAGTGCGTCCCTTTGGAGGCATGAGGGTTGAGCGGACCTGGTTTGCCGCCGACAAAACCGGCTTTCATATGCTCCATGCACTTTTTCAGACCTCTCTGAAGTACAAAAACGTCACTCGCTACGATGAATGGTTTGTGACCCGTCTACTGACTCATGACGGACGCTGCCAGGGTGTGGCAGCAATAGAACTCCGTACCGGCCAGTTACGTCCAATTACCAGTAAGGCTGTAATTCTTTGCACAGGTGGAGGAGGTCGGGTATTTCCCTTCACTACTAATGCTGCCATCAAATCTGGTGACGGCATGGCCTTAGCCTACAGAGCGGGCGTTCCCCTTAAAGATATGGAATTTGTCCAGTACCACCCCACTGGTCTACCTGGAACCGGAATTCTAATTACTGAGGCTTCACGTGGTGAAGGTGGGATTTTAGTAAACAAAAATGGATACCGATATCTCCAAGACTACGAATTGGGCCAACCACTTGATGTCAAAGATCCCGCACACCCCCAAAAAAGATCGATGGAACTGGGACCTCGAGATCGCTTATCGCAGGCTTTTGTCAAGGAAAGAGAGAAGGGTCAGACAATCCAAGGACCATATGGAGATTACGTGCATTTGGATATTCGACACATGGGTGAAAAGAAAATCGATAAGAAAATTCCTTTTGTCCGTGAACTATGCCGCAACTATGTAGGTATTGATCCTGTTAGAGAGTTGATTCCTGTACGCCCTGTAGTTCACTACATGATGGGTGGTGTTCATACTAATAAAGACGGAGAAACTACCCTGCCTGGTTTATTTGCAGCAGGCGAATGCGCCTGTGTAAGTATCAATGGGGCTAACCGCCTTGGGTCCAACTCCCTTACAGAGCTCTTGGTGTTTGGCGCACGTGCAGCGCGGGCAGCAGTTCGATTTGTTTCACATCATGACACTATTGCTATAGAAGAAATGAAAAATCTGGCCCAAGCAGAACAAAAACGACTTAGAGAGCAGTTTTTTCAACCTAAAGGGGGTACTGAAACCATTGCTGGCTTGCGGGCAGAATTAAACCAGGCAATGGAAAGTGGTGCTGGGATTTATCGAAACGAGGATTCCTTACGTAACACATGTACTCATCTTAAGGACCTCAACAAACGCTTTTGTAATATAGAGCTAGCAGACCATAGTTTAACATTCAACACGGAATTAACAGCTGCTTTGGAACTAGAGTATCTGCTTGATGTTGCAGAGGCAGTCGCCCACAGTGCTCTCATGCGAACCGAATCACGAGGTTCTCACCAACGTACGGATTTCCCCTTACGTGACGACGAGAAATTCCTCAAACATTCCCTGGTGTACCACACTGAAAGCAATAATCCACGCATCGAATATTTAGACGTAGTGGTAACCCGCTGGCCCCCAGGAAAACGAACTTATGGAAGTCCAATTACTGAAAAAAATCAAGAAAAAGATTGATAGGAGGAGGGGCTGAGTCCCCCGCCAGATTATGCCAGAGAAAACTGTAACTTTGGAAGTTTTCCGATACAGACCTGACGAAGAAAACAACCCGCGATTTCAGAAATATAAGATTCCTTTTAATAAGGACTGGGTAGTATTGGATGCCCTCAACTACATTAAGGACCAAGTCGATGGAACTCTGTCCTATCGCTGGTCTTGTCGTATGGGTGTTTGCGGAAGCTGTGGCATGATGGTAAATGGGGATCCTAAGCTTACCTGTTCAACTTTTCTTCGTGATTACTATCCTCACCCTATCCGTATCGAGCCGTTAAACTACTTTCCTGTTATCCGTGATCTCATTATCAACATGGAGGATTTCCTGGACAAACTTGGCGAGGTACAGGCATGGCTAATTCCTAAGGAAGAAAAGCCTATTGAGAAGGGTGAACACATGCAAACACCGGCAGAACTGGCCCACTACAAACAATTTAGCATGTGTATCAACTGTATGCTTTGCTATGCAGCCTGTCCGGTATACGGACTAAGCCCGGAGTTTCTTGGACCAGCAGCTATCGCTCTTGCCCAACGCTATAATCTAGACTCAAGAGATTCTGGTGAAGAAAGTAGAGCTGAGGTAATTTTCCAGGATGAAGGAATCTGGGAATGTACATTTGTAGGAGATTGCACCCGGGTCTGTCCTAAAAACGTGGATCCGGCTGGAGCTATCCAGCAGGCAAAAGTCTCACATACTAAACAATGGATGAAGGAAGTACTGATACCTTGGGGAAAGAGCTAGTCTCTAAAGTCAAGATATTCTTATTATGGGACACCTAAAAAAACTGTGAAGACTAAAACCAATGTTACATCGGGCATGAAGACCAAAGAGTACCTACCCTCTATGCCAGCTACATGGTGGTTAAGGCGCAAAACCTATTTTTTGTTTATGATTCGTGAATTAACTTGCGTAGCAATTGGTGGATACGCCCTTTTCCTTCTGTTTCTTGTTGCCTCGGCTAACAACCAAACTTCGTTCCACACCTTCTTTGTGTGGTTGAAGGAATCTCAACTTTCCTTAGCTTTACATGCTGTAGCGCTACCCATGGTCGTTTACCATACTGTAACTTGGTTTAACCTTACCCCAAAAGTCGTAGTCATTTGGAGAGGGGAAGAGAAGGTGAACCCTCACCTGATTATCGGCACACATTTTTTTATTTGGATTCTTGTATCAAGTTTGGTTGCGTGGACTGTATTGGGATAGAAAAACATGTCTAAATCAAACGAACCGGCTTTCTGGTCGCTTTTTTCCGCAGGAGGGATGGTTGCAGCTTTTTTCGTTCCAGTTACTCTCCTCCTAACTGGGATAGGTATACGGGCCAGTTGGATCTTGGAAGACGAGTTGTTTTCCTTAATCCATCACCCATTCACACGATTGTATCTTTTCATTCTCATCTCCCTCTGCCTTTTCCACTGGGCACACCGCTTTCGTTACGTCGCCACAGACATTGGCCTAAAACGCCTAGGGATAATACTACCTGTGGTTTGCTACGGAGTCGCCATCATTGGAGAATTTGTGGCTCTATTTCTCTTATTGCGACTCTAGTTACATAAATATTTTAGATCCCTAAGTCTTTATCCATCTGTACAAGCTCACAACAGTTTGCTTCCTCTAAAACTGTTTTAAACCTACTTTTAAAAGTAGAAAAGATAAAAGTCGAGGAGGTTTCCAAAATTTAGATAAAGATCAGAAAGGAACTTTACAACGATGAGAAAAGATGAGAAAAACCAGGAAAGGCCCAAAAAAAGAACGTATCTGTAATAAGATTTTGCCCCAAGATCCCACACCAATGATCTTTCTTCTGTCTCATTAGTTACTTGGGCTTGTGTGCAATGAGTGACCTTTGACAACCAGACAGCGAGGTCCATGACTTATTTTCATGGATTAGTGAGACAATCTATGATGTCTCACTTTCTTCCGTTAGAAAGGAGGTGATCCAGCCACAGGTTGTCCTACAGCTACCTTGTTACGACTTCAACCCAATCATGAGACACACCGTAGACGCCTGCCTCCTTTGCAGGTTAGCTCAGCGGCTTCTAGTACAGCCCACTTTCGTGATGTGACGGGCGGTGTGTACAAGGCCCGGGAACGTATTCACCGTGGCATGCTGATCCACGATTACTAGCGATTCCAACTTCATGCAGTCGAGTTGCAGACTGCAATCCGAACTGAGGATGGCTTTTTGAGATTCGCTCACTCTCACGAGTTGGCTACTCTTTGTACCACCCATTGTAGCACGTGTGTACCCCGGGGCATAAAGGCCATGAGGACTTGACGTCAGCCCCACCTTCCTCCGGCTTTTCGCCGACAGTCTCCGTAGAGTGCTCAGCACTACCTGATGGCAACTACA
>CAZMUJ010000084.1:0-1564 GCA_964569605.1 uncultured Acidobacteriota bacterium
CCGTTCCGGTCAAACCCAAACCCCATAGCCTCGGCATCATTACGCGCTTGTCGAACAGACAACCCTAATCGATGCCTCTCTTTATCTATACGGACAAGTTTTACCGGCACCACATCATTTTCCTTCAAAACATCTTGAGGGTGCTGTATTCGACGATTTGTTACCTCAGAAATATGTACCAATCCCTCTACAGGGCCTTCCAAATGAATAAAGGCTCCAAATTTCATAAGCTTTGTAACACGGCCTATAAGTATCTGACCGATAACCATCCGTTCAACCACCTCATCCCAAGCTCCGGTACTAGCTCTTTTTAAAGAAAGTGAAATCTTCTTTGTTTCCGGCTCAATCTTCAGGATAAATGCCTTAACTGAATCACCAACTTTAAAAAGCTCCTTAGGTTTCTTGTTTCGCTCCCAAGATAACTCCGTAACATGAGCTAATCCATCAGCACCACCAATATCAACAAAAACACCGAAATCAGCAATCGAGGAAACCGTCCCGTCCCGAACTTGCCCTTCTTCCAAAACACTCAAGATCCGATCTTTCTGTTCTTGCCTCCACTCACTCATTGCAGCACGCTCAGATAAGATCGCCCGGTTTTTCCTGCGGTTAATTTCAATAACCTTTGTTCTCAATTCCTTTCCTACAAAATCCGCAAGTTG
The DNA here is from genome assembly GCA_964569605.1 of uncultured Acidobacteriota bacterium. GTDB lineage: Bacteria > Acidobacteriota > UBA6911 > RPQK01 > CBDAPI01 > CBDAPI01. The sequence goes on from CAZMUJ010000084.1 coordinate 663, forward strand.
CGATGCTGAGTCCTCAGCATCCCGTCTCACACTTTCAACTTGCGAAAGAGGGATAAAAGCATTTACCCCTTCTACATTTGCTAACAAGCCACCCTTATTGTGGCCCACAACTTGAGCCATGAAAGATTCACCACTTTCAAGTCGTTGAGCCAAAGATTGCCACCCCTCTTCGCCACGCGCACGGTCCAACGAAACAATGCCATGTCCTTCCGAGGAAAAAGGCTGGAGGACCATCACTGTAATTTTATCGCCAGACTTTAGTGTATTTTCTTCACCCACACCCAAAGACAGCATTTCCCCTTGAGGAACAACAGCCTCCATTTTTGTACCTACATCGACTATCAAACCATCTGAGGACTTACCTAAAACAACACCCTCAATAATCTCTCCCCTGCGCAATTGACTGGACTTTGAAGCTTCCGAATTAAGAAGCTCCTCCATATTCATTTCATTTTCGGTTGTTTGTGAGGGTGTAGATGAATCTGGTGTGGTAGACATGTTTTTTCTGGCTTCTTTACTGATCAGCTTTCAAGCGTATTACGTTCAAAAATCCACCTGTCATATTTTAAACGCAACACAAATATAAGCTGTGCAGACATTGTAACAGCGCAATGAATGGTGCGCACCGGAAAAGTCTTGATTGATCCAAAACTATTCTGCACGAACAGTAATTCTCTGGATACTCCTTAATTAGAAAACCTGGCAACGGCCTATTTTCCCACTTAGTTACCCAAGCAGTATCGTCAGCGCTGAGACGTTTCACTTCCGTGTTCGGGATGGGAACGGGTGGTTCCGCCTCGCTCTAGCCACCAGGAACAACGAGTATCCCAAGTGGGTTAGTGACAGTCAAGGAATCTGATTATTTATCCAATATCCAACCAAGTACCTAAAGCAAACCCTAT
>CAZMUJ010000085.1:0-31506 GCA_964569605.1 uncultured Acidobacteriota bacterium
AAGTATTGCCTGAAAGAAGCGAGGATAACGGCAGGCCAAATTGATAATGTCGTTTTTAATGAAAAGCCGTTTCTCAAATTTGAGCGGTTACTTGAAACATATCTGGCGTTCGCACCAAAAGGAATTACAAGTTTTGCAAAAGCAATGCCTTTGTGGATTAAAGACAAGCTCTTTCAAAAGTTCGCGCTCATAAAAGAGCTTAAGTCAACCTTGAGTGAAGATATCAACTGGCGCGAAAGATTGCTGTTTTCGGAGCATCACTTGTCGCACGCAGCTAGTGCTTTTTACCCTTCACCATTTGAACGTGCAGCAGTGCTAACTCTTGACGGTGTAGGTGAATGGACGACAACGTCCTTAGCAGTTGGCAACGGACGTGACTTAAAGGTAGTGAAGGAAATTCATTTTCCCCATTCGCTGGGATTTCTTTACTCTGCGTTTACTTACTACACAGGCTTCAAAGTAAACTCTGGTGAATACAAGGTCATGGGCCTGGCACCCTATGGCCAACCTCGTTACGCTAACTTAATACGAGAAAAGCTTATCACCTTAGCAGACGATGGTAGCTTTCAGTTAGACATGAGTTACTTTGATTATGCGACTGGCTTAGCAATGACGAACAAAAAGTTTGAGGCATTGTTTGGTGGGCCACCGCGCACATCCGAGACGGAGCTAACGAAACGCGAAATGGATTTGGCTGCATCAGTTCAAAAAGTGACGGAGGATATCGTCGTTCGAATTGCAAAGGGCATTGCCAAGGAGACGGGAGAACGAAACCTATGCTTGGCTGGTGGGGTTGCGCTTAACTGCGTCGTTAACGGTATTCTTTTGCGCGAAAAAGTATTCGATAATATCTGGATTCAACCAGCAGCTGGTGACGCAGGTGGCGCATTAGGTGCAGCTCTTTCCGCTTGGCATTTACACAATCAAGAAGAGCGTAAAACGTCTCGAGTAGGCGATGCAATGAAGGGTGCTTATTTAGGTCCAGAATTTAGTGATGCAGAAATAGAAGCCGAGCTGAAAGCTTGCGGTGCTGTTTATACAAAGTATTCAGAAACTGATTTAATCGACAAAGTTGCAAATGCATTGGCAGACGAAAAAGCTGTGGGTTGGATGCAAGGGCGAATGGAATTTGGTCCAAGAGCACTAGGTGGAAGAAGTATTATTGCTGATCCTCGCTCTCCAGTAATGCAGAAGCAACTCAATCTTAAAGTTAAGTATCGTGAAAGCTTCCGTCCTTTTGCTCCTAGCGTGCTAAGGGAAGATGTAGGGGAATGGTTTGAGCTTGATTCCGATAGTCCATACATGCTTATAGTTGCAGATTTACGAAAAGATAAACGTCGGGCAATGACGGCTGAGGAAGAAGCGCTGTTTGGTTTAGATAAACTTAATGTTCCTCGTTCCTCCGTACCCGCAATTACTCACGTTGACTACTCAGCACGTATTCAGACTGTCCATTCAGACACCAATCCTCGTTATCATGCAGTGATATCAAAGTTTAAAGAAAAGACTGGCTGTCCACTCGTTGTTAACACATCCTTCAACGTCCGTGGAGAGCCAATTATTTGTACTCCTTTAGATGCGTTCAAGTGCTTTATGGGCACTGAACTGGACGTTCTAGCAGTCGGCAACTACTGGATCGTTAAAGAGCGACAAGATGAGGCTTTAAAAGAGAACTATGAGGAACGTTATGAGCTGGATTAATAGTTGCAAGTCGTCTTTTTATGTAATCTCAATTACAGCAGTTCTATATATTCTTACGTGTTTCTTTTTTGGATATTTGATCGATCTTCAAAGTGAAAACGAACCGTCCTCTTCGTTAGATTCAAATCTAATTCGTGCCACCTATCCAAACTATAGGGATGAGGAATATCAATTTGCGCTAAAGATATTTGAGGAATATGATGCTTCAAAGTCTGAATACAAATCGTTTATAGGCTATCGGCGTCAAGAATTTAAGGGTGAGGCAGTTAATATTGACCAATTCGGTTTTAGGAGATCTTTAAACCATAACCTTAATGATTCGATTTGGTTCTTAGGTGGGTCGTCTATGTGGGGTACAGGCTCGGACGACGCTAGGACAATACCCTCTTACTTTTCAAAATTAACTGGGGAAAATGTTTTGAATTTAGGGGAGTCTGGTTTTAATTCATTCCAAGAGCTCCTGCAATTACAAATTCTTATGTCTCAGGGTTATTATCCAAAAGAAGTAGTTTTTTATGACGGTGTGAATGATGGGTATTATTTTTGTAACAATGATTCTGAGGAGCGCTTAAGACATCCCTATACATCGAGATGGAGCAATCTTCAAAAAGATTTAAGAGGCGAGAAAGAGGAACCAGAGATCAAATCCATTGTGAATACACAAGCTTTTCGGCAAAAAATAGTCTCATTTTTACTGAGACCTTTGCGTTACTTTCAGTCTCGAGAGCTGGCCCAAGAAAACCGAGCCAAACAAGTTTCAATAACGCCTTTGTCAAGCTTTAAACCCGAAAAATATTACCTTTCTTGTGATGATCCTAAAAACGCTTCAGAAGCCGCGCGCATTACACTCTCGTCATGGAGGTTCGCAGCTTTAATCTTAAAAAAATACGATATACCAGTGTGGTTCGTGCTGCAGCCGACCGCAACTTATAATCCGGAACGTTACTCTCTTGACTATATTATAGATTACCAAAAACAAGCTATCGTTAACGAACAAGCAAGCTACAAAGGTTACTATACAGCTCTAAAAAAAGACTTTTACTCGTCGTGTGAAATGTATGACGACTGTTCACAATTTATTGATTTTAGTCAACTGTTCGATGAGCTGAATGAACCTCTTTTTATAGATACTTGTCACGTAAGTCCCAAAGGCAACGAGATCGTAACAACTGTTTTACAAGCATACCTGCGTGGGGAACAGTAATCTTAGGCTCTTTTCATTGTTGGCTGAGGATCTACAAATAACAGTCTTGCGTTAAAGAAATAATGGAAATGTCAAAAGATGTCGCGAACGAGAACAGCAACAAATAGACAAATTAACTGTTATAGCTGGCACTATTAAACGTGGCGAAACTGTGCAAAATTGTTAGCTAGAACGTTTATTGGCTGTCGAGCGTGTAGTTAAATAGAGGGTGAATGGAATGAACAGCGTGCCTTGCGTGAAGAATTTACTAATTCAGATTCCAATGCTTAGATCTTTGATTTAGCAAGGAAGTGAGTAGATGGATATTGGGTATTGAATTATGACTAAGACTCGCACAAGGAATGGAAATAATATCTTTGCTCATCTCCATTTACATAGTCAGTACAGTTTGTTGGATGGAGCAAATCGTATAGAAGATGTAGTGAAAAAGGCCAGCCGTCTAAAAATGCCAGCTCTGGCTTTAACCGATCATGGTAATCTTTTCGGGGCTGTACAGTTTCATGACGCTGCTGTTCGAACCGGGATTAAACCAATTATTGGTTGCGAGGTCTACGTCGCTCGAGATGGTAGGCATACGAAAAGTGGGCGTTCTGATCGAAGTAATCATCTCGTCCTTTTGTGTAAAAACGAGGTAGGATATAAAAATCTGGGTCGTTTAGTTTCACTTGGCTACCAAGAAGGTTTCTACTACCGGCCAAGAATTGACCTGGAGCTTCTTTCTGAAAACTCTGATGGATTGATAGCGCTTTCAGCTTGCTTAAAGGGAATCGTAGCATGGAATGTCCTACATGATCGATTTAGTGAAGCTGTCCAAAAAGGCGGTGAATTGTCGGAAATATTTGGTAAAGGAAACTTCTATCTTGAGGTTCAGGACCACGGAATTGAAGAACAAAAACAAGTCAACGAAGCAGTTGTAAAAATTTCCCAGGACCTGAGTCTTCCGATTGTGGCGACTAACGACTGTCACTATTTAACTCAAGACGATTCATTTGCCCACGATGTTCTTCTTTGTGTGCAGACAGGAAAGACGATTTACGACAAAAATCGTCTTTCCTACAAGACAGATCAGTTCTATTTTAAATCTGCACGTGAAATGGAAGAATTGTTTGGACATATTCCTCAATCCTTGTCAAACACCATTGAAATAGCTGAAAAGTGCGAATTTGATTTAGGACCTACTAAAAGCATTTTTCCAGATTTTCAAGTTCCTGATGGGCATAGTATAGATACATATTTCGAAGCAGTTGTAAGGAAAGGCTTCACAAAGCGGTTGTCCTTGCTTAAGGACCTTGACCACAAAGGTCATCTTCGACATAGTCTTAATGACTACAACGATCGCTTGGAAGAAGAAATTAGCCTTATAAAACAGATGAATTTTCCCGGCTATTTTCTGATTGTGTGGGATTTCATACGACAGGCCCGTGAAGAAGGGATTCCTGTAGGGCCTGGCCGCGGCTCTGCCGCTGGAAGCCTTGTTTCTTATGCCTTACGAATTACTGATATTGATCCTATTCAGTACGATCTTCTCTTCGAGCGGTTCTTGAATCCGGAAAGAGTGACTCCCCCTGATATTGATATTGATTTCTGTATGAACGGCCGCTCAAGAGTGATTAATTATGTTACAAAAAAATATGGACGACAAAATGTTAGCCAAATAATAACATTTGGAACAATGGCAGCGAGGGGAGCCATTCGGGATGTTGGTCGAGCCTTAAACATACCTTATGCTGAGGTTGATAAACTTGCCAAGTTAGTTCCCCAAGAACCTAATGTCGACTTAGCTCGCGCAGTTAAACAAGTTAAGGAACTTAGAAACTTGGCAACTAGTTCTTCAATTTATGAGCAGCTTGTCAATGTTGCTGGACGTCTTGAAGGATTGGTGCGCCACGCCTCAACTCATGCGGCGGGAGTTGTTATTGCACCGTTACCTCTTGTTGATCTGATTCCTTTATACAAAACGACCAAAGACGAGGTGATGACGCAGTACTCAATGACCGACTTAGAGCGATTGGGCTTATTGAAAATGGACTTTCTGGCCCTAACCACCCTGACGGTTTTAGATCAGACACTCAAGCAAATCAAGAAACAAGAGTTCGTAGACCTCGATATTAGTCAGATTCCATTAGATGACACTGAGACCCTGAACCTATTTTGTGGAGGTCGGACCTGCGGTATTTTTCAGTTTGAGTCAAACGGTATGCGAGACATACTTCGTAAACTGCAGCCTGACCGTTTTGAAGATCTTATTGCCTTGAATGCGCTTTATCGTCCAGGTCCAATTCAGGGAGGTATGATTGATGACTTCATTAATCGTAGACACGGTAAAGTTCAAATCGAATACGTTGTTCCTGAGCTGGAAAAAATTTTAGAAGAGACTTATGGTGTGATTGTCTATCAAGAACAGGTCATGCAAATCGCAAGTCTCCTAGGGGGGTTTAGTCTCGGTGAAGCCGATCTGCTTCGAAGGGCGATGGGGAAGAAAAAGAAAAAGGTGATGGATAAACAAGCTGATCGTTTTTTGAAAGGCGCGGTGAAACTGGGGATAGATTCTGGTAAGGCAAAACATATTTTTGACTTAATGGCACAGTTTGCCGGGTATGGGTTTAACAAAAGTCACTCTGCTGCTTATGCACTGATTGCATATCAAACGGCTTATCTTAAAACTCATTATCCGGTCCAGTTCATGAGTTCTCTATTGACTTGTGAAATGGGTAATACTGATAAGGTTGTAAAATATCTTAACGAGTGTAGTGAAATGGGAATTCAAATCCTTCCTCCTAATCTCAATGCGAGCGATCTTAATTTTAGGGCTTCTAATGGAGAGATCGTCTTTGGTCTTGCAGCAATTAAGAATGTTGGTGAGGCTGCGATACAGTCAATAATGGGAATTCGAAATAAACTTAGATCTTTTTCTAGTATTTTTGAGTTCTGCGAGAATGTGGATCTACGTGTTGTAAACAAAAGAGTTTTGGAATCATTAATTAAGGCTGGTGTTTTTGACTCTATACATAAATCACGACGATCTCTTATGAGCGTATTAGAAAGTGCTTTGGAAAGAGGTCAAAAAGCAAACAGAGATAGGTTGAGTGGTCAGAAAGGATTATTTGGGGAACAACCCCCTGGTGACAAAACTGATCAGATCCCTTTCATTGGAGACTGGAGTGACCAGGAACAATGGGGATACGAGAAGGAGTGCCTTGGATTTTATGTTTCAGGACATCCGCTTCAAAAATACAAACAAGAATTCCGAAAATTGCAGCTCACAAAAATTGACCAATTAGGAGAGTTAGTAGTAGGTAGAAAGACATCCTTAGGCGGAATGGTTACATCTATAAGAAAGATCCAGACCCGCAAGGGAGCAACAATGGCAACTTTTTATTTAGAGGATCTTACGGGGTCTATAGAAGTAGTTGTATTTCCAAAGGCCTACGAAAGTTGCAATGAACTCTTGATTGACTCTGATCATCCGATTTTCGTGCGAGGACATTGTGAAGTAGATGGTCGAGAAGTAACAAGAGTGATAGCTTCACAGGTTCTAAAACTTGACTCAATTTGGAAAGAAGGGTTTCAAAAGCTCTTACTGACCATACCTTTGCCTTTGATAGATACAGATTCCTTGAAAAACCTGCAGGAACTAATCAAGACTTACTCAGGAAACTGTCCCATAGAATTTGAAATTTTCAAAAAAAGTACTTTTAGAATTCGCCTGATACCAAATCAAACAATTGGAATTGCTTCTGTTCCAGCGTTTATAGAAGGATACGAACGGCTTTTTGGTGAGAATTCAGTGACACTGTATACTAAAGAGAAATACTAATTCTTTATTTTGACGTGACTTCTTTTGGGGTAACTATCCCCAGAGCTCTTCCCTTGATAGGGTTAAAATGAATAGCAAGGCCAAACAGATAAATATTCTTTGTGAGCAGGTGAGGACTCTTACGCCGGATCAAAAGAAAGAAATTATCCGTCTTGAGGAACAAATCGCTTTGTTAAGGTCTCAGATGGGAGAAGAACTTAGTCCCTGGGATCAAGTTCAGTTAGCACGCCATGAAAACAGACCGTATACGATGGATTATATTTCACATATTTTCAAAGATTTTCGTGAGCTTCATGGGGATCGTTATTTCTATGACGATCGTGCTCTTATAGGGGGCATGGCTCGACTCAACAGACAAGCCGTTATGGTCTTAGGACACCAAAAAGGTAGGAATACAAAACAGAGAATTTATAGGAATTATGGAATGCCTAAGCCGGAAGGTTACCGTAAGGCAATCCGTCTCATTCAAATGGCAGAAAAATTTGGCCGACCAGTTATCAGCTTTATTGATACTCCAGGAGCTTATCCAGGTCTAGGAGCTGAGAAAAGGGGCCAAGCACAGGCTATAGCTTTTAATCTACTTAAAATGGCAAGAATTAAGATTCCTATAATATGCATTATCATTGGTGAAGGAGGAAGCGGTGGAGCTCTTGCTATAGCCCTTGGAGATCGTATTTTGATGCTAGAACATTCAATTTACTCTGTTATCTCACCAGAAAGTTGTTCGGCTATATTGTGGAAGGATCAAGAACATTCCAAAGAAGCGGCTTCTTCCCTTAAGCTTACTTCTAAGCATCTCCTAGAATTTGAAGTGGTAGATGAAATCGTTCCAGAACCTGCAGGAGGTGCTCATTGTGACCATGGAGAATCTGCTGCTTTGTTGAAGCCAAGGATAATAGATGCACTGAAAGAATTGCGACAGCTTGATCCTGAGACACTCGTGAGGCGCCGTCATGAAAAGTTCCGAAAAATGGGACACTTCATTGATGGATGACTTTGTGGATTGCTTTGCAGTGCCAGCGGTGTCTAAAGACCAGAAGCCCTCTTTACAAGCAATAAAAATAACAGATTTCTCTTTCTATCAGCTTTCCTTTGCTGGACAATGATTACAGACAAATTGCAAGTATGCATTGTCGTTCCTAAATGCAATAAGGGCTCATCATAATTAGAAAATAAGGGATGTGAAAATGGAAATCTTGGGCGGACCACTTTTCGCTGTTGCTGGTGGAGGTGAATCCCACGGTCCAGCTATTGTCACTATTGTTTTTGGTTGCCCTGCGGGTTTGTATCTTGAACGATCTAGGATTCAATCCTTTCTGGATAGACGGAGACCAGGGGCAAGTAAGCATGGTACGACTCGTCGGGAGGGTGACAAGATCGCTTTATTGTCTGGAATTTATTCTGATGATCATTCTGAATTGCTAACAGGCCCCCCAATATCTGTTGATTCTTCCTTAGGTCAAGGTGTCTGCACCTATGAATCAGGTTTTAGCACAGGAGAACCTATTTCATCCGTGGTTCTCTCTACCGCCACACGGTCTGGCGATTATGAACAGTTCAGGGGCGAAAAAGGGGCAGTTCGGCCTGGCCACACGGATCTAGTGAAATATCATAAATCTTCTGGACACATTGACATCCGAGGTAGTGGTCGATCCAGTTATCGATCAACCATTTCCGATGTTATTGGTGGTTCAATTGCTCGTATTTTTCTAAGGGAGAAGTTTGGAACTACTATTTTATCTTCTATTTGCCAGGTGGGAACCTTGAAAGCAGATCAACTTTTGTCTAGTAAGTTAGAAAATTTTAATTCTAGACCATCTGCAGATCTTCTTGAAAAAAAAATAAATTTGCTTGAACAAGAACTTAATTCGAATCAAATTCATTCTCTCGATCCTAAATTCTCGGTTGAGGCAGCTGAATTAATTCGTAAAACAAGAGTAGAAGGAGATTCCTTAGGCGCTGTGATTGAGATTGTTGTGGTTAAGCCCCCTCCTTTGCTAGGAGAACCCCTTTTCAACAGTCTAAAGTTAAGGATCCTTGGTTCCTTGGGAGGAGTACATGCTGTACAGGCCTGTGAAATTGGTAAGGGTTTTTCCGTTGCAGAACTTAAAGGAAGTGAGAACAACGATCCAATACGCAGTTCAGGCTATCAAAGCAATAGTCATGGAGGGTTGATTGGAGGCATCACTACCGGGATGCCGATTGCTTGTCGAGTAGCCTTTAAACCAACTTCTAGTATCCCCAGGCTTCAAAAGTCGATTCGAAAAAATCTTAAAAACCATGACTTTCATCTTCAAAGAGGACGGCATGACCCTTGTGTAGGCATAAGAGCAGGAATTACTCTTGAGTCACGAGTAGCAATAGAATTGATGAATGCTCTATTGTGTCACCAGGCAGGCCAACTTCATATTGAAGATTTTAAATTATTTTAAATTCAAAAGTTGAAATCAAACTCCTTGCCTCAGATCGTCAAACTTTACTTTAGGTTATTTCTAATACTAGTACAAAAAAGATCTTGATTCCCTATCCCGGTTTCAAAAGATTGTAAAACTGGTTTCAAGATCTATATACATATTTTGGCTACCTCAGCATTGTTAATATCGAGGTTGCATTTCCCGTATGAAACGATTATTTTAAACGAACGTTTTACATGAAGGATACTAAAAATAGAATCATTGATTCGGCTGAGAACTTGTTCTCGCAAAATGGCTTTTCTTCTACTTCAGTTAGAGATATCACCTCATTAGCTAATGCCAATATCGCTGCACTAAACTATCATTTTGGATCAAAAGAAAGGCTCATATCAGCTGTTTTTTCTAGACGAATTGGTCCGCTCAATACTGAAAGACTTCGAATTCTAGAGCAATACTCAAATGATGCAAAAGATGGAGTTCCCTCTCTTCAACAGGCAGTTACAGCCCTCGTGGGCCCAGCTCTTCGTTTAAGCCAAAACGATGAAAGCGGAGGACAGCAGTTTATGTGTTTGATGGGCCGTGCATTTTCAAATCCTGATAAAGGAATTGAAAAGGATCTTCTTCGTCTCTTTGAGCCGTTAGCAAAACGTTTTATCCCGATCTTTCGACATCATTTGTGCGATTTGCCTGACCACGACTTTTTTTGGAGAATTCACTTCATGATCGGATTAATGTCCTACACTATGGCAGCCTCCCATAGATTATCTTTTATTTCAAACGGAACCTGTTCCATGAGGGACCCGGAAGAGACCATCAAACATCTTGTGAATTTTGTTCTCTCTGGTCTTCTTGCTCCTAGAGATAAAAAAGCGTAGTGATGAAAATAGTTTTAAGTGTCGTTTTCCTCCTTTTTGCTTCCAATTGTTCTAAGGTGAAAGTTGAGCAAACGTATGATCCAACTCTAGGAATTGAATCGGCTTGGCAATCAGGGTCCCCATTGAGTGGTGAGCCTTTAGATTCTTGGTGGAAATCTTTTAAAGATGATGAACTATCACATATTGTGGAACAAACTCTAAATCAGAATCGCGATGTATATTCTGCTGCAGCACGAGTAGAAGCTGCATTAGTTGAAGCTAGAATAGCCGGGAATAAGCTTAGTCCTACCGTTACAGCTAATGTGGGTGTAAACAGACGGAAACAAAACTTCATAGGCTTTCCGATTCCGGGTGCTGAAAATAGAGTACTCAATCGAACCTTTAGCACATTTGGAGCCTCACTTGATGTGAGTTGGGAAGCAGACTTTTGGGGCCGACTATCATCTGAAGAACTGACGACTTATCACTATTACGAAGTGAAACTAGCAGAACTATCAGCTTTGCAGTTATCTCTTGCAGCACAGGTTTCCAAGGCATGGTTTGCTTGCATGGAGACATTAGGTCAGGTTTCGTTAGCCCAAGAAACTGTTGAGAGCTACAGAGAATCTAGTAATGCAATCCGAAGTCGTATCAAATCAGGAGAACTTCAGTCCTATGACTTGAGATTAATCCTTGGCGAAATAGCTTCGACAGAATCCCATGTCCAGCAATGGAAAGAACAGCAAACTCGCACTATCCGTCAACTTGAGATCCTGAGTGGTCTTTACCCTTCAGGAACTCTTTCTCTAGGGAATTCTCTCCCCGAACTTCCAGGACCAGTTCCAGCTGGAATACCATCGGAGATGATAGGACGTCGCCCTGATCTTATAGCAGGCCGAAAAAGATTACTCGCAGCTGATGCTATGATTGCAGCTTCAAAAGCGGCACTATATCCTCGTTTTAGACTCACAAATAGCCTTGGCACATCTTCGGATGCCCTTCAAAAACTTCTCGGGGGAGATTTTTCTGTTTGGAGTTTAGCTGCAAACGCAGTTCAGCCTATATTCAACTCCGGACGGCTTAAAAAAGAGGTTGGCCTTGCTCGAATCAAGGCTAAGGAAGCTATGCATAATCATGCTTCTTCTGTTCTTCGAGCACTTTCCGAGGTCGAAGCCGCTCTTTCGGCAGAATCGATTCTAAACAAGCGATTTAAGGCTCTAAGGAAGGCCGAAAAAGAGTCTAGGAATGCTTTGTCTTTATCTCAACTTAGATATAAAACGGGAGTGGGAAATTCGCTTCTATTACTAGAATCAAAAAGACGGTTACTTAATATCCATAGCCAAATCTTAACCCTCCAGCGTTTAAGGTTAGATAACAGAGTTGACCTTCACTTAGCGCTTGGGGGAGGTCTCAATGACTTTAGAGCTGATTCTCAGCTTGAAAATGTGCCGAAAAAAGAAAAATTATCTCTAGGAAGGGAGAAATGAAACTATTATTGAAAATAGTTCTGCCACTGGGAGTTGTTGCAGTTGGAGGATTTATTTCTTACCAAATGATTCTTTCACGACCTCCTGTAAAGATTAGAGAGAGAACTATTCAAATTCCTACCATTAATTATTTCGAAGTTCAGCCTGAGTCCTATCAGCTGTCTGTCAAAGCACAGGGCACTGTTGTACCCAAAACTGAGACTGTTTTATCCGCTGAAGTCTCAGGAAAAATTATTTATGTATCCCCTTCTTTGGTTTCTGGCGGATTTATTGAAACGAAAGAGGTTCTAGTTAGACTGGATCCAAGAGACTATGAATTATACGTTATTAAAGCTAATTCAGCAGTAGTACAGGCTGAACTCAACTTAATTAAGGAAGAAGCAGAAGCAAAGATTGCCTTGAAAGAGTGGGGAAAACTTGGGAATGGTGTTTCTACTCCTCTTCTTAGAAGAGAACCGCAGATTGCCCAAGCTAAGTCTGCACTGGAATCTGCTAAGGCTCACCTTGATCAGGCAAAGCTAAATTTATTGCGGACAGAAATACGCTCTCCATTCATTGGTAGGGTTAGGTCTAAACATGTTGATCTAGGTCAGTTCGTCTCCATAGCTACACCAGTTTCGACTATCTATGCAGTTGATTATGCAGAAATTAGACTTCCCCTTCCTGATAATGAGCTAGCCTATCTGACTCTGCCCTTAGGGCTTCGTAGTGACCATCGAAAGATTACTAAACCTAAAGTTGTAATTCGGGCCTATTTTGCTGGATCAGAACATTTTTGGGTGGGAAGAATAGTGCGAACTGAAGGTGAAATTGATCCTAACACAAGGGTAATTCACGCTATTGCTGAGGTTAAAAACCCGTATGGAATAGGTAAAACACCAGAGCGTCCTCCCTTGGCTATAGGCATGTTTGTCGAAGCAGAAATTATGGGTCGTTGGGTGTATGACGCTTTCCGTGTCCCTAGGAATGCTATACGTGATTCCAATCAAATACTTGTAGTGGATAAAGAAAACAGAATTCGCTTCCGTGAGGTTGAATTAGTTTGGAGTGGAGAGAAAAGCGTAATAATCAAAAAGGGTTTAAGTTCAGGAGAACGTGTAGCCTTAGTCTCTTTAGAATCTGTATTTGACGGAATGAAAGTTCATCCTGTAGCAATTATAAAAAAGGAAAATCCAGATAAGATTGATGAAGAAAGCAATAGCCTGGTTTTGCAGTAACTCAATTGCGGCTAATCTCTTAATGGCTTTGATTCTGGGGGCAGGAATCATTGCCCTTCCGAGTCTTAAGGAAGAAGTTATACCGGAACTTGATCCCAAAGTGATTAGTGTAAGTGTTCCCTACCTGGGAGCTGCTCCTGAAGAAGTTGAAAAAGGTGTTTGTTCAAGAATTGAGGAGGTAGTTTCTGGTCTTTCTGGCGTTAAAAAGATCACATCTACAGCAGCTGAGGGTTTTGGAACAGTACTTATTGAAGTAATGGAAGGAACTGATCCAAGGGAACTTTTGGATGATGTTAAAAACCGAGTTGATTCGATTCAAGCGTTCCCTGAAGAGACAGAAAAACCAATAGTTCAACACCTTATTGTTAAACGTCAGGTAATCAACGTAGCGGTGTCAGGAAGCAATAATGAAAAGGATCTCAGGAAAGTTGCTGAATTTGTTCGAGACGAATTAGCAGCCGTCCCCGGTATTACACAAGTTGAACTCACTAATGCACGACCCTATGAGATTTCTATTGAAGTTTCAGAAAAGGAATTGCATAGAAATGGTCTAAGTTTCGGATTAGTAGTAAATGCCGTCCGTCAAAGTTCATTGGATCTTCCTGGAGGATCGGTGAGGACTATCGGTGGTGACATTTTACTTCGAGGTAAGGGACAGGCCTATATTGGAAAAGATTTTGAAAAGATAGTTATAGTTAGTAGTGCAGATGGGACCCTAATTCGCCTTGGAGATGTGGCAACGGTCATCGATGGCTTTGCAGAAACTGATCAAGCTGCCCGATTTGACGGTGAGCCCGCTGTTTTAATTACTGTTTTCAGAGTAGGAGAGCAGAGCGCGATAGAAGTCTCTCGGTTGGTTAAAGACTATGTCAAAAATGTCCAGATTCGTCTCCCTTACGGGATTAAAGTAACCACATGGAGAGATGCTTCAGAGGTTCTCAAGAGCCGTCTAGAACTTCTTACAAAAAACGCCCGTACTGGGCTTGTTCTAGTAGTTATCTCTCTAACTCTTTTTTTGAGGTTCGGTTTGGCAGTTTGGGCCTCTCTTGGCATTCCAATATCATTTTTGGGAACCATTACACTGATGCCCTATTTTGGGATTTCTATAAATCTCTTCTCACTCTTCGCATTCATTGTTGTTTTAGGAATTGTGGTAGACGATGCCATCATAGTAGGAGAAAATATCTATCAACATTTTGAATCAGGTAAGTCAGGACTAATAGCCAGTATTGAGGGTACTCAGGAAATGCTGGTGCCAGTTACGTTTGGTGTCCTTACAAGTGTGGTAGCCTTTACTCCACTTCTGGTATTAGGTGGCACAACTGGTCAGATTTTTAGAGTTATTCCGATTGTTGTTATCCTTACTCTGGTTTTTTCTCTGCTTGAATGTCTATTTATACTACCCTCACATCTTTCTCACCTGAGGCGTCTTCCCAGAACAAAATTGGGGGAAAAGTGGAATCGATTCCAATCTTGGTTTACACAAATCTTCAAATGGATCGTCGACAATCCATATGGAAAACTTTTAGATGTTTCTCTTGAATGGAGATATTTAACTGTTGCCGTTGGGATTTCAATCTTGCTTTTTTCACTGGGAATTTGGTTTGGGGGCTGGATAAAGTTTAGGTACCTTCCTGACGTTGAGGCAGACAATGTAGTTGCACTATTGACAATGCCTCAAGGTACTCCCTCCAGAACCACTGATAATGCTCTAAAAACTCTAGAGCAATCAGCGGAACTAGTTCGAAGAGAGTTGGAGCGTGATGGAGGTCCTGTATTCATTCATACACTTACCTCAATGGGAGAGCATCCTTTTCTCTCAGGTCAGTTCCGTCCAGCTAGCATTAATCAAGGCCAAGAATTTTCTGGTGGGCACCTTGGAGAAATCAATATTCAGCTTGTTTCATCAGAGAGTCGGAAGGTGTCTAGTCTCGATATTGGGAAAAGGTGGAGAGAACTGACTCCTCCTATTCCAGATGTTGTTGAATTGACTTTTGTTACGTCTCTTATTGATTCTGGAGAGGCAATTAATGTGCAGTTAAGAAATAGAAATCTTCTTCACCTTGAGAATGCAGCCGAAGAATTAAAAGAGCATCTTGGACAATATGCTGGAGTACATGAGATAACGGATTCCATGCTACCAGGAAAGAAGGAAATAAAGCTATCCCTGTTGCCAGGAGCAGAGACGTTAGACCTAACTCTGGCAGATCTTTCTCTTCAGGTACGTCAGGCTTTTTATGGAGCTGAGGTTCAGAGGATTCAGCGAGGCAGGGATGAGGTTAAAGTTATGGTTCGATATCCTTCCAAGAATCGGAGATCTCTTTCGGATCTTGAAGGGATGCGAATTCGAAGCCCTCAGGGACGGGAAATCCCCTTCTCTCTTGTGGCTGATCTTGATATGGATAGGAGCCCTGCAGAAATTAAGCGCGTAGACCGAAATAGAGCAATTAATGTAACGGCAGATGTAGACGAAAGTCAGTCGAATTCCAATGAAATCATAGCAGATCTTGAGTCATCCTTTCTGCCAGCCTTAGTTGAAAAATATTCTGGTCTCACCTTTTCGTTTGAGGGAGAACAGAGGAGTCAGCGCGACACACTTGATGGACTATTGAATGGGTTTTCAATAGCTCTACTCGGAATATTTTCCTTGTTAGCAATACCTTTACGATCCTATGTACAACCATTTCTTATAATGTCGTTAATTCCCTTTGGACTAGTAGGAGCAATTTTTGGACATCTACTTTTGGGCATAGATCTAACGATAATTTCGATGTACGGGATTGTTGCCCTAGCAGGTGTGGTCGTGAATGATAGTCTTGTTCTTGTAGATTACATTAATCGAAGACGGGTTGAAGGCCTTCCACTTGTCAATGCAATTAGAAACGCTTCTCGGGCTAGGTTTAGAGCTATTATTCTCACTTCGGTTACCACTTTTCTGGGATTGACTCCTCTATTATTGGAAAAGAGTATCCAGGCACAGTTTTTAATTCCAATGGCAATTTCATTGGCTTTTGGAATTTTATTTTCGACAGTTATTGCACTCCTATTTCTACCATCGTCATATTTAATTCTCGAAGACATACTCTCTTTGTGGAAAAAATTCCTCCATAAAGCCTCAGGTATTTCACTTTTGAAGAGTAGTAAGGGAGATGCCTTGTAAATATTGACTCAAGTTAAATGGATCGAAAACAGACTTGAAATAATTTAATTCAAGTGAAATGATCCTAAAAAAGGAAAAGATATTATGAAAACTATTTTTCAATCTATTTTTATTGGAGGCCTTTTAATTTTGGCCACTTGTACGTCTGAGCAACCTGCTTCTGATGAGAAAACGAAGGATGGCGCAAAGGAAATACAGACTCCTCCTCCTCCAAAACCCAGTTTAAACATTAAGGATAAGAAATCTACGACTCCCAAAAGCACACCCCCGGATGCTAAAAGGACCCTTTCACCCAAGCTAAAACCATCAGAGGTGAAAAAAACACAAAAAAAGGTTTCAAAATCTAGAAAGCTTTTCAAGCCTGCCAGTCTTAATGAAAGAGCCCCAGAGGTATTTAAGGTGAAATTTGAGACCTCAAAAGGTGATTTCATTATCGAAGTTATACGATTCTGGTCACCGCGCGGTGCAGACCGCTTCTACAATTTGACAAAGTCTGGATATTTTACTGATATAGCATTCTTCAGAGTTCTTGAAGGTTTTGTGGCACAATTTGGCATACATGGTAACCCTGAATTAAACCGAGTGTGGAGGGCTTCTACGATCATAGATGATAAGGTGGAGCAACGTAATCAAAGAGGTACGATTGTTTTCGCAAAGTCCGGATTACCTAACAGCCGATCTGTTCAATTTTTCATAAATTATAGGGATAACTTTGGACTTGATAGCCAAGGATTTTCTCCTTTCGGTAGGGTCGTCGAAGGAATGTCTGTTGTTGATTCTCTTTACTCTGGCTACGGTGAGGGAGCTCCCCAGGGAAGGGGTCCTTCCCAAGGGCGATTAATTGAGGAAGGAAATAAATACCTCAAGAAAGACTTTCCTAAGCTTGACTATATCAAACGTTCTATCATCCAGAATTAGGTGTTTCATGAATTTTAGAAATTGCTTGCAGGGTAGAAAATTAAGGATTGTTGGATCAATTGTTAGAAATTAATTACTGAAATCACATCCTCTAATTTAGATTCGTGTTCTCTTTATTTCTCTATAGTTAATTCAATTATGGAAAAAGGAAGAGAGTTATCCATCTCAATGAACTACAAAGTTAAACAACTTAGATATTTAGAAATTGTCCGTGCAAGCTCTTCTCAAAAACTTACACGAAAGCCAGCTTGTATTAGATCTTGGATCGAGCAGCGGAAGTTTTAATTATAAGTTGACTCCAGCCTCAGTAGTGGCTGTAGATCTTTCTGTGATTGGTTCACAGCTCCTGACAAATAACCAGAGAATAATTGGAGATGCTGCAGCTATTCCTCTTAAGTCCCGTTCCGTTGATCTAGTTGTCTGTAACAACTCTCTTGAACATTTCGAGTCCGTCGCTAACAGCCTACTTGAAATCAAGAGAGTTCTAAAAGCCGATGGGATTCTGTGGGCTTCAGTGCCTGGTGCATCATTTCTTGACGATCGGCTTTATCGATTTTTTTTTGCTGGGGGAGGCCATGTAAATTGTTTTACTCGAAAAAGCTTTCTAGAGCTCGCTACAACGGTTTCGGGCTTCAAGGAATTAGAAACTCAGACGCTCCATTCCGGTTTTGTTTTTCTTAGACCACCAGAACCAAATAAAATTAAACACTATCCTTTTCCTGCTCTTCTTCTGAATTTAATTCCCCCTAAACTTTTACGTCGAATGGTTCGGTGGATGAACTTAATAGTTAGGGTATTAGATACACGCTTTAATTTGTGTTTCAGCAGGTATGGATGGGCCTTTACCCTTGGACTAGCCTCTCAAATAAAGAATGAAGGTAGGATTAAAGGGCCTATCAATGTATGTTTTGAATGTGGGGCTTCCCAGTTTTCTTCAAGCCTTTCAACTAATAGATTTTTGTTTTGGAAAACATACAAGTGTCCCTCTTGTCGAGAAATTAATTTCTGGTTCTCTGATCCAGATGAAGCCACAACGAAAACTCAGCCACAACATATAACTGAAAACTGCCCTTCCGTTAACAAAAATTTACAAGAGGTAGCAAAAAGCATTTTTGGTGACGGGGATAAAGCTTCGATAAAACACTGGATTGACTTCTGGAATACAGGACCTGAGCGTGCTTCATTTATGCTAGAGAATTACCAACGTCTTGCTTTGATTGACCTACAAGAAAAACGAGTTCTGGACCTCGGATGTGGTATTGGAGGCTTGTCAGAGATCTTAAAAGGCCGCTGTGGATATTATGTTGGAGTGGATCCCACCGACCACATCATTAAACTGACAAAACCCGATAGAAAGACGTATTTTGTTCGGGCTACTGGAGAGGATCTTCCCTTTACAAATCAAACCTTTGACTATGTGTTTGCACAAGATGTTCTTGAACATATTCAGGGAGGAATTCAGCAGCAGATTAAGGTTCTTAAGGAGTTGAAGAGGGTAATCAGTAAAGTAGGGATGATTTTTTTTTCAACACCAAATCGACTCTACCCTTATGAAGGACATACAAGACTTTATTTCCCCCAATATCTACCGAAGGGCCTTCGACACCAATACATAAATCGTTACAATCCGGGATTCCTACGTGAACACAAAAGCTTTTCAGAGATTACGAGTTTAACCCCCTCGAAACTGTCTCGGTGTCTCAGGGAAAGTGGACTTCAATTTATCCACCAACTTCCTTGCGGAGCAGATCGATCGGATTATCTTAAGCTTTTTCCTTTTAGAGGACTTCTATCCTACCTTGGGTTTGGATGGTATCCACATGCAGAATTCTGGGGCATTCTCGTCCATAATGAAATGAGGACTAAACTTCGTTTAAAACTTTCTAAACTGTGGAAATATGAGCACTCTCAGCCTTCACGTACCCGATTATTCGACTTTGGGAAAAGAATTGATTTTGACACCGGAATGCATAATCCACAGCTGCTATCAGGCTGGTACTGGCATGAGAGAGATAAAAGAGGATTTAGATGGACATCTGATAGTGCAGTGGCGGTTATACAGACAAAAGGATTCCCAAAAGTACTGAAAATTCATGGTTACACTCCATCCACTACAAAGTTAAGTTTACTTGTGAACAATCTTTTAGTGGGAAGCAAGTCCTTCGAAAAGAAATCTGAAATCCGTTTAGAATTCATACTACCCTTTAATAATCCTGAGCCTGATATTGTGAAAATAGAAATAAACTCACATCCAACTTATACTGAAAAGGCTGAGGGATCTTCTCGGAAGCTAGGTGTTATGATTTTTTCATTAGAACTCAGCTCTAAGTAAACCGAAAAGTAATTACATTTAAGAAGCTATTGAAGTATTTAATCTAGATGACCTTTTTCAGCATCACCCATTTCAACTCTGGCTGAAAAATATTCTTTCCATCGATTACTTACCCTTTCAGATATTTCAGAAGAGCAACTGAGTTCTTTAGGGTAGTTAGGCTTAATGCGAGCATCGATAACAATTGGAAATTCGTAAGAGATATGGTTTCTATCAATGAATGTATTTTTAGAGAAAAGGTTTGCTGCTGGCTCAAAACGTGTAAACGTTGTCCAAAGAAAATTTATTGAGCTTGCTGTTGCCCGTTCTGCTTCGGTGGTAAGGATTAATAATGGCCAATCAGCAAACGCTGGATGCTTCGCGAGACGGATTGCTAATTCAGGCTCATCGAGCCAAGATTTACACCCGATGACCAAGCAGCCGGGACAAAACACTATCACTTTGTCTACGCCAATCGGGATCTCTTTGTTAGCAAATACCTTTGGTAATGACCGTTTTGGGTCTCCTAATCCTAACCATACACCTTTGGATCCCTCGTTTACCCGCGGTCCAGTATAGTCAAGGGTATCCATTGCTAGATTAGACAAGACATATAGATCCCTTGCTGGATTGGTTCTTTCTAGGATATGAGTTAAAGTGGCCTTGAAATCGAGTAAGTCTACCGGCTTATCTGTCACAAAAAGAAATTTTGTCAGGGACAATTGTCCCTCTCCTAAAATTCGGAATGCACTTGCCATAGCCTCTCTCCTATAACGCTCACGAACTACAGCTGCGGCTAGGGAATGATAACCAGTCTCTCCATACGCCCAAATGTCGACAACTCCTGGCATCACCAATGGGAAGATAGGTTTTAAAAGCTCCTGAAGAAAATCTCCAATATAAAAATCTTCCTGTCTAGGTTTGCCTACAACTGTAGCAGGATAAATAGCGTTTCTACGTTGATATATTTTTTGAAGCTCAAAAACTGGATAGTCATGTATTAAGGAATAATATCCATAATGGTCCCCAAATGGTCCTTCTGGAAATCTTCGGTCGGGTAATACTTTTCCAACCAATGCAAATTCACATTTTTCTGGTATTGGGTGGGGACCAAGCCCTGTAATCATTCTGAGTTTTTTCCCAAGAATAAGAGATGCCATCAATATTTCTGGTATGTTTTCTGGAAGAGGTGCAACGGCAGCAAGAATTAGACTTGGCGGACCTCCTAAAAATACAGTAACTGGCAAAGGTTGACGCATGCTTTCCGCTAAACTGTAGTGATACCCACCACCTTTTCCAATTTGCCAATGCATTCCAGCCTTATTAGGTCCATGAACTTGCATTCGATAGATACCAAGGTTCGGAGCGTGCCCACTTGGGCTACCTGTAAATACTAGAGGTAATGTTAGGAATGGGCCGCCATCCTCTGGCCAACTAGTAAGAATCGGAAGATGGCTCAAATCCAAGGAATTATTAATTATTTCGTTTATTTCTCCCGTTTTTCTCTGTTTGGTGCCGATCCTGAAAGCAGACCTTAAGATATCTCGATTTTCCCAAAGATTTTTAATGGAGGGGGGGGATCTTTGCAATAGTTTCACTAGATCTTTTATAAATAGTAAGGGCTTTTCTCCAAATGCGAACTCAACTCTTTTTCGAGTTCCAAAAAGATTGGTGACTACCGGAAATGAATACCCCTCAACATTTGTAAATAGAAGAGCAGGACCATCAGCAGCAATGACCCTACGATGGATTTCTGCAACTTCTTGGTTAACATCTACAGGAGCTTCAACTACTACAAGCTCTTCTTCACTTCGTAGAAATGAAATATAGCTCCGAAGGTCCAGGAATGATCTGTCTTTCATATCGTTAGCTTACTCCGTTATTGAAATAGAGAAAAGCATTTCACTCGTAGCAATATAAAGAACCTTGTTAGATACTGCGGGAGTGGAAAAGATCGATGATCCAAGGTTGTTTTCAGATAACACCATCTTTTTCTTTCCTGTCTTGAGAGAGACAATGTCACCGTCCTCGTCGCCTAGATAAAGTATTTCACCGGATATAATTGGGGAACCCCAGATAGAAGAAAAAAAGTCATGTATCCAGTAAAGCTCACCCGTTTTAGCGTCAAGGCAGTGTAAAAATCCACTTAGATCTGGGTAAAAAACAAGTCCTTTAGTAAAGACTGGCTTAGATAGAGATCTATTAATTCCACTATAACTCCAGACAAGGCCACTTTCTGTAATGTCTCCGCGCTTCGTAGCATCTATACAGTAAAGATTAGCCTTTCCTTGTCCATGGTCAGGATCCTGACCATTAGCTATATATACAAGGTCATTCCACACACCAGGAGTCGCTAGAATACTATTTCTTGTAAATGGATAGATAGACTCTTTTGGATTGGTGTCAAATTCCCATAAGAGCCGTCCTGTATGCGCTTCAAAGGAACGTACCCAGCCATCACCTTGGCCCATGATTACCTGAGCAATATTCCCAATCATAGATACATACGGTGAGCTCCATTGGCCATGAAGGATCTCCACCCCTGGAGAGTTGTCTTCCCAAATCAACTTTCCAGTTTTCATATTAACAGCAATCAAACTAGGTGCCTTAGGAGAGGGTATTCTAGAATGATCACTGTTCCGACCATTGGAGGTCCCCACAAAAAGGATGTTCCCCAAACCTACAGGAGAGGAATTTGATGCATTGTGAGGATAGACTCCTAACTCTTTAATGAGATTCAGAGTCCAAATTATATCTGGTGATTGTGGATCAACAGCTTCCGAAGAAAAAGGTCCATCGTTTTCCTCATCCAAGAATCCTTCGGTATCGAGACATAAAAGTTCAGCTCGGTTACTTATATAGTAAATACGATCTCTAACAACCAAGGGCGTTGAGCACACACCAACCCTTGGCCAATCTTGTGCGGACCCAGTCTTTAATTTTTTTGAAAGTGATTGCCACAAAAATTCTCCGTCTGCCGCACTAAAGGCCATCAATGCACCCATGTCATTTGCTTTGAAGGGATTTCTAGGGAAATAATTATTAGTTCCAATAAATACCTTTCCGTCTGCTATCACGGGCGATGAATAGGTTTGAGAGCCAAGTTTTTCAACCCACTTAATCTTGCTTATTGGCTCGGGGCTTAAGGATGTATTTTGAATCAATCGTGATTCTATGGATTTTGTATAAGAAGGCTTAAGCCCTCGATTCCTGGTCGGCTTTATAAATCTATCTTGAGCGTAGAAGGCATTTATAAGGAAAAATAACTGGAGTATTATGGTAACTACTAAGTAGTAAATTGCCCTAGGCTGACTGAGTAGTGGCTTCAATTCTGTAGGCATAGAATTCAAAATTTCTATTTATTGACAAAACGTAGAAAAAGCATCTCATAGAGATCATTGTTCAATGACAGGAACTAGACTCCAATTATTGTTAAAAAAAAGAAATCTAAAGTTTTTTTCAACAATTAATCATAGTTATTAAGTTGATAGGAGGAAAATCTTTTTTTGTGGGGCAGGATTCTACTAACAGACTCTACGAGGTTATCAAGTCCTTTGCGGTATAAAGAGCTGACACTAACGCCTTGATATCTTCGTTGAAATTGCTGAAGTTTTCTCTTGTCTATGAGATCAATCTTATTTAGCACCAAAAGTGTAGGTTTCTCAGCGACGCCAATTGTGCTCAGAGTTTTATTTACCGCCTCAATATTTTGGTCAACACGAGGATTAGAGATGTCGATTACATGCAAAAGCAAATCGGCGTCACCTAGTTCTTCCAGGGTTGCTTGGAACCCAGCGATTAGATCAGGTGGTAGGCCTGATATGAAACCAACGGTATCCGTAATCACAACTTCTTCATGCCTCGGGAACCGAAGTCTTCGGCTAGTGGGATCAAGGGTCATAAACAATTGGTTACCAGCCAAGATCTTACTATTTGTGAGAGAATTCAAGAGGGTCGACTTTCCGGCATTTGTGTAACCAACTATAGAAAGGACTGGTACTGTTTTCTGTCTTCTCTTTTCCCTTCGCAACCCACGTTGTTTAGAAAGTGAAGAGACTTTTTTTTCAAGCGCTCTGATGCGGTGCCTTATTCTTCTACGACCAATCTCTAGAACTGTTTCTCCAGGTCCCCTTCCTCCAATTCCACCGATTAGCCTAGAAAGGCCTTCATCCTTTTCGGTAAGCCTTGGCAAGGAGTATTTAAGTTGAGCTAGCTCAACTTGCAACTTTCCATCTCTACTATTAGCTCTCTGAGCAAATATATCTAAAATAAGTTGAGTTCTATCAATCGCCTTCAGGCCGGTAGCATCCTCAAACGATCGAGCTTGGGCAGGTTTTAAGTCAATATCGAAGATAGCTACATTAGCCTGAGATCTCATGCTTTCTAGGACAATCTCTTGAAGTTTTCCTTTTCCCACAACGGTGCGTGGATGGAGTTTGTTTCTGATTTGTCGAATTGTGCTACCTAACTGAACGCCAGATGACCTAATTAAGTCAATCATTTCCGAATAATGATCTGGACCTTTAACTAAACTGACTAAAATTGCTATTTCATTTTCTTGTTTTCCATACGAATTACGCCTTATTCTTGAAAATTCTTCTTCCACTGCTTCAATAGAAGAAATAAAATCAAATTCAAGATTATTCAATTGAGAAAACTTCAGGAAATGGAAAGATTCACCCTTGAACTGGTGATTGTCAGAAAATGGATTTACATAGGCAGCATGAAGGTTTCCCGGCCTTCCATCAGGCAAAACACCAATTGCAGCAATTAAATCGAGACGTAAGAGAGCAAGATCATTTAGATCATCTTTTGTAAGAGGTTCTCCCTTAAGGTGAGTATGAACTAACCGAAGACCTCTAAAACGACTGGCACCTCCTCTGAGCCTACCTATACTGGGAAGCATCAGCTGAGCAGAATCTCCTACTACAACATTACGAATTGTACCCTTTCTGGTTATAAGTAACCCAATTTGACGGTTTAATTTACTTGATATTGAACAGATGTGACTGGCCAACTCGTATGAAATGATCATGCGAGGAGATACCTTGCGCCGAAAAGTTAGCTCAAGAGTTCGCCGTTCCGAAGCTTTAAGTCCTCTAATATTTCCGGTCAAATGATGGGAAATCAGATCTCCTTATCGGCAGATGAAGACTTTTCTAACGGCGTGACCTGCGTACTGACGGTCCGACGTTTCTCGGTGTCGATTCGGACCGAGTCCGAGGACGTGCAATCGAACCCTGATTAACCTTGCCCCTTGAGGTAGACGAGGAACGACTTCGAGAAAAAGTGGATCCCTGGGTCTTGCTACCTCTTTCGATTCTCATTCGGGAACTATTGGTTGAGAAACGATTTTTGTTCCGACGATTAAGTCTCGTTCGAGAATATCCAGATCGAGATCCAACACTTGAGGAATCATTTGTCAGGCGGGCTGGATTCTGTTTACCGCTATTTTTCCGAGAAGACCTAATTAATTTTGAATTTGATTCTTTTATCCTGCCCGTAGAAGAAGAGTCTCTGGTCTTTATTTGTCGACTACCAGGAGAATAAGTACGAAGTTCTCCTCTATTCACACTTTTTCTATTATTGAAAGAGCTTCGATTATTTCTAGCCTGAGATCTGGTTTTAGAAAGGTCAGTGGCTGCAATGAAAGAAGTACGACTTCGATTCTGGGTAGCTTCCTTTGCAAGCCCCTTAGGTAAGCCTTCCTTCAAACTAGATGTCAAAGTTTTACTCAACGTTCTTACACGGTTTAATCCAACTTTTGATCTTCGAAAGTTTTCTTCAGTAACCACAGTAAGCGGTCCACCACGAGTGTTGTAGTTATTGATTATGGTGACAGAATTATCAATATTACCGTGGTAGCGACCAGGTCGAGAACCAAATCCAAAGCTGTAGCCCAACGGAGACCATCCAACATATCCAGATCCCCAGTAGAAATTAACTCTTGCTGGAGACCAATAGGAAAAGTTTCCCGGAGCCCAGCACCACCTTTGATAAGGCTCATAATAGTGCCATTGTCCGTAATGGTATGGGAGCCATCCCCATGGCTCATTACTGATCCAAGTCCATCCCCAGTTTGAATAATGGCCCCAACGACCAAGACGATATGGAGCCCATCCTACAGTTACACTTGGAAACCAAACATCTCCGTAATTAGATAAATGTTCCCAAAGGCCATGATGATCCAGATCGTACACTCCTGCGTAGGATGCACCTAATTTAGACACCGAATCACTAACTGCAAATCGAGCATCTCTTCGATCACTCCAAAGATCCAGTTCATTTTTTTGAATAGCTGCCGTAGTATCCATTGAAATTTTGTCGGAATGATTGATGAGTAGATAGTCGCCAGTCTGAGCATCTTTTTTTTCAGAGGAGTTTTCTACCTGGATTTTCCCCTTCCAAACAACTATTTGACTGACTCCTTTATTGTCTACAAAAAAGTGATAGTAACCTCTTTTCTTGATTTTTACTGTTGATAGTGGAAGATGGACATAGAGCTTAGATGTATCAGTGACCCGCAACACAATTTCTCCAATCTTAAGATCAACGTCACCATACACTCCCATTATATTTCCGAAAATAATGTCTGTGTCTTCTCCCATCCTTAGGAAATTTCCTTCACCAAGTTCAATTTCGACACGAGATTTCGGAAGAGAAACTATTCGGTCACCGCTTAGTAAAGGAAGGTTTATAGTAACCTCAGACCACTCAACCTCTCCGGCAGGTTCATAACTCGCCTTTCCCTCAACAAACGCTATCCTAGGGGGGTAGTAGCTTTTCCCCGATAAAATATTCCCCAATAGGAGGCTGATTATTGCGAGGATACAGAAGGAAAGTTTAATTGCGTTACATCTAATTCTAAGTACAACCATTAGTTAATTAGAGTCTAGCACAGTAGAAATGTTTCATTACGGGAAGTGACAGTAAATTAATATTCACTACAATCACCTCCCAATGTCACGATGTTGGAGGTTTGCTAGAAACTTATTTTTGAGCAAAGCTTCTCTTATTTCTTTGCAAACATAAACCGACCGATGTCTTCCACCAGTGCAGCCTATTCCAACGGTTAGATATTTTTTCCCCTCCTCCTGATATCTAGGAATCAAGAAACAAAAAAGCTTTATAAATCGATCTATCACTTCCTTAGTCTCAGCATTTTTTATAAAAAATCTTTTCACTTCAGGATCATTACCTGAGAGAGGTTTCAGAAAAGGGTCGAAAAAAGGATTTGGTAAAAATCTTACATCTAAAATGACATCTGCATTTAATGGCAAGCCATATTTGTAACCAAAAGAAACCAAAGTGACCTGCAGCTTGTGGGGTTTCTCAATTTCTGAGAAATTCTTTTGTATGAATTTATTTAATTCGTGTACAGAGGTTTCAGTGGTGTCTATTATTAAATCTGACAAGTTTTGAAGACTTGTAACCTGTTTTCTTTCAGCTTGAACACTCTCTATTAAGCCTTGTTTCCCTGCTATTGGGTGCAACCTGCGTGTTTCCCTGTAGCGATTGGCTAGAACTTCATCTGAGGCATCTAAAAATACAACAGTTACTCTATGGCCAGATTTCTTGAGATTTTCATAGACGGTCTGAAGTTCGGTCAATCGTCTTCCAGATCTAATATCAATAACGACTGCTAGTTTGACAACCTTTTTTTTTGTTAAATTTCCCATCTTTACAAGTTTTGTCAAAAATAAAGGTTGAAGATTATCTACGCAAAAGAATCCTAAATCCTCTAAGGCTGTAGCAGTGGTGTGCTTTCCAGCGCCACTCATGCCTGTGACGATAACGATATGGTAGGGATTATTTGTAAGAGGCATTGATCCAATTTGATGGATACGAAATTAAGTGGTTCGATTACGTTTCCTCGAACCCTCAATGTTCATTTGAGAACGATATTTAGCAATCGTCCGCCGAGTAATTTTGATGCCTTTATTGGTTAGAAGTTCTACTATCAACCTATCAGAAAGTGGTTTAAAAGGATCCTCGTTTTTAATTATTTTTCGAATAATCTCCTTGACCTGGGCTTGTGAAAAGCTTTGGTTCCCGACCCCTTCAATTCCAATGTTAAAAAAAATGCGTAGTTCAAGAACTCCCTGAGGAGTATGTATGAACTTATTGGACACAATACGACTAACTGTAGATGAGTGCACTTCTAATTTTTTAGCAACATCTTTAATTAGAAGAGGCTTGAGATATGAGAACCCATTGTCAAGAAACCTCTTTTGATGCTTGACAACCCATTCACAAACTCTGTAAAGAGTATCTTCACGCTGATTGACACCTTTTAAGAGATCAATTGCTGAGCGGAATCTTTCTCTTACGAAGCTTTTTGTCTCCTTAGATATTGACTTGTTACGTAAGATCCTTCGATAGGAGGTGTTAATCCTAAGCTTTGGTAAACCATCATCACTAATAATTACTTTATATCCTTCCCTTCCCTTTTTCACATAAACATCTGGCTCTACAAATTGTGGCTTTCGTAGATTGTACTGTTGGCCCGGTGCAGGAGAGAGTCGTCGTATTAACTTTAAGGCTTTGTCAATTTCAGAGACCTTGCATTTAAGAGACTTTGCAAGACTTTTATTCTGGTTGTTTCCTATATTTCCAAGATGTTTTCGTACTAGTTTGTCTGCCACACTTCCTTTGTGTCCTAAGCCGCAAAGTTGAATCAGCAAGCACTCTTTTAAGGTTCTGGCACAAACCCCTATAGGATCAAATGACTGGACAATTAAAAGAGCCTCATTTAGATCTTCTAAAGAAACATCTAATTGTTGGCAAATCTCAGTATCAGATCCACATAAGTAACCATCAGAATTAATATTTCCGATTATAAAATAGGCAATTCTATAAATATTTGACCTTACCTCTGTTAAATTGAGTTGCCAATTCAGGTGATCTTGGAGTGTTAGTGGTTTCGCTAATGTATCTTCAGTAGTTAAATAGTCGTTTTTCTTTTCGCGTTCGAGTCGGGTTCTAGAAGGTGAAGGAAGATAGTCCTCAAAAAAATAGTCTATTTCGGTGTCTGACAACACCTTTTCATTGGATGCTTCCTCGCCATCTAAAGTATTTTGTTGATCTTCTGTTGTCATTCCTAGGTCAGTCAGCTCTTCTAACACAGGGTTTTCTGAAAGCTCTTGCTTGAGTAATTCTGCAAGCCCAACTTGATTTAGAGAAAGAAGCTTAATCTTCTGCTGTAATGCAGGTGTGAGTTTTAAACGTTGTGAAAGCTTAACTGAGAGACCAGTTTTGAGTTGAAGTCGATTCAACCCGTCCTCCTATGTATCCCTAGGAATAGCTCCATTAGAGCTGAAATTGTTCTCCTAAGTACACCTTCCGAACATCAAGGTCAGAAGATAGCATATTGGGTGTTCCTGACCGGAAAATAGCGCCTTCTCGAATGATATAGGCTCGATCAGTTATTTTCAAAGTCTCTCTAACATTATGGTCAGTAATCAAAACACCAATCTTGCGCTTTTTGAGTTCTACGACAATACTTTGAATATCTTGGACTGCTAATGGATCAATTCCAGCAAATGGTTCATCAAGCAATATAAAAGATGGCTTAATTACAAGAGATCGAGCAATTTCGAGACGACGCCTTTCCCCTCCAGACAAAGCATATGCGGATTGCTTTCTAAGAGAGGATATTCCAAATTCTTCAAGAAGGTTACTAACGGTTTGATCGGCGAGTCCTTGGTTAAATTCAAGAGTCTCAGCTATCGCATATAGATTGTCTTCAACACTCAAACGACGGAAGACAGAAGGCTCTTGAGGTAAATAACTTATCCCCTTTCTAGCCCTAACATACATCGGAAGGTTTGTAATATCATTACCGTCTAGTAATACTTCTCCTTTATCAGGTGCCGCCAAGCCAACAATCATATAGAAGGTGGTGGTTTTCCCAGCCCCATTGGGACCTAATAACCCGACTATTTCTCCTCTATTAATTTCTAAGGATACTTGACGGACAACCTTACGGCCTCGATAAGTCTTATCTAATTGTCGAATAACTAAATTATTTTCGATTGAACTAAGTGGGGATTTGGAGGTTCTCATTCGATCAGCAGGCTATCATCAGCTAAATTGAAGGTCAATTTAGAACCAAAGGCTCTACCGTTTTTAGAATCAGTAACCTGAGCTTTTTCTCCAGTAACAATCACAGTTCCATCTGAGGGCACATATATCACTTTTTCTCCAAGTGCACTCCTATCTCCTTTATCCAAAATCACTCTATCTTCTGCTACGATTCTTTGGAGGTTGGTAAGTGAAGGGGTTAAAAAATGTAGCGTCATTTCGTTAGATTCGATGTCTAGATCCTTTGTTGTTGCCTTTACGTTACCTTTGAAAATAGCTTCAGAAGAGGATCTGTTGAGTGTCAACCTATCGGAAATAATATTATATTGAGAAGGAGTTACTGTCTCTTTTAAGGTTACTGATGCTCTAATATCTCCATCTGCTATGAGTTGATCACGGTGCAAGTTCAAGCGCATAGAACTACTCTTAATACTGCTTTCAGATAATTTCATCCGTGGTTTTAGTGAATAATTAATCCATTGATAGCCACTATCCACTTCCATTTTCCCTGCTTTCAGAATCAAGGGGTTTTCCCCCTCCAATATAGTTTCAGTGGGACCATAAGTTTCAATCCCTCCTCTCTCAACATTAAGATGAATACGTGAGGCTGTTGTGGTGCTCTGTATTCGGTCCAATGTTGTGAAGGTTCGAATCTGAGGGAGAGGAGCTCCGAATAACTCAATGTTCCTAGCACTATTTCTAATGAGGCCCCTTCCACCGGAAAGAACTATTCTTTCTTTATCGCTTTTATTAAAGAGTTCAATAGAGCCAAACAGCTCAGTTCTTTCCAAGACTCCTTCTTTGTTGTAATGCATCATGAGCTTTTTCGATCTTCCTTGAAATAAACTCTTTCCTCTTCCAAATTCCAGAGATACTGGTCCATTGGCAGTCAAGAATAAAGGTCTTCCATTTTCATATTCACTAATGAACTGTGAGGCTTCAATAGAGCTTTTTCTTCCATTGTTTTCATCAAGGAGTTTAGAAAGTCCCTCAGTCTGGAGTCTTTTAATCTGCCCATTTTCAAAAGAAGCGGTTATTTTCTCCTTAGCAGTCACAACGCTTTGAAGACCTGCGAGTTCCCTACTAACCGATGATTCGCCTAACACCTGAAATCCATCTAGGTTTGCCCCTGATGATAGATTTAATACCAACTGATCACCCTGGATGGTTTGACGTGATCCGGATTGTTCTCGAATTAACTCAACATTGCCGCTCAAATCTAATGTTTCGTAACTAGAATCTGTTTGTGTAACATGTGTCAAATGATCTGATCGACCAGATTTAATTCCGGCATTTAGGTGTTTGATTTCCACCAAATCCACTGCCTTAATGATTTGAAATTCTAACTTGCCTAGATTGTTGTCATGTGTAAATACTCCTTTTATGTCATAAGCTCTTAGCATTGGGCCCGTCCCCCTTCCGCCTTGATATACCGCGGGAACATTAGGTTTACTTGAAGCTAAAGTAAAGTTAATGAGGTGACCATTATTGGCAGAAAGCCAAGCTGTAAGCTTTTCGCCCTTGATTAAACTTTCTTTATTATTAAAAACAACTCCTCCTAGTGCGACTGCTCTTTCGAATTTTTGTTTTTCATCTAACCAAAGATGGATTTGTTCAGAAAGAAGGCTTTTTTGGACGGTATCAATACGACACTTTCCAGACATAAATATATAGCCTTCCTGAGGCCTATAAATCATTTCATCTGAAGTAATTTCTAGGTTTCCGATGTCCGTGGGAATCCTTAAAACCAACCCTTTCTTTATTCTCAAAAGATTTTTTTGTGTATCGTAAAGCAACCTCTTCCCTTCGCCTTCTGCCTTGCCAGTGGAGATAGCGAACTTTTCTAAGATAGAGACTGAATGCTTATTTAGATCAGCGAAAGCTTGATCAGCAGAGATAACGGTTCTGTCATTTAGCGTTATCTTTACATTCTTTTGGAATTCAACTAATTTATTCTCGCTATCATATCTTGCTGTTTCCGCTTGAACTTGGTCTGCCTGAACTCGATCAGGTGGACGAAAGATCTTCAAATCAACATCTCGAAGGTTTTGAATGCCATTTTCATTTAAGGTGCTCTCAGATGATTTTATTTGGAACTCGACATTTCCAGATTTATAGTTGCTAAACTCTACTTCGGTGATCCGCTGGGAAGTATCATCAGTAAGTGGTTCTACTGAAGGTATTTCTGGTCGCTTTCTTAACCTATTTAAAAGATTGAGAGAAATCGCTACTAAAGAAATTAGTAAAAGTCCTGTAAGAACGATTTTGAATAAACGATTGTGTTTCATTTATTTAAGGACGTTATAGTTTCCAATTCTCAAACTAAGATTACAATTCGCT
>CAZMUJ010000086.1:0-57178 GCA_964569605.1 uncultured Acidobacteriota bacterium
ATAATGTTTGCAGAAGCTATTAGATTAAGAGATTTTTTTAGGTAGGACCTATGATGATATAGGTTTTCCTCAACCCAAGAAGAAGTCTCATTCCAGGCTTTCATTAACACACCGCCCATAAAATTTTAGAAACAACCAGAACCACTCTCTTAATATTTTACAATCTCAGTTTGCATGAGTTTCTAGTGACCATTGTCTTGAACACTAGATTAATATACTGTGGGTAAATAGAGTAGACCCATTGAAACACTTGAGAAATAGTACACCTTTATCATATGAACCGAATCAAAATCCTACAATTCTCTGATCTAACCGCGGATCTAGAGAAAAATTTTCCTAGACACAGGCTGTTAGTAGGTCCGTTCACTGTTAAGCTTATCAGAGCAAAATATAGGATTTAATGAATTCTGTTATACCAACTATGCTCTAACCTAGAAAACCACAGCAAGATTTGAGTATTGGATGAAAGACAAATTGAAATCTATCAGCAACCGCTACAAAGAGAAAACTCCTCAATCTGCAGCTCTATATGAGAATGCTCAACAACTCTTTCCAAGTGGTGTAACGCATGATGCACGCTACATGAAACCTCATCCGGTGGTGATTGATCGAGCACAAGGTTCACATAAATGGGATATCGATGGCAACGAATATATTGATTACTTTGGTGGACATGGTGCTCACGTTTTGGGTCATAACCATCCAGCCATCGCAGAAGCAGTAACTAGGCAATTGGCTAAAGGAACTCATTTGGGTGCCTCACATGAACTTGAAGTTCAATGGGCAGAACTGATCACCCAATTGATGCCATGTGCTGAAAAGGTCCGGTTTACAAGTTCTGGTACGGAAGCCAGCCTACTCGGAATACGAGTTGCCCGAGCTTTTACAGGAAAAATGATTATTGTTCGACACTTGTCTCATTTTCACGGATGGCACGATCAAGTTAACTTTGGAGTTCATTCTCACTTTGACGGATCACTACCTGCTGGTATTCCCCCAGGGATTGCAAAGGACATCATTTTATGCAACCCCAACGATGAAACTCATTTGAAGACAATTATAGAGAAAAACAATGATATCGCCGCAATTATTCTAGAGCCAACTGGGGCAAGTTTCGGACGCTTTCCACTTACCTCTGATTACCTAAAGACTGCACGAGAACTGACAAAAAAACATAATATTTTGCTCATTTTTGATGAAGTGATAAGCGGTTTTCGCTGCGCTCCAGGAGGAGCGCAAGAGCACTATGGAATCACTCCGGATCTTGCACTGGTAGCCAAAGCGATGGCCGGAGGATTGCCCGGTGGAGCACTAGTTGGCAGATCTAATGTAATGGACATATTGAGCTTCAAGAATGATCGTATTTGGAATGCTAATCAGCGAGTTTCCCATTATGGCACATACAATGCTAATTCTATCTCGGCAGCTGCAGGGATAGCTGCTCTTAAGTTGATCGCTTCAGGTAAGCCTACAAAGAAAATTAATGAGAGTGCTGCCCAACTTCGTCAAGTGATGCATGAAGTTATTGAACGCCATGGAGTAAACTGGCTCGTCTACGGTCAATTCTCAGAATTTCACATTTTCCCCAACCAGGAAAATAGAGAAATCACGTTGTCTGACATATATTCAGGTGCGGCATCCTTTTCCTTCCTTAAGAAAGGGACTCCTCCATCCACTGTTCACGATATCCGTGCCGGGATGCTCTTGGGTGGAGTGGACCTTATGTCTTGGCCTGGGGGAATGATTTCATCAGCCCATTCCTCTGCCGACATCGAAAAAACTGGCCAGGCCTTTGAAAACCTGATTGAGATATGGCATCGGTAGCTGTGCCTTGCAAAAAAAGATTGAAAGAAACCCAAAAATGCCCTTTGATGAAACGGATATATCAAAACTGACAACCAAAAAATGTCAACGATAACTTTACTAATATCTGAGTTGCTTCACTTGAATATTTTCTTATCATTAATTGATAAGAAAATATTCCCTTGTGTCATAGACTCCACATCAATTACGTTAGCATAAATTTCCCCCATCATTTTTTGATGAGAAAAAACGACCTGTGATGTTAGTAAAACTGCAGGATGTCTCCATAAACTACGGATCTGATTTACTTCTAGATAAAGTTTCTCTTCAAATTGAGAATCGAGACCGGGTTGGTCTGGTAGGTCCTAACGGCTCTGGGAAGACTACACTGGTTAATTTAATCACAGGAGAATTAGAAGTAGATCAAGGCCATATCACAAGTTGTTCTGGTTTGAAGGTGGCTTGCATTCCACAAATTCCGAGATTACTAGAAAATGCTACGATTTTGAGTGAGGCCCTTAGCGTTTTTGGTCCGCTGTTCAGAATGGAAGACAAGCTTGCTGAACTTCGCGAGAAGTTGAGCAAGTCTAAAAAAGACGAAAATCTCCAATTATCAAATAATTATTCTGCATTACAGACAGAATTCGAGAATTCAGGAGGCTATAATTATCCTGCTCGGACCGAAACAGTTTTAATGGGAATAGGCTTTTCTAAAAAGCAATTTCAGCAACGCTGTAGCACTCTAAGTGGCGGTGAGATCCGCAGGCTGCTTCTGGCCCAGGCTCTTCTGAAACCGGCAGAGCTGATCCTTCTTGATGAACCGACTAACCATCTCGATCTGCGAGGAAGGATGTGGTTGATCGAATACCTAATGTCTCTTTCAGTTGCCTTTATGGTTGTTAGTCATGATCGATATCTACTTGATACAACAACAAATAGGACCTTTGAGATTTCTGATCGAGGAGTGGACATTTATCAGGGAAACTTCAGCAAATCCCTTAAGCTAAGAAGTAAAAAAATTCAGTCCCAAAAGAAACAGTATCGAAAACAACAGGAGTGGAAAAAAAGAAATCAAGAGTTTGTTAGGCGTAATCTTTTCGGGCAAAAGACTCGCCAAGCACAGGACCGCAGAAAAAAGCTGGAAAAGACCAAGTGGATCGAGCCGCCAACAGAGTTAAAGAGGAAAGCTCTTATGCCAGTTGCTAGTGCAGGAGCTTGCTGCCAAGTCTACCTGCAACTGAAAAAGGCTACAGTGGGATTTTCAAAAAAAGAATTTCTCTTAGATATTGATCTGACTGTTTTCAAAGGAGATCGAATTGCGATCCTCGGACCAAATGGGTCTGGAAAAACCACACTAGCGCGTGTAATGGCTAGGGATGTAAAACCTCAAAGGGGGCATGTTCTAATGGGAGCGGGTGTGGTTAGTCGATTTCTTCACCAGAATCCATACTTTGAAAAGGAAGATATCAAGGTTTTTGATGTGATCAGGAGACTGGACAAAAAATCCCGAGATGAAGAACTCCGTAACTATCTTGCTGTCTTCCAGTTTTGCGGAGACAATGTCTTCAAAGAGCTTACCAAACTAAGTGGAGGTGAACGAAGTCGACTGGCTCTGGCTCGACTCTTCTATCACCCAGTCGATCTATTGATTCTAGACGAGCCAACTAACCATCTTGACATCTACACTCGGGAGGCCTTGGTTTCGGCTCTAAAACATTTTTCGGGGTCTTTGGTTCTCATCTCTCATGATCTTTACCTAATCCGCTCAGTGACAAATCGCTATTTCCACTTAACAAAGAAAGGCCTTCAAGAAGGTTCTGACGCAAATATAATGTGGAAAAAGAATAATGCAGTTCATCAAAAAAAACCAAGCTCTAAACTTACAAAAAATGTGTCTCAAAACCCACCTCAACCGATGTCTAAAAATGAGTTGAGGAGACTTGCAACAGAAGTGGCAGCTACGGAAGCCGAAATATCTATTCTTGAAGCCCGACAACAAGATCGTTTAATCTCTCTTTCTAAACAACCAGACTTTAGTCGAGCCCAGGATCTCTCTAAACACCATGAACAGACGGCAGCCAAACTTAAGACTCTCTACAAGCGCTGGGAAACAATTTCTGTTCAAATCCAAGAGGCCGATTAAAGTAATCTCTACAAATTAGACTCTCTACTTACAGCTCTCACAATTACGTAGGACCGTTTTTAACCTCTCATGAGATTAGAGATAATCCCGAATTTTGTTCTGGATTGAGTGGCTACAAAGAGGTGGGAGCTTGGACCCGTTTCAGTCTTGAGCTTTTCCTAAACTAAATCTAATCACTTGAATTGTTTCAAATAAAAGTGCCCAGGGCGGGACTCGAACCCGCACGAGGTTTCCCTCCCAGGATTTTAAGTCCTGTGCGTCTACCAATTCCGCCACCCGGGCTAGGGGCAAGATCTAAATTGATGTGGCTGCCAAAGACACGATAAAACACCTCTACTTGTGTAGCAAGCCTTAGAATAGTAGTGTCAACAAATCTTATCTGATAGTAAGACTATTTTCTATCCACTGTGAACTCAACCTGAAAACCCAAAGACTGACAGGCATCTGCAAGCGTACCTTTGGTTGTAAATTCAACCCTGAAGCTTGAAAACTCACGGTGAACATTGTTCCGCCTCAATTGATAAAAATGTTTGATTCGCTTAGATGCCGGCAAATAAACCAACTGACGTAACATTTTGTCCTCTTGTTCAATGTTGTAGACTTTCTGCACCAGTTGAAGAAGCTGCTCTTCCAATTCCATTTTTTCACCTGAAGGCCAAATTCTTATTGGACTGGGTCGCTCAGGAAAACACCACTTAGGAACTACCCTCAAGTACTGACAGCAAGACTTAAAGACACTTTCAGCTCCCCTCACTCTGGCCTCCACGGTTTGACCTGCCACATGTGCCGTTCCAATCTCAACCAATTTCAAAAGCTCAACATCAATTCTGGGCTCATTTTCCCAAACATCTAGGACCGCTTTCAAACGACCCCTTTGGATTTCAGATGCAAGTGCCACATTGCTGACTACCGGCCCCCTAGAAGCATTTATCAGCACAGTTCCATGCCGGAGTTTTCTAAGTCGGGTCTGGTCAAATAGATATAAAGTTCGGTCATGTCCTACAGGGTTGAGTGGAACATGAAGAGTTAGTACATCGACGTCCATTAGTTGATCTAATGGCAAAGAATTAAAAGTCTGATCTAGGCGGGCCCGAGGGGGATCGTTAAGGAGAACCTCCATTCCTAGTTCCGAGGCAGTCTCAGCCACCGCACTACCAATCTTCCCAACCCCTACAACGCCAAGTTTCATTTCCCTCAACTTTCGTTTTTCACGAACAGCTAGAAGAAGGATACATGACATCACATAGTCTCGAACTGCATCGGAATTACAGCCCGGTGCATGCGAAAAACCTATTCCCATTTTGCTCAAATAATCGAAATCAACGTGATCTGTTCCAACGGTAGGACAACCAATAAATTTTGGAGTACAAAGGGTCAGAAGATCGCTGTTGATTCTCAGGTCTGATCGCATGATCAGAATATCTATTTCTCTAGTTAGATTGAGATTCAGGGGAAGTTCGAAAAGCTTAACGTCACCAAACTGAGAGTAAGCCTCCACTGAATAGTTGATCCGAGAGTCAGCAAGAATTTTCATCGACTTGCATTCTATCCCTAATATATCCCGACTTAGCTTCTCCCATCATAGACACTAACATCCAAGATGGACCGAAAATAATCCAGAGTTCACTAATGATTACTTCACTACCTTGTTAACTTTTATAAATTATCAGTGATGGTAATCTTAAAGAGATAGATATTCTAGGTGTAGTAAGGCCTTCTCAACTCGACAAAACATCTTTGGCGATTACCCCATAATTCCACTATTTCTTTTAATGCCTTTTATGCAGCACAATCACTCATTTCTATTTCAGTAACCGAGCCATAACTTCAATTGGGTGAAAAGCTGTTCGACCAGTAAAGTGTCGGATCTGAGAACGGCAACTAAAACCAGGAGCCATAATCAGGCAATCCTCGGGGGCTTCTCGCACAGCCGGAAAGAGCTTTAGGGAACCAATCTTTTCAGAGATCTCGTAGTGATCTTTTTCGTATCCAAATGCTCCTGCCATTCCACAACAACCTGCATCCAAAATTGTAAGATTGGATCCTTTCAACAATTCCAACATACGAACTGAAGTTTCCATCCCAATTAGTGACTTCTGCTGGCAGTGACCATGGTACATAAGTTTCCCAGAATTTCTGGTGATCTTCTCTAACACATTGGCTCTAACTTCTGACTTCGTCAGAAACTCTTCCAGGCTTAAGCATCGATCTGTCACCTGTCGACAAGCTAGCTCATCATCGAGCAAGTCAGGGTAGTCATCTCTCAGCGTCGAAAGGCAGGAAGGTTCCAAAACTATCACAGGAGAATTAGGGGCAAATTCTAAGAGGGAGGTAATTAGATTCGCTGCATTCTCTTTAACTGATTTAAGATCGCCACTAGAAATAGAGGGCCTACCGCAACAACCAGCAGAAAAAAGTTGTACTCTGTATCCAAGACTTTCGAGAACCGCAACTGCAGCCTTTCCAATCTTAGGTTCGTGGAAATTAGTGAAGGTATCGGCAAAAATCGTAATGATCTCTCCCTCAGTCTGGATAGATTTAGAGTTAAACCAAGAAACAAGTGTTTGCTTTGCGTAACGGGGTAAAGATCGTCTCCTATCAAAACCGGCCAGCCATTCCAGTAAAAAGCGACAGAAACGATTACCTACCGCCAAATTACTTAGCCAGGCAATTTTGGATGCCATTTCTGCTATTCGCCTCGTATTAGCAATTAAACGCTTCCCTAGCGGCCAGCCATTCTTTTGGTAGTAGTGAGACAAAAATTCAGCCTTAACACGAGCCATGTCAACATTCGAAGGACATTCGGACTTACAGGCCTTACACTCCAGGCAAAGATCCATTACCTCGAAAAGTCTTCGGCCAGTCAGGGCATTGGGACCAAGCTGGCCACTGATCGCCAAGCGCAAGGCATTTGCTCGGCCTCGGGTCGAATGTTCTTCTTCTTTAGTAGCCATGTAGGAGGGACACATCGTTCCCACAAGTGTTTTGCGGCAATGCCCCACCCCCGTGCACATTTCTATAGCCCTATCAAAACCCTTGTCTTCTCTAAAATGGAAATGGGTTTTTGGGGTCTGTGTTTTGTAATTAGAATGAATCCGAAGATCCTTACGAATATCATGCGAGGAGACTACTTTTCCTGGATTTAACAAACCGATAGGATCAAAAGCTTTTTTTATTCTTTTAAAAACATCGTAAAGTGCATCTCCAAAAAATTCCCTGTTTTTGAAGCTACGAACCAAACCGTCACCGTGCTCTCCACTCCAAAAACCTCCATACTTTAGAACTTTTTCAAATGTCTGATCCGAAATCTTTTTAAGTATTTCAACATCTTCAGCCTGTTTGAGGTTAAGTATTGGGCGAATGTGAATAACTCCCACACTGGCGTGAGCATACATAGCCACAGGTCGTTCTAGTTTCCTGCACAATTCCAGAACCTCCTTGACATATAAACTCAAATGTTTAACCGGGATACAGGCATCTTCGATGAAAGGCAGCGGTTTTGCATCTCCCTTCATCCCTAACATTAGGCCAAGGGCACTTTTTCGCACCCCCCAGACAATTTCCTGGGCTTCTTGGGTCCAAGCCTCATGTATATAGTAGTACAGTCTTCTCAGTTCTTTGTCGGATTTCATAGCTACGAGTAGCTCTGTAATTTCTGGCTGTGTTGCCCCACTAAACTCTACCATCAGAACAGCTTGCGGATCACCGGACAGGAAACATTTAACCAGACGAGAGGCTTCTGGATTCGACTTAGATAACCGTATCCCATACTCATCGATTATCTCCACAGCCGTGGGCTGATATCTGAGGATAAACTGCACCGCGTCTATAGCCTGAGCCAAAGTGTGAAAGTGCAGAACAGCGATCATTCGAACATTTGGAATCTTTTCGAGATTGATCTTGGCGCTCGTTACGAAAGACAGAGTGCCTTCTGACCCTACTACCAGTTTGGAGAGATTAAAATGGTTTTCATCCAGAAGAGAGTCAATCGTGTAACCTCCTGAACGCCGGGGAACATCGGGGAATTTTTTCTGAATTAGATCACGATTTTGACAAACTAAATCACGAACCGATTTATAAATTTCACCTTCTCGATCATTCTGAAGACATTTAGATTCCAGTTCTTCAGAGTTCAATTTTTTAAGACACAGTTGTTCCCCTGTCGACAAAACGATATCCAGTTCTAGAATGTGCTCAACAGTTCTTCCGTAACAAACCGATCGTACGCCAGCAGAATTGTTGCCCATCATCCCTCCCAATGTTGCCCGGCTAGAGGTCGCAACATCGGGTGCAAAAAAAAGGCCATGCGGAGCAAGATCGTGGTTCAGATTGTCCAATACTATCCCTGGCTCGACA
Organism: uncultured Acidobacteriota bacterium; assembly: GCA_964569605.1. Lineage (GTDB taxonomy): Bacteria > Acidobacteriota > UBA6911 > RPQK01 > CBDAPI01 > CBDAPI01. The sequence goes on from CAZMUJ010000086.1 coordinate 8,303, forward strand.
CGAGCCCAATGCTCCTCATGATTTATCTCAAGTAATCTGTTTAGATGCTTGGAATCATCAATCACTAGACCACGCGTAACCGTTTGGCCCGCCAAACTCGTTCCTCCCCCCCGGGGTAGAATAGGAACCTGATACTTGGCCGCTGTCCTAATGGCCTGGGAAATATCCGCTTTAGTCCTAGGAAAGAAAACTCCAAGAGGTTCCTGCTGGTAAAGGCTAGCATCTGTACTGAAAAGAAATCGTGACATCTCGTCCCAGCGCAACTCTCCCTGTACCTTGCTTCTCAATTCTTTTAGGAATCTTTCTGTCTGTTTTTCAGGCATCTATTAAAACACTTTAACTTTTCTTCCGTTTTGATTCCAAGATTTAATAATACAAAGAAGAAAGTTTCTACTTTCCGTCGAGTCTGAATGTAAAAACCCTATTCGAATCATATATAAGTTTTTGTAGGACTATCCACTCCATTCTAACTATCTCTGACAATTCTAACTCTCTTAAATAAAATTTTCAGATAACAAAAATGAAGCCTATTAAAGAAGGACTTTTGGAAGCACCCTTTTGATTGGCTATAATACAAATATACTGTAGGCGGCGTACCCAAGTGGTTAAGGGAGAGGTCTGCAAAACCTTCATTCGGCGGTTCGAATCCGCCCGCCGCCTCCAATTATTTAGAAAGTTTCCTTTCCCCCAAAAAAAAGATTTTCATGTTTATTATAGTGAGACACTATCCTCAACCCAGGAACACTAAGGGAACTATTGCTCAAAGGAATCTATTTTCCCCATACTCTCCAAAACTATCCTTTAAAACAGGGCGACATAATATGCCAACAATTACCAACAGCCAAACACAAACAAATTTCCCCAAATTTGAACTTGTCTACGTACAAAATAGTTAGGACCTATAGAGATTGAGTACAGCCCAACTGGAACCTTCATACGTATTGAGGTAATCTCATAGCTCTTGACTCCTGCACAGATGATAACTTTTGAGGGAATTGAAGGGTGCGGAAAGTCAGTTCAAGCAAGATTGCTGAGTAAAGAACTGACCTCTCGTTCCATTCCCCATGTCTTAACGCGAGAACCCGGAGGAACTAAATTTGGGCAATCTCTAAGAAAAATTCTGCTCAGCAATGACAAAATTGAAAGAGATCCTATCGCCGAACTGCTTCTGTATCTAGCCGATCGTTGCCAACACTTGAATCAGATTGTTGTCCCAGCTCTCGAACGTGGCAAATGGGTGATCAGCGATCGATATCATGACGCTACTCTGGCTTATCAAGGTTATGCCCGTAAACTCAGTCTAAAACAGATCGATTCCCTATCAAAAAATCTCTCTATCAGAACTCCAGATGTAACCATTTTTATCGACATTGAAGTTGAACTTGGACTCAAGCGAGCCCGCCTCCGTAACACAGATCAAGGAGAAGATTATTTAGGACGCTTCGAGGCTGAAAAAACCTCATTTCACCAGGCTGTCAGAGAAGGCTATCAAGCTCTTATGGAACGAGATCCTGCCCGGTTTGTCAGAGTCAATGGATCAGGAACAAAACTGGAAGTTTTTAGCCAGATAGTTGACAGTCTGGAAAAATTAGATGTTTTGGAGAAAACGATATAATGAAGGAAAACTCTGCTCCCTTGAGATTCGTCGACTTTATTGGAAACCAAAATTTAGTTGAATTGCTTTGGGGAAAAACCCTGCCTCCAGCTTCTATTTTTGCCGGACCAAAGGGAATAGGAAAAGCTACGCTAGCTATTTCACTTGCTGCTCTGGCTAACTGTGATCAAAAACACAATGGGGATCTGTGTGGTCACTGCCCTTCCTGTATGAAAGTGCGGTCTCGTAACCATCCAGATGTGTTTTTTTTCGATCACAACTGGATTGAGACTTTTCTGAAATCAAGAAAAAAACGACCAAATCCCAGAGTTATCCCTGTTGATGTTATTCGTGAATTGATTCGTGAAGTCCAGTTCCGCCCATATCAAGGAAATCTTCGCGTCTTCATTTTAGATGAAGCACACAAATTGAACAAAGCCGCAGCAAACTCAATATTAAAGACGCTAGAGGAACCATCATCAACCACCCGGCTTGTGCTCTTAACCCCTTTTCCACAAAGTCTACTCCCCACTATTTTATCGCGATGCCAACTATTTACTTTTGGTCGACTTAGCCAAAACGAAGTAACACGCTATATCAAGCAACGGTCCATTGGTTCGGAAGACCCCGAACTTCGGGCCGCCTTATCTGATGGGAGTATTGGTACAGCTCTGGCTCTCGATCTTAAACAAATGAGGACGGATCGGGATCGATTATTGAACCTAATTCAGCAATGGATTGAGAACCCTATTTTCAGCTCTCTATTTAGAATTGTAGAATCCTCAGGATTAAGTCTCGAGCTAAAAAATAGAGAGCGAGTCTTAGAACTTCTGTTGCTTTTACAGAGACTTGCAGAAGATTTATATTTTCTAATTGTGGGAACACCTAAGAGAATTAAAAACATCGATTATGCCAAAAAGTTACAACTATTAGCTTCTGGTCTAACTCTCTCTTGGGTTAAGACTTTCCTCGCCTCTATTCGTGAAGCTCTAACTGATGTCGAAGCCTATGTAAATCCATCGATGTGCTTTGAAACATTATGGTTAAAAATAGGATTGAAGTAGAAAAACACTTTCAAAACCTAAAAGTTGCTAAAACATTTCGGGCTAAATCAACAGCAATACTAAATTTGGTCACCGTAAGGCTTAAGGAAAACAAACGTATTGGTCAGTTTTTTGTACTCTAGAGAGATACAGAATAGGTGATAGTTGTATTCTGAGCACGAATAGGTGGCTAAGGCGGTAGTGTACCCGTTTAAAGTTCTACCTTCACTTTGAGAAAAGTTCTGTTAAGGATCAGGATTTTCAGCGACCTTTTTCTCCAGCTTTTTCACTCGTGACCTGAATCTATTTACCTTAGCAGCCTGTGGATTAGTTTTAATGAATTCCCTACACACCTCCAAGGCCTCTCCAAATTCCTCCATCCGTTCTAAAACGCGAATCAGTTTCGTATAAGGACCTGGCCGACCCGGAGAATATTTAAGAGCATTTCGGTAGCGTTCTTGCGCTGCTTTGTAATTCTTGCGCTTGAAATAAAAATCTCCTATTCTGATATTTCGCTCTGCTTCGATTGGGTCCGGAGAAATCATTTCTTCTTCGCTTTCACGGTTACTAGTCCGATCAGAGCGAATCAAAACTGGCTTTCTAGTCGATCCCTTGTTTTCTTGTGCTAAGGCAGTGGCAACATCAAAGAGAACCAGAATGATAAACAGAAAAAAAAAGACTCTCATTTTTTCAATCAAGCCTATGCGAAGCCTTGAATCTTGTCAAAGAACCAAATTCTTCGTTAAAATAATTTAGATTTATTAAGCACAGCCCAGACAGATTAGATTCCATTTTTTATCTAAAAGTTTTAGTGTTTATCATGGGCTAAGAGTTTGAGGCTAAAGTTGTGTCAATTGACAATTGAAAACTGATCTGATCTTCTAGTGCCCAAAATTTTTCATCAAGTACATCTTGGAACAGGCAGAAAGGACCTTTAAGTCCCGACATCATTAGCATCACTGATCTAACTCTTTCACATTTGATTTAAATGATCTAGTAACGCTAAAACGGAGCGACTGTGGATTCGACCAGTCAGATATTCGTAACAATGGGTGACCCGCATGGGGTAGGCCCGGAAGTTCTTTTAAAATTACTCTATTCTCTAAATCACTCACAGTTGAACCGTATCCAAATTGTAGGTGATCCTGAGTACCTAGGATAGCTTTCACATGAGTTTCGTTTGGGAGATTTACCATCCATCCGTTTTTCAGTGCCTGGAAAATTTTCATATCCACCGAAGTGGGGAGCTGTTTCCAGTAGTGCAGGCGACTTTGCAATTTCATGTCTAGAGACTGCTCTCCAACAAATGGAAAAAAGCAGATCCAAATTTCTTATCACTGCCCCCATACACAAAGAAGCGGCTCAAATGGCAGGCTTCGATTTCCCTGGGCAAACGGAGTACATAGCTTCCCGTTTCCCAAGTCATACTCCCGCCATGGCATTTTTGTCAAAACCGTTGAAAGTTGTCCTTTGTACAGTACATATTCGTCTCAAAGATGTAGCAGACAAATTGTCTATTGAAGGGATCGAGCGTTGTGGAACATTGTTAATCAAAACACTGCAACAACTCGGCATAAAAAGTCCTCGAATCGCAGTAGCAGGACTAAATCCTCACGCATCCGAGTCAGGTCAATTTGGGATGGAAGAAGAAGAAATTGTTAAACCTGCTGTCCAACGGCTAAAGCATGATACAACACAGTCTGTTGCCGGACCTTTTTCTCCCGACACCATTTTTCAAAGGGCTTCTCAAGGAGAGTTTGATGGCGTTGTCGCTCTGTATCACGATCAAGCCTTGATACCTCTTAAACTCCTAGCCTTTAACTCGGCAACCAATGTAACCCTTGGCCTACCTATTATACGTACCTCACCTTGTCATGGGACAGGATTTGACATTGCAGGAAGTGCTTCTGCCGACCCTGGCAGTATGTTGTCAGCCTTTCATTGGGGGATTAGCTTGGAAAAATCATCCTAATGAATCTAGACTCCAGGTTTTCACATTTCATAGGACCTTAAACATGCTTTTAGGTGTAGGTTGACTATCCTGGATGTTGAGAATTGAAGTCCGTCTAGCATAGCTTCCTGATAGTGCTCTATTTCTACTTCTTCAAATGTGGGAAAAAGATAGCCTGCTGTGACCAAAAAATAGTAAGAAAAAATAATTGAAACAGTATGACTAAACTCAGTAAAAGGACATATTTCGAAAAGTCTTAATTGACTCACAGCAGCTTGTTCAATAGGATGGATTTCACCAAAGCCTTCACTCCCAACCCAACCTATGAAGCGATGAAGCGCTCTCTCAACCATTTCAGGTGCAAGAGTTGGCTGTCGATTGAACAATAGAGGACCGTCTTCTTGTCTCCAGTGACAGGTAGAGCAACCATCTTTGATAACGGTGTGGAGCTCTAGCAAGTTTTCTTCAGTTAGCGAAGACAGAGGCTCTGTCCAATCCAGGATACATTCGAGAGCAGATCGGCACCGAAGAGAGTTAAGTCTCTCATCCCAGGAAAAAAAACCATTCCGGTAGGCCTCAAACTTGCTAACGTCATCGATTAAGTGGGTCCGGTTAACTTCCTGAGCCAGTCGTCCAGCATTTTTTAGTTTTGAACGGAAATGCTTTAATTCGGAAAATTGATCTGCTGATTGTGGAGGACTGTTCATAAGTTTAATTCTTGAAGATTTTTTAATAAGCTCATACGGATAATTAATGGCCACTTGCTAATCATCTGACTTCTTTCTTTGTTTTGAATTGCAACTGCTTAGCTAGAATCTATTCTGGAGTTTGAACAAATCCACAATCAAATCCATCCGTTCAAGACTTTAAAGTTGAGAGAGATTGAAAACCGCAACCACAAAAATTTGTCATCAACAAACCCCAATCATTATATCCAATTAGTTTTTATTTGATCTTCTCCACTTTCTGTTTAAATTTAATGAAAGATAGAATGACTTTTTGACATTTGAGTCCCCCATTCATAAGATCCCTTTCTAGCTTAAGTAAATTGAGAGGATTTCAAATGAAATACATCATCCTGTGTTCAATTTTCCTTGCTATCGTTAATATCACAACAGGAGCCAGCTCGATGCCCTCTAACAGCTCTGAAAAGCTAATGATCCAGGCCACACAAAATTTTTTAGCCGCTCTGAGTAAAAAACAAAAGAAACAATGCATGTTTCCATTTAATGAAGTGGAGTGGAGTAGATGGCATTTCATTCCTATGCGAGGACGCATCGGTTTGCCCTACAACCAAATGGATCCCCAACATGTCCGTCTAGCTGATGCACTTGTAGCCAGTGGACTTAGCCATAGTGGCTACTACAAAACCAAGACTATTATGAGTCTCGAGCAACTTCTTCTAGAACTAGAGAAGTCCAGTGGCCGCAAAGACTGGCTAGAACTGAGAAATCCCGATCTCTATTACTTTTCAATTTTTGGAGACCCAGGGAAAGAAAGACTATGGGGATGGAGACTGGAAGGCCACCACATCGCCTTCCATTTTACCATTGACAGAGGGAAGATTGTGGCAACGACACCAATGTTTATGGGGGCAAATCCCCACCTGGTTTTGCAAGGCCCTCAAAAAGGTTTGAGAGTTTTACACAACGAAGAGGATAAGGCTAGAGCACTCCTAAACTCCTTGGATAAGAAACAACTTCGTAAGGCAATTCTGGCTTCAGAACCTCCCCAGGATATTTTCACAAGTAACGCAAGGAGAGTGGAATTTTCCAGTCTTCCCGCCCAAGGATTAAAACGCAGTAGCATGAATATTCGACAAAAATCACTTCTTTTTGAGTTGATTGACGAGTATGTGAACAATGTTCCAGACAATCTTGCCGCTGCACGACTAAAACGGGTGGAAGAAAGCGGTGACGAAATTTATTTTGCCTGGATGGGAGGAGTTGAAAAAGGTCCTGGCAACCCACATTACTATAGAGTCCACGGAAAAACGTTCCTAATCGAATATGACAACATTCAAAATAATGCAAATCATGTCCACTCTGTATGGCGTGACTATAAAAATGACTTTGGACGTGACTGGATCGCCGAACACTACGAGCAAGATCACTGATTCAAAAAATTTTATTCGAAGATCTCTTCTAACAGAAAGATCCATATCAATCTAATCACCCAAAATAAAATCAGACAATGACATCAAAACTTCAAGCAATTCTTTACTTATAAATCTAGTCAAAGGAAACAAAACTTGTATTAAACCTTTACTTCAAATACAGAGAGATGTATCAGACAGCAAGGTTGGTCTAATGCTTCACAAAAACTTAAATTTCGACTTTTCCCAAAAATATACCTAGCAATCAGAAATGGAAAACCCTAATTTGTATTACACAAGGTTTATTTCAAACTTAACTAATTGGAATTGATGTGAGAACTTTGGAGAAAAAACCTTCTTCCCCCGGAAGCTGGCTAGTCCTAAAATTTGGCGGGACTAGTGTCTCATCACTGAAAAATTGGAAAACTATCCGTGACTTGGTTGATGAACGGACCCAAGCCGGTTTTCGGGTACTGGTTGTACATTCAGCCTTAAAGGGAATTTCAAATCTATTAGAGCAGTCAATCCAAGAAGCTCTCTCAAAAGACCAACAACTAGCTCTAGTTGACATCATCAAAGCTCATTCTTCCCTCTCCAGTGACCTAGGACTAGATGGACTAGATGGACTGAACGAGGATATCCAGATTCTGAAAAGTAGTCTGGCCAAAGTTAACCATCAGAAAAGAATAGATCCTCCCTTACAGGCTGAAATAATGGCTCTGGGTGAGCTGATGGCAACCCGTTTGGGTGCTGCTTTTCTGGAGGCCCAAGGTCTAGATATTAACTGGATAGATGCAAGAAGGTTGCTTTGCAGTGTAAAGTCAGTCCAGAAGGATGAAAAAATTTCTTATTTGTCGGCTATCTGTGATTTTTCCCCTGATGAAAAATTAAAGAATCATCTATCAGACCTTTCGGGAACTCTCATCACACAGGGGTTTATTGCATCTAATGAAAACGGTGAGACTGTCCTTTTAGGCCGTGGTGGGGCAGACACTTCCGCCTCCTATCTTGCGGCCAAACTGAAAAGTGATGGAATAGAGATCTGGACTGATGTGCCGGGGATCTATAGTGCAAATCCACGTATAGTACGAGGAACTCGCCAGATAAAAATCCTGAACTACCCGGAGGCCCAGGAAATTGCTTCTACTGGTGGATCCATATTACACCCCCGTTGCCTTGCTCCGCTGCGCCAGGAGAAAATTCCCCTTCAAATCCTCTGTACAGATCAGCCTAATCTATCTGGAACGATGGTTTCTGATAAAGTGCACAACATAACTCCCGGGGTTAGGTCCATCTCTAGGCGTACGGGTATCACTCTTGTGTCCATGGAAACACTGGGAATGTGGCATAAGATAGGTTTTCTTTCCGATGCTTTTAGATGCTTTAGCAACCTTGGACTTAGCATTGATCTCATCTCAACTTCAGAGACCAATGTCACTGTGACACTTGACAAAGAGACGCATGATATCGATTCGTCCAAACTAAGCCAATTGGAAGAACAATTAAAAGAAATGTGTCGAGTGAAGATTCTGGAAAATGTTGAGATTGTCAGTGTAGTTGGCCACAAAATCCGATCTATACTTCACGAGATTGGCCCTGCTTTAGAGGTATTTGAAAAACATAAGATTCATCTATTGACCCAAGCAAGCAATGATCTAAATCTTAGTTTTGTGGTTGGACAAGACCAATCAAAACCTCTAGTTCAAAAGCTACACTACATCTTGGTTCAACCTGACCTTGATAGTACTGTATTTGGAGATACCTGGGAGCAACTCTCTCATAGCAATCAAACCAAGCCTAGTTCAGATCTTTGGTGGGCACGAAAACGGGACAAGCTATTAAAAATCGTAGAATCTAAAAAGTCAATTTATGTATACAACCTAGAGACTATCCAAAAGGCCATTGATAGACTCCGTTCTCTAGATTCGGTGGATTCAATATATTTCGCCACTAAGGCCAACTCTAACCCCAAGGTTCTCCAGGTCGTATATGAAGCAGGGCTGAACCTAGAATGTGTTTCTGCTGAAGAACTCGAGCATGTTTTAAAATTATTTCCTGACATTGACAGAAAACGAATTCTGTTCACACCTAATTTTGCGCCCCGCAGCGAGTATATGTATGCACTGGATAAAAGAGTTTGGATCACTTTAGATAACCTTTATCCTTTGGTTCACTGGCCAGAATTGTTTAAAAATCAGGAAATTCTTATAAGATTAGACACTGGACAGGCCAAAGGACATCATAGATACGTACGTACGCAAGGATTGCACACAAAGTTTGGGATCCCACTTTTTGAATTAGATGAAGTGTACCGGAGAGTTACTGCATGTGGGACAAAAGTAGTAGGCCTACATGCCCACAGCGGGAGTGGCATTCTAGATTCTGATCACTGGGGCAAGGTTGCTGCGATTTTAGTTGAGGCTTCCGCAAAATTTTCTACAGTACGTTATATAAACCTTGGAGGAGGTCTTGGTGTAGTGGAGAGGACTGGGCAATCGCCACTTGACTTGAGTATCATTGACCAGAGCCTTGCAGAAGCTAAAAAGACAAGTGGACTTGAGATTTGGTTAGAACCGGGTCGTTATCTTGTAGCAGAATCCGGAGTTTTATTAACCAAGGTTACACAATTGAAGGGAAAGGGCTCAACTCGCTATGTCGGTGTTGCAACTGGCATGAATTCACTGATCCGACCAGCACTTTATGGAGCATACCATGAGATCGTGAACCTTAGTCGGCTAGATGAAGCCAGGGGAAATGTTGTCAATGTTGTAGGACCTATTTGTGAAACGACCGACCTATTGGGCAGTAACCGACATCTTCCAGAATGTATAGAAGGGGACGTCTTACTAGTAGCAAATACCGGTGCCTATGGATACGTGATGGGATCACATTATAATCTAAGAAAGCCTGCTGAAGAGTTTACCTTGTAAGGAATTATCATAAAAAAACCTTTTAGGGTACACACTCCATTCTAATTCAATGATCGCTTAAGAACCTTTACTTTGCTCTTTTTTTACCCACCTTTGAATCAAAAATGTTTAGCAAGTTCACAATCAATAGCTGTTCCTGCTAAACATTCCTACACAGGTGTGATAGAAGAGAGCGTTGATGCTAAATTTGATTGAGGAAAAAAGCCCATGAAAATGTTTATTAATGGAGAATGGAAAGAATCCCCCCAATTAATCGAGGTTAAAAATCCTTTTGATCAGTCTATAATTGATACTGTTCCAGCTGCCAACAACAATGATATCGAGAAGGCCATAGCAGGTGCTGAAGAAGGCGCCAAGATCATGGCAAAGATTCCTGCTTTTGATCGTGCCAAAATCCTTCGAAAAACAGCTGATTTAATGTTGGAACATGCTGATGACTTTGCAAAAACCATCAGTATGGAAGAAGGAAAAATCTTAGCAGAATCACAACTCGAGGCTACACGAGCAGCTGAGGTCATGCAACTTTCTTCGGAGGAAGGTAAAAGGCTATGTGGTGAAGTTCTTCCCATGGATGCAGCTCCTGGAGGGGCTGGTAAAATGGGCTTCACTCTTCGCGTCCCTTGTGGCTTAGTGGCTGCAATCACACCATTTAATTTTCCACTCAATCTAGTTTGTCACAAAGTAGGACCAGCTTTGGCTGGAGGAAACTCAGTGATTATCAAACCAGCAAGCGATACACCGCTTTCGGCTTTGAAGTTAGTAGAAGTTTTGCTTGAGGCAGGGGCTCCCCCCCAAGCAATTACCTGTTTAACTGGTGCAGGTAGCACTGTGGGTAGTGCCCTCAGTAGTGATCGGAGAATACGAAAAATTAGCTTCACGGGAAGTTATGAAATAGGAGATCAAATTTGCCGGGACGCCGGCATGAAACGTGTCACTATGGAATTGGGATCCAATTCCCCATTGATTATTATGGAGGACGCTGACCTCCAAAAGGTTGTTGAGGCAACCGCCATTACTGGTTATGCAAACGCAGGACAGGTTTGCATTTCAGCCCAACGTGTCTTAGCCCAGGACAACATCTACGATGAGTTCCTTGATCGACTCCAAAAACGTGTGGAAACAATTTCAACTGGTGATCAATTAAATAAAAGCACTGGAATGGGACCTATGATCCGTGAGACCGATGCCAAGAGAGTCAGTCACTGGATTAAGGAGTCTATTTCTGGAGGAGCTCGCCTGATCACAGGAGGAGAACGAAAAGGAACAATGATGGAACCTTCGATACTAGCCGATGTCGATCCTAAAATGAAGATTAGTTGTGATGAGCTCTTTGGACCAGCTGTGGCAGTTACTGCTTTCAATGACATCAATCAGGCAATTGCAATGGCAAACGATACTCGTTTTGGTCTATCAGCAGGAATCTTTACACAGGACATCGACCATGCTCTACATTTTGCCAACAAAGTAGAAATTGGAAACATCAACATTAACTGGGGACCACAATATAGAGTTGATCTTATGCCCTACGGGGGACTTAAAGACAGTGGTATTGGAAAGGAAGGCCCCCGATATGCGATCAAGGAGATGACCGAGGTCAAAATGGTGATGGTGCACTTAGGACCATAACTATTGCATAGGTCCAATGGGTTCAGGAACAGCCCTCACATTCCCAAATTAAAGTTTTTATAAAACTCCTGTGTTATACGGTATCAGTAACCTACCTGAGTTGATTCTTTAGAAACGACTAGAAATGCTATGTTGATACATCGTTCAGATCGCTAAAACAGGTAAAAATTAGATGTTCCTCTACTAACCTAACTTCAGGTAAAGTGCTGTGTAACGTTCTGGATCGGGCACTGATATGCAAAGCTTTCCTTCACGAGAAACAACTTTTAGATCTTTTTTCTTTGGCCAGACTTCATGCGCTGCTGTAACCTTTAGTTTCTTTGGATTAATGCGAATTTCTACTTCGGGAACCGTCGCATATTGTGCCTCGGTGACCAACTCTATGGCATTTAGAATTTGCACAATTATATACCGCCTACTCTGATCATAGAAAAATGTCCCGTGAATGAATTCACTCAATACCTTTGACTTCAACTCTGCGATTGGATTGGGAACCAGCTGTCGCACCAAGTTCGGAACCCATTTCCGAATCCAGAAACGATCTCGACTATCAAAATACAAATCTCCTCCATGAACCGATTCAAATAAGGGGACCCCAACATAGACAACTTGACCCTGACCGAACTTGTTGTAGACACCTGCAATACCACCTAATTCCTTTCCAGGTGGTGGTGGCCCCCAATTAAACCATTGATTATTCTTCAAATCCTCAACCATCCAGGGAAGACGATAACTGAATATCTCAGTAGCGCTCGCATGCTTATTCAAGCTTAAGAAGGAACCTGGAAGTCCTACTGTGCTAGTCTCTAGACTTTTTGTCAAAGCGTGACCTGTCGACTGCAAATAAGTCTGTATTACGCCCTCCTTCAAACTACCATTAGAATCATAGGCATATTTTTTTTCCTCGTATTCGTAATCCACTCCGAGTACATCTGCAAGGGCAAAATTTGAGCGTTCTCGACGTTGCTCGTCTAAGAGACCGCATTTCCCCGTTGCTATAAGTGTCCCGCCATCACTTACCCACCTTCGAATCAATTCAGCATGCTGTGAAGAAAGGGCGTCTACTTCCGGCAAGATGAGCAAATCTAGCTCCTGCAAAACTTCGTTGGTAAGGCGAAATTCTGGAATACTCTCTACCGGCCGGCCAGAGTAGGTAAGTGTCTCAAGAGCACCCACAACCGATTCCCGAAAAGCCACTGGTCTCTTTTCAGTTGCCCGGTGCAACCTCATGGTTTCACTGTAAAGTGCAGCGGTACTAGTGAGTGGAACAGCACCTTCCATAGCTACATCGACATTTCGAATATCTTCCCAGGTTTCAGCTGCAGCCTGGAACCAACGCTTTGAAAAACCTTGCCCGTCAAGATGTCCAATAATCGGGGCATTTCCAACAATGAAAGTACGAGCATTTTGTAACATCAGTGCATCAGCTTTGACCCGGGGAACGGAACCCGGAAAAGTATCAATATACCCTTGCCGACTAAAAACTCCAGCCTGGTAGTCAGGCCGCCCCCAACCTCGCATTAAGATCGATCCAATTGAAATTCCTGTCTTGGTTGTAATCGGTTCAGCATAAATAAAGTCGACCTTTTGCATAATGTCATTTGGAAATGATTCAGGACCACCATTAAGAGACAATAGAGTATTCGGGCGATGCCTTCGCATAATGGAAATAATCTCATCGAGCATATCCGTCATAGTTCGCTTTTGGTGCCACCGATAGCGTCGCTCCCACCCTTCACGCGTCTTAAAACCTTTTCGATAGGGGTCTCCAGGGTTATCTTGTTTCCAGGCATCTTCGTCATATTTACTGTATCCAAAAGGATCGATACCATCACGATGGTGTATGTAAAACTGAACACCAAAAATATCTAGGAACAACTCATCGATTTCATAGCGGGAAAAAAGTTCCTCCATCATGTCCGTTACATACTTGCGATAAGGACTGTTTAAACTTGTCACGTACCAGCGATAAGTCTTGGGATTACCTTCCTCATCCACCCATCCCCAATCAGGATGCTTAAGTACAATCTGATTATTAAACTGTAGGCTGTAGTAGCAAACCACAGACATCCCATGCTTGCGTGCCAGCTCTACTTGACGACCAAAGACATCTTCCTTAAGAGACGGATGCCGTACCGCTACATCACTGAGATAAAAGGAATACCCCCAATGATCCTGGGAATAAAACATCATACTTTCAGCACCTGCGTCGCGGGCAGCTTTCACCGCCTCTTCGAAATCAACCTCAAAATTCCCCTCTGGTGGAGTGTGGCATTCCCACTCCATCATGCGATAAGTCTTATTGGGCGGGATGATACCTTTTTTTTGATGGGCTTCTCTTAACTGGGATAACGACGGAAATTCTTGTGTCGAGTTCACACCTTTTACAGGGAGCGCTGCACTCATGGTGACAGCAGCTGTCTTAAAGAAAGTTCGGCGATTTTGTGACAATCTTCAACCTCCTACGACAATATTTTCTGGATTTTTCAATGGCTAAGTTACTGGTTTCTATGATCAGGATTCGTAAGAATTTCTTCAACCGAATCTGATTCGTTCCAAAATAAAATATAATTGATCTACACTAAATCAACTTTGAAGAAACAAAGCGTTCGACCTTCTTTATGGGTGCTTGATCAACCTTTAAGTGGTCTCGGAGATAGATAGGATAACCCTTCCTTACCTCAAAAATACCCCCATCATCCGATCCCATTTTCTCCAAAACAGGCCTGTCTGGCCGAGGAGATACATCCACTAAGGTGTTTCCTCTAAAATCACAGATATACTTGCGTTGATAGCTAGGTAAAGTGTATTCCTCCGTCGTTCGCTTTACTGGAAACTGAACCTTGACCACATCTGAAGGACGGAGTCCCTCAATAATTAAGTAATTGTTTAACCAGTAACAGGATGATTCTTGGTCATTCACATGGCAGCGAATCTCTTTTTTTTCTGCCCATGAAGGGATTCGGACATGGACCTTTCTGGCCGTCTTATTCTTGAGAACTACCTTACCTTCATATGGAAGATAACTATCAACATCTATCCATGGAGAAGCACGGTTTAATAGAAGATTGACTTGGACCACCCCGTCAGAATGATCCATAATTGCTTTCCAGGCTTCATAAAGCGCCAAACTAGCGTTACCCTGGCAACACATAGTGTACCAACAATACAACCAGGTTGGATCACTACCTGAGACAAAAGCACCAATACTGCGCTCTAGAACGTTCTCAGCCGTTTCAGTAGTAGGATCGACCTTATAAGTCGGTCCAGCTGCAATGATTTCTTCCAGTAAATCACGTCTCAGCATTTGGCATTCCACTAGGTGGTTGCGTACATACTGGTCGACGTGATCCCAATAATCTCCAATACCTGCTTCACTGAGTCTTATCGCAAGAGCAATCATGTCCGCGACTCCACAGGTCTCTGAGACCTGTGGAGAGGTACCACCATAACCAGCATCCGAAGGTTGTTTTTGTTTAGGTGGACGGATCACAGCTGGAAAGAATCCTATCCGGGAAATACCCACACTACGTGCATGTTGATAGGCTTCATTAGCGATTTGTTTTACCTGGTCATCGTCGCTGACAATGGCATACTCCAACAATCCAATCAATCCCATTGTGTGTGTGTGAAAATGCCCTCTCCAACGACCATGCTCGGAAGGAACAACCATGCCTGGTCCCTTGGCATCCCACATGGAAGGTTTCAACATGAAATGAGCTAATTTATGGGCCATATCTAGCGCTTTTTTGTCACCGCTGATGGCATACCATCGTGAAAATGCACGAAGAGGAAGCCCGATATCAAAGAAGGCTCTCTTGTCTGGTTCAGTAACAAGATGTTCCTTCTTGCTACCCGTGTGAGCGTCTACATGCCCCCACCATTCTCCCGAACGTGCCCGCCCGGTGTAATACCAGGAGCGATCCTCATTGGACTCTGCAATTTTGACGAGACCATCCGACATACGTCCAACTAGATCCAGCCATTTGTTATCGCCATCATTCTTGTGCCACTCCAACAGAGCCACCATTAAACGAGCATGAGCCACAGGCCAGGATTGATCTACCTGAAAAAAAGATCTCCAAGGCCTATTTTGGACAGGCAACCACCATAATCCATCATTTCCTATTGTACTAACCACGGCTTCCATGATCTTAGCGTCTAATTCCGAATTGACTGTACTCCCAGTCATAAGTCTCAAACCGGGTAGAGCATGAATTGGCTTTTGCAAACAGGGCCCCCCTGTACGCCAACTCATATAAGGAGTCTTATGATCCAGATGAGCTCCTTGGCATGTCTCATAGAAAAACTTAGGATCGGCTGCGTTAGTGAGAGACCTCAATGCTAAGGAACCTCGCGCAGCCAGATCCAGTGTGTCTGGAACCTTGGCCTCATATCGAGAAGAGATGGGTGCTGCAGATTCTTGACTCGGAAACGAGCATCTAGCAGTCGATGCAGTTGCTACCGCCCCCAACGATCCAGCTTTTACAAAGTCCCGACGGTCAAGTGTATTCTTCCCCATTAAAGCCTCCTATGAAATTTGTAGCCTTCCGATTTATACTCAAAGTTGAGTAAATATGATCCCCAACATAGAGTCAAGATTTCGCCACAAAAATTAATTGAAGCAATCAAACTGAAATTCTTCACAAATGCTTTGAAAAGGAAACAAATCATGCAACTTGACCCCAAAGGTAGCTACTTTATGCCAGTTAGTATTCCCCAACGTCCTTTAAAGGCCGGAATTTTTGAAGATATTTGGACACTTTCTACTTCCTACAGCACTGACAAGGATGCTATTTCAGCCTTGTTACCACTTCCTTTTGAACCTACCGATGAACCAATGGTCACTGTTCATTACTCACAGTGTCGTAAGGTAAATATCATGGCTGGTGGTGGCTATAATCTGATAGGAATAGACCTTTCAGCTTTCTTCAACGGCCAAAAAGATCAACTCCTTGGAACCTATTCCCTTGTTATGTGGGAAAACCAAATGAATCCTATTATTCGTGGTCGCGAACTTCTGGGTGTTCCTAAACTTTTTGCCAATGTTCCCGAACCTTCGCGTAAAGGGAAGGACTGGCATGTTTATGCATCGGAAAACGACCATCTTCTTCTGGAAATGGAGATTAAAAATCCACATCTTCAAAGTAAGGAGATGGTGAATCAGTTAAATGTCGATTACATGAACAGCCCTATGATGGGATGGAAATATATTCCAAATATTGATGGCATCGGTGCAGCCCTAAGCCAACCGACTTTAATTGGTCGGAAAATGAATGTCCGCCAAGCCTGGAAAGGAACGGGAACCATTTCCTATGGAAACCTGACTTGGGAAAACAATCCAACAAGCTTTGACATCGTCCAAGCTTTAAAAACACTCAGCGTAAAGGATTACCTTGGAGGATCTATAACAAACGGATCAATGACAATCACACGGGCTTTGAATCGAGTCCTTAAATAGTTTTTTACTGCTTTCCCACTACTTGAAAACCTCTGAAATCCACCAGAATGGGGGCCTGTCATCATAACAGCCCTTCAAGCACCAGGATCCGTCCTGACATTCTGAGGTTGAGGTTGATTGAGCTCGAGCAAATTCCCGTCTGGATCGTAAAAGAATAACACTAGCCAGCCACCTTCTGATGCTTCCCATAGCACTGGAGGAGAGACGAATTCTACGCCTTCCCCCTTGAGGAACTCATACATTTCCTGGATATCTTCTACATCAAAACAAAAATGCGATGAGGGAACATGATGAAGAGGATAACGACCGACAGGACTTTTAGGAGTCATCCATTCAATTAAATCGATGGTCATGCCTGGATTTTCAGGTAAAGTCATTCGATATTCCCTAACCCAGACATCAGGGAAACCTGTCATTTCAGAAACCCCCTTGATATTTGTCGATCCCTTTGTTGGATGCTCAACATACTCTAAAACCTCTAGACCCAATAGTTTATGGTAAAAATGAAATGACTTGTCGAGATCACTTACCATCAAAGCCACATGGTCCATTTTTTTTATTTTCTTAACCTTACCCATGTCAAATTCCTCTCGTAACATTATTTTTTCTGACAATAAAACCTAGATAATTGCTTAGGCAGAAATGCTTATAAACCGACTAACACAAATATAGTAAAAAATATTCGTCTTACAATCAGCTTAAAGAAGTGTCAAAATCTCCTAAATAACATAATAACCAGCCTTTGAGGTCTTGTTTTTAATGAAATTCAAATACACATTAGTTGCTGACACCCTAGCATTTCTTGGATACGATCTAAACCAGAACACCCAAGATATTCTGCAAATAACTAAAAATTCTGGATACTCTGGAATAGACGTTGCTGGAGACCGAGACAAAATAGACGTTAACAAGTTGCGGAGAATCACAGATTCTCTTGAACTTGAGATACCAGAGGTTCTTGGCCGATGGGCGTACTATCACGGAGGTCAGAATAGAGACCTTGCAGGAGGTGATCAGGAAGTCAGAAATAGAGGCATTCAATATGCCAAGGACTCTATCGAATTGGCAGTAGAGCTAGGGTCCCGGTACTTTGTAGTTTGTGGTGCTCAGCCTCCAATCCCCCAGATTCCTTTTCCAAATATATCCATCAAGACGCTGCGCAGAAATTTCTTAGAAGCACTCAAGGAAATATGTGGATATGCTGAAAAACGCAATATTGAGATCCTTTTTGAACCCCTAAATTGTTATGAGGCATACCCTGGAATACTTGCCACTTTATATGAGGCCATTAACCTCATTAAGGATCTTGGCTATACCAATACCGGGATTCAACCTGATGTTTTTCACATGAACATATCTGAGGGTTCTGTTTCCGACGCTCTTCGAGAGGCGGGAAAACTCATTAAGCATTTCCACATGAACGAAACAAATCGATATAGCTTCGGTGCTGGACATGGAAATCATAG
Organism: uncultured Acidobacteriota bacterium; assembly: GCA_964569605.1. GTDB lineage: Bacteria > Acidobacteriota > UBA6911 > RPQK01 > CBDAPI01 > CBDAPI01. Next base: position 26,469 of record CAZMUJ010000086.1, read on the forward strand.
GGCTATTATTCGGACACTCAAAGAGATCAATTTTAGCGGCTACATTGCTATTTACTTACCCTTAATTTCTCAGGACACCTGTCTGCTAGGAGGTTACATTACCTCAACTTCAGCTTCTGGAGGTGACGTCAAAAATAGACCTGACCTGAGTCTTGTAATGGAGAAACAAATACAATACTTAAAACAACTAGAAAGCCAAGTTACGCTACAATGGAAAACTTATGAAAAAAATTCACACTATTATGGAGAATAGATCACATTATTCAGAATAGTAATTAAGAACAGGTTTTCATTCTAAGACTGCATTCGAAATCATAAGATTCATTTATTTTAAAAAGGTATTGAAAATGAAAAATAGAACGATCGTATTATTTTTTCAAGTCGTCCTACTATCCATCACTCTATACCTAGGAATCACATTGGCATCTGACCCTCTCAAGGATAGTCAGACAAACGGGATTGGCTACATCTCTCCTAAAATCCCGGAGGTAAGCTTTCCTCCTATTCAGGGAGCTTGGAAAGAGAGTCTAGTACCAGACACCTTGGACCTGGCAGAACGGGCCAGATTATCGATTAATAGTCTGACCGAATCGGCAGACCCAGAAGCAGGCTACGAAATTTGGTGGCATGTGCTCCTAAATCGTAAACCCCCTGCACTCATACATGATTTCCACGACCTCAATATCCAATATAAATTTCAAGAAGCACTTCCCTTGCTGCGTCATGTAAGTGGCAGCGATCAGAACTCACACATAGATAAAATCTGGGCAGAAAATCTTCTGCGCATGCAGGGTCCAGACGGCTTGATTTACATGCCCTTCGAAGGACGCCCCTGGGCTGGTTATCACGCTGACTGGTTGGAGCAAAAAGGACTTAAAGAGACACAGTTAGCCAGTGTCGTAGCCCAAGGCGGATGGTTGGGAAACTTTGCTCTCTATCACCTTCTTAGTGGCGACGAATTCTGGAAAAAAAGAACAGAGAAACTAGTAGATGCCGTGGCTAGATTGATGGTTTACAAGGACGACTACTGCTATTTCCCACTCATGGCTGTTAACCCTGAAACCAAAGTCCCCCAAGAAATGGATGTAGTTGACCCGGACTGCACAAGGGAAGCTAGTGGTGCCGCTGCTGGCTGGATTATCCAAGGGCTAAGCCAGGCCTATCTGGCCACTGGCTACCAACCAGCTCTTGATTTGGCTAGAAAATTGGCTATCTATATGACAGAGAAATCCGGCTGTTATGATTCAGAAGGCCGCTTCAAAGGGGTACCACATACACACCTACACACCCGTCCAATCTCTGGACTACTGGAATATGCTATAGCTACTGATGACCAGAAGTTGATCGAATATTCCAAAAAATCATACGAATATGCCAGGGATTCAAGTGGTAGCGCCACGGTTGGTTTTTTCCCCTCTACGCCAGGAGCCGGAGAAAATTATTCAGCTAAAGTCGTTCAAAGAGTCGCAAAACATGGAGTGGAAGGGTGTACGGTAGCCGATATGGTAGCTCTGGCAATCAAGCTAAGTCTCACTTCCGCAGGTGACTACTGGGATGACGCCGATCGTTACCTGAGAAATCAATTCGCAGAAATGCAGTTGTTAAAGACAGATTTTGTTAACCGGCTTCTTCCAGAAGATGTCTATGAAACATGGAACCGACCCGAGTTTGAATCAACAGACCGAACGGTGGAGAGAAACATCGGTTCTGCAATGAGTATCGCGTCACCAAACGATTTCGTCGGACATCCTCTGACATGGCCGGATCGTCCAGACTCGGATCATCTCTTTTTGATGCATTGTTGCACTGGCAACCACGCCCGGGCCATCTGGTACGCCTGGAATCACATACTACACCATGATGATGGAACACTGCGGGTCAATCTACTACTTAACCGTGTTTCCCCCTGGGCTGACGTGCATAGCTACATTCCCTACGAGGGACAGGTCGACATTAAAGTCAAGAGTTCGATTGATCTCGAAGTTCGAATTCCCAATTGGGCGAAACCAGAAGACACAGTTTGCCAAGTTAATGGAGAGCTTCGAAACCCTACTTGGAAAGCTAGCTATGCCAAGCTTGGAAAGGTTGAACCAGGTGACAGCGTGGTAATTAGCTTTCCGATTCAGGAGCACACTGTCAAAGAAAGGATGTGGGGCGTTGATTACACCATGGTTATAAAAGGCAATAGTGTTGTTTCCATTGACCCACCAGGAAAATATTATCCCTTCTATCAAAAAGACCATTATCGGAAAAACCAAGTTCGATGGGTTAAGCGAAAGCAATTTATAGCGACTCAAAAGCCCGTTCCATGGCCTTATTAAAGAATTTTTTTTGGGGAGAATGAAAAAATGATGGATTTAGGCTTGTTCATGATGCCGTTGCACCCACCTGAAAAAAATAGGACTCAATGCTTTGAAGAAGATATCGAGATAGTTGTGCTTGCGGACAAACTGGGATTCAAGGAAGCCTGGGTCGGGCAACACAATACTTTGGCATGGGAACCAATTCCTTCAAATGAAGTGTTCATCGCTAACGTTCTGCCCCGAACCCAAAATATTCGTCTGGGTGCTGGCGTGTCCCTTATCCCTCATCACCATCCTGTTAACATTGCTCTTAGACAAGCCTTCCTCGATCATCTTTCACGAGGTCGAATCAACTGTAGTTTTGGACAAAGTGGGGTTCCTACTGACTGGACTCTCTACGATCTTCCCGAACCACGGATTCAAGGGTTAATGACCGTCGAGGGAATAGACCTGATTTTAAAATTATGGCAATCGGAAGCTCCCTTTGATTTCAAAGGCAAATACTGGAATGTGAGTGTAAACGAAACCAACCCCAAGCTAGGAATCGGTAATATTCTCAAACCGTATCAAAAGCCTCACCCACCCATAGGCATGAGTATCATTAAGGGTGATTCCATGGCTGCTCGAATGGCCGGTCAACGAGGTTACATGCCTTTGAGTACCAATCTGGTCCCCGCTGTAACGGTAAAACAACACTGGGATACTTACTGTACCGGTGCCGAAGAGGCTGGAAAACGAGTTCCCGACCGTTCCATCTGGAGAATCTCTCGGAGTATCTTCGTAGGAGAGACTAATAAAGAAGCCCTTAATTTTGCTAAAAATAGTCAGTTAACGCGTTCTTTCGAATACCTGATCACCTTATTAAAATCTGCTCAAATGCTGCATCTTATGAAACACGATCCGGATGTTTCTGATCAGGACGTAACCCCCGATTACCTCATTAAGCACCTGTGCATAGTGGGTAATGTCAATAAATGTATCCAACAACTGGAGGATCTTTGGGAAATAACAGGTGGGTTTGGGACCCTGATGATGATTGCCTACGATTGGGACGACAAACCCAAGTGGCTAAACTCCATGGAGCTCCTGACGAAAGAGGTACTTCCATCCCTTCCCAAATAATTTCTTTTCCCATGTCCAGGCTTAGCAAACAATCATAAGGTGGTATTTTTTCTGGCACAGTTAATATCACAATTGGCTGCTAGTCTGATTGACCCGTACAATAGATATCTAGTAAGAGAATTATCAGTCTATGGGAAAACCTTTTAAACAATGGCCACTATCATCCTTTGGGATGATGGTCTCACTTTTAATTACTTGTTTCTTTCTATATCTACCGACCTTATCTGGCAAGTCATCGATTCAACTACTAGAATCGCAATCAAACTCAAATCCTAATCCAAAGCCCATCCCATTTCCTAACTTGAGTTCTATGGACGAAAGTGTTCGGAAACAACTCCAATATTTTCAGGACACATTGCAGACACTGGTCCAAAATCCAGGAACACCTTCTAAACAACTAGCTCAGACCTATGGAAGACTGGGCAACCTCTATCACACCTACAATCTTTTAGAAAGTGCAGAGGCCTGTTATAGAAACGCTTTACAGTTGACCCCTACAAACTTTCGCTGGCCATATTATCTAGCCCTTCTTTACGAGTCTCAAGGCAACCTAGAAGAAATGGCTTCTCATTACCGAATAGCTTTGTCTCTCCAGCCAAATGATCTCCCCTCTTTGCTTGGTCTAGCTCGATCTCAACTAACCCAAGACCAAATAGAAGAGGCCCAGAAACTCTTTCAACAAGCCCTACAGATAGAGACTGGAACTGCAGCAGCACTAGTTGGAATGGCTGAGATTGCTGCTTTTAGACGCCAATTTGAGAAGGCCGTTGAAAATTATAAAAAAGCCTTGGAATTGCAACCAAAGGCTAGCAGTCTGCAGTATCCACTTGCCATGTCCTACCGCCAACTAGGCAAAGTAGAGAAAGCCCGCTTTCACCTAAACGAAAAAGGTGATGGTCCTGTCACATATCCAGATCCACTATTAGAAGAACTACAAAAGGCAAGAACGGGGCACTGGCAGAAACGTCAAATAGGAACCAGCTTTTTTGACGCTGGAAATTATAATCAAGCTAGCTTGATTTTCCGCCAAATGGTGTCAGAAAACCCAAAGGACCCCGTTGCCCTCGTAGATCTAGGCACTTCTCTGACCCAATTGGGTCAGATAGAGGAAGCCCTTGAACAATTCAATTTAGCCCTTCTCTATTCGGATTCCAAATCACGGATCCATTTTCAAATGGCTGTTACCTTTACCCTACAAGGATGGCAGGAGAAGGCCATCAAACACTATAGATCAGCCGTTGAAGAAGATTCGACCTATCAAGAAGCTCACTTTCAGCTTGCCAATGTGCTTATGCACCAACAACTTTTTGACGAAGCCTTTATTCACTATAGAAGGGTAATTGAGTTGGATCCTTCCAATGAATTTGCCCATTTCATGGGATCTATGTCCTTAGTACGAATCCGAAAATGGAAAGAGGCACGTATGCGACTTGAAGAAGGTCTAGCAGCCCTTCCTGATGATACAGACCTAGGACATGCCTTGGCTCGACTTTTGGCAGCGTGTCCTGATCCCAGTGTCCGAGATGGTCAAAGGTCTATTCGGATTTTGCAACAGGTTTTAAAGGAAAGCAAAAGTGCAGAATTCGAACATGTTGAAACATTAGCTATGGTCTATGCCGAGTTAGGACAGTTCAGTCGAGCAATACAGATTCAGAAGATGATGATCACGGAAGTAACACGAGGTAATCGACTCGAGTTAGCAGAGTTCCTTAAGGAAAACCTATCTCATTACGAACGTCAAGAAGCATGCCGGACTCCCTGGCGTGATGATGACCCTGTTTTTCACCTAGCACCAATTCCAATTTCACTACTAGAATTACAGTAATGGATATTGCTAATCCCATACAATTACGCACAGGTTTTAAATCATGGAGGAATCAAGAAAGAATTCGGGGCCCCGAGTTAGGGATTAATCACCCTTAACTCGAAAATTATCTTCGACCTGTGCCTTTGCATCACTGAGATGATCCCAGGCTTCGACTTCAATCCTGTAGGTTCCAGGTTCTAGGTCACTTAAATCTAATCTCTTAACTAAAACTAATCTATCTCCAGAGAGGAACTGAATAGATTCGCCACTAATATCCGTGTCCTCGCGGATTAATTCCCCTTTACGTCTGATTCTGTACTTTACTTCTAATTCGGGCGTATTAGAGGATTGATCCAGGTTAAAATTGTATAGGTGAAGATAGATCCCGAGAGGAACCTTTTGTGAAAAACTCTTTTCAATACTGGGTCGGATCCAAATATCTCCCAAAACAAACATTTCATCGTATTTTGGTAATTCACCTAGTTGCTGAATAAAGTCAGATAGAATTAGTGAACTGCTACTCAGTGTCTCACTTTTCTTAACACTTGCAGGTGGAATAATAGCTTGCTTGGTGGCACCTATGTTGTTGCTGCTAAGATCCTTGATAATCAAGTCAAGTTTGTAACGAGTTTTATTATCCAAAAGAAGAATTTTTTGATACATCGATCGACCCTGCAAACCTTTCTCTAGTTTTTCAGGGGCAAATGTTACTACCAGATCATGATCAAATTCCTGGACGAATTCCTTGCCGAGACTGGTAACAGCACCATATACACCAATACGGGCCGATTTTCCCTCACCATCTTTTTCAAACATCATGTCTGTGTTCTGTATTTCAACGGTAATTGGAACTAAAACTTGTTGGTCATTGAGCTTGAAGTAATCGCTTCGAACCCGAAATGGAAGGTTTGCATAACCAATATTAACTTTGACTTTCTGCTGAAAATCTCTGTATTTGATTGCTTGGGGCTTCTGTACTCCAGAAAAAATTGCATAGCGATAGAAGGGATTGTTTCTCCAACCCCCAGAAAACTCAGAATTATGTTGTCCAGGCCTAAAGTAACTTCGGTCCATCTTATTTCTTAGACCTAACTGCTCCATTCGGGTTAACCCACCACCAGGCATATGGAGCATGGCATCTTTTTCTTCTGGTTGAAGCGCTAGACGGTAGGTATTCGTAAAGGTGTCATCAACAAATTCCAGAAGAATATCGTCGCCAACTCCCTCAATATGTCTATAGCGCCATATCTCCAGTGGATACACGGTGGTGGTTCCTCCACCTTCATTATAGGGGCGCTCGTAGTCACCTCCTGAGGGATAGGCTTCTATTTCTGCCGGTTCCCCATGAATAATATAGACTCTGCCTCGATCTGATTTCCAACCTTCCGAACCACTATGAAATCTCTCGTTAGCATAGGCAATTCTCCTATAATGTTCCTCCTTGAACTCATTATTTGCTGTCCTGAGATCAGGATCTCGTCGGCGCCAAAACTGCTCGATGAATTGTTCTTTTTCATCCATCGTTGCAAGGACATTAAAAACGTCCTTCTCTTCTTCGCTAATGATGTAGAGGGCATCTTCCTTGAGCCATTTCTCAAAGTAATTTTCCGCATCCTCCTGCTGACTGTTGCGATTTGACCGCTTATCTTTTTTCTTTTTTGCCGTGACCGGAATAGCAAGAGCCATCGTGACAACAATAAGTGTGATAAACGCTGTCAATATAGAATATCGATTAACCTTCATTACACCCTATTCTACTCACGATGGGATTTTGGATCAATTTTTTCCCTATCCTATTCCTAAAACGTTGATCCCAGGAGAGTAAAAAACACAGATCCACTCTGTCATTTCAAGTCTAGAAAGAAAGTAATTTCCCTGTCTAGAAAGTTTTCTTTCGAAAAAACTTTCACCTTTTAATTGTAAGTAACCACCCTGCATTACGAAACTTAAGTCAGGATTGCATGGGAACGATATGGCTATGGTTCGTTTTAATTATGTGGTAAAGGATATGACCTAGAAAGGGAAAATCCTAAAAATTGAAAGACAAGTATTTACCCCTTCTCACCCGATACTAAGTTGAGACGGCTTGGGGAATTGGAGGAAATTATATATTGCATTTGGAATTATTTTTCTGACATCCAAAGATGAAGACTTACAGACAATTTCAATAACAAAATCTAATTGTGGCAGAATCGAATTTCTCAGTCACAGTTGGGCAGTTTTTTGAGGGTTTTACTGTAACTCTTTTTCAGCTACTTCCTGTCTCTTGTCCCTATTTTTAGTATCTAATTTTTGAAACACCTCAAGCTCCTTCTGAGCTTCGTCTATTTTTCCCGCCTTCTTGTAGGCCTGAGCTAACTGATAGTGAGCCTGTGGTCGATTCGGCTCCAATTCAACTCCCTTTTTAAGCGCTCTAATCCCCTCCACAAGAAGCCCCTTAGATACGTATGCCATACCCAGAGCAACATGGGCATCAGAGATCGTATCGTCTACACGCAATACTTGATCCAAATACTGGATTGCCTGGTCAAACTCTTGTCGGTAGTTTTTAATAATCCCCAATTCTAAGTTCACAATTGGATGATTGGGATCCCTCTTCAATTCTCTTTCCAAAGCTGGCTCAGCCTTGTCGTATTGGCCCAAGCCAAAATAGAGATCTCCTAGGGCGAAGTTGACACCGGGAGCGTCAGGGTTAAGAGCATATGCCTTTTCATATTCCTCGATTGCCCGATTTAACTGTCCCTGAATTGAATAAGCTTCAGCCAAAATTTGATGGGTACGAAAAGAATTCGGATCGAGCTTCTCAAGACGAGCAAACGTCTCTTTGAATTTATCATAAGAAGTGCGAGTTCTACTTAAATAAGCCTGGGCTAAAGCCTGAAGCCCTTCCACTTCCTGAGGGTTCTTTTGCACCACCTTTTCAAGGCCAGAAATACCCTCATTTAGTTGCCCCATAGCGAGGTAGCATACACCTAGATAGATCTTTGCCTTTACATTTTCTGGATTCTGGGAAATAGCTGTTTTTAAGGACTCAATCGCTTTGGGGTATAGATACAGACCATAGTATGAAAGCCCCTGATAGAAATGGCCCTCGGGAAGACTAGGGTAAAGTTCTAAGGCTTTTTGGAAAGCTTCTACAGACTGCTCATATTTGCCTTGAAACTGATATACTAAACCCAACTTTGCGTAAACCTGTGGAATGTCAGGTTGGAGCTCTAAGGCTGACTGATAGGCCTGTTCTGCAGTAATCCAGTCAGAATTTTCCTCTGCATTGATCGCACTTCTAAGATGCTCCTCAACAGGTTTCGAAGGCACAGATTGGCCTTCCAAACCACGTAGCATCACTGACAAGACGGTTAAAACTAAAAGACTACTACGTACCATTCAAAGAAACCTCCTCGAGTAAAGATACAACATTCCTCTTTTTAGCATTTTTTGATACATCACTCAGGTCCATGTACTGTTAATTTAACATATGAACCTTGGAAACTTTCACTCAAGGCAGTAAATCCCTAAGACCATGCAAAAACAATTAGAAACCTGGAAAGTTCCATAGTTTAAATCTTCTAAAAAAAACAAATTGGGGGGGAAAGTAAAGTATGTCGAATTGTTTTACGTTATCTATTCTCTCATTAGAAACTTCTTTCTTTGACAGATAACCCCGCTTTGTTTATTGTCTTTCGATGGAGAAAAATCAAATTAACGACAATTGGGTGCGCCAAAAAGTGCTTTCTGGCGAAACGACAATTGGGGGATTCCTAGGGCTCGGAAGCCCCAATGTGGCGGAATTATTGGGTCATGTTGGGTTAGAGTGGTTGGTTATTGAAACAGAACACTCCGGTCTAGACTCGTCTCAAGTCGAACATATGCTCATGGCCATTAAGGGAACGAATACTATTCCGATAGTTAGAGTCCCCCCCTTTGATTTGTTTTCTATCCAACGATCCTTAGACCTTGGGGCTATGGGAGTTTTGGTACCAATGATTAAGACCGCTGCAGAAGCAGAAGCAGTTGTTTCGGCCACTCGTTATCCTCCCAAGGGTACACGTGGGTTCGGTCCATTAAGAGCATCTAAATACACAATTGAGTACGACAGCTACTTGGAGAATGCAAACAAAAACATCCTTGTGGCCCTAATATTAGAGACAAAAGAGGCCGTCGAAAATCTTGAGGAAATTGCCTCAATACCTGGAATTGATATCATCTATATGGGCCTTTGGGATTTATCCCTATCTATGGGACTCGATCCAAGGCTACAACCACTCCCAGAGACAGACACTGTAGTTGAGACCGCCTTAAAAGTTAGTCAAAAAACTGGAGTAGCAATTGGAATGGGATGTGAAAATTTCGAGGAACTACTAAGACGAGAATCTGAAGGGTTTACCTTCATGGGTATTGGCAGCGATTACAGTTTACTGCTCAATGCCGCAAGCACTCGTGTGAAAGCTTTTCAGGCATCCAGGTCTCCCAAAAGAGAATCATAAAAAAATCCCCTTTGAAAGGTTTTTCCAACCAAGCCCCCCTCACATTTCTAAAACTTGGAAAAACTAACTCTTTTCTAATATAGAATTTGAAACTGTCTATTTGTTCTGGGCTGACCAGCGGGCAGACAGTAGATCTGCAAGCGCACTGAAAATGAGTAGGGAACCTACCGCAACCTGCTGTAGAAATACGGATATTAAAAGAAGATTGAGCGAATTGCGCACGATCTGGAAAAAGATCACTCCCAATAATGTACCCGGGATAGAACCTCGGCCTCCATATAGGCTCGTTCCCCCGATCACAACTGCAGCAATCACATCGAGTTCAGCTCCCATCCCAGCCTGCGTTAGAGCCGAATCCAAACGGGCCGCCAGCAAAATCCCAGCTAGAGAAGCAACTAGACCGCTCAAAGCATAAAGATACAGTTGGTGGCGTCTAACTCGTATACCTAGACGTCGAGCTGTTCCTGAATTGTTTCCAATTGCAGATGTGTAGCGGCCAAAGCGAGTTTTTGTCAGCACTAAATGCGAAAAAACGTAAACTGCTGCTGTTATCAGAACAAGAACAGGAAAAGGTCCTATCCGGCCTCTACCCAAAAAAACAAAAGTGTCCGGAAAACCAACAATAGAGTTTCCTTTGGTTAGAAATAATACAACTCCCCGAGCAACATTAAGCATCCCAAGAGTCATGATAAAGGCAGGAATTCTTCCGTAAGCGACAGCAAAGCCGTTGAGTGCTCCAGTTCCCATTCCCACAAGCAAACCACCCAGAATGGAGAGGGGGACCGGGATTCCCGATACCAATAGGGACGCCGTGGTCATACTCCCGAGGGCTAGGATCGACCCAACGGAAAGATCAATTCCAGCAGCTATAATGACAAAAGTCATTCCGGTAGCAATAATGGCGTTAATGGACAGCTGTTCTAAAATATTCAACCAGTTGTGAATACTCAAAAAAACAGGTTCTATTATAGATACGACTAAAATCAGAGTAAAAATGGCCGCGATCAGGATTTTTACGCGAGTTATTTTTAGTGTTGATGTATAAGGCTTCCAGTGACTTATCCATCTGGAAGTTATGTAAGAATGGAAGTTCTTGAAATTTACAGACAAAGGTTTAAAAAAACTCTTAAATTATTGATTTCTCTTCCCCTCGCATCATTAGACTAGCAATTTCGTCATGAGTCGTGCACTGGGTACTGAGGTCAGATACTGCCCTTCCATTTTTCATGACAACAATCCGATCAGTTATTGCAAAAATGTCCTCCAATTCATGGCTGACAACCAGCAATGAGATACCCTGATCCCTAAATTTTCTTATCAAATCTAGAGTTCTTTGTGTTTCCTCTACACCTAGCGCAGCAGTTGGCTCATCCATAAGAATTATCTTGGCTTTAGCATAAAGAGCTCGGGCCAGAGCTACTGACTGGCGCTGTCCTCCTGAAAGGAATCTAACTGGACTCGCAGGATTAAAATCGTAACCAAGTGTATCGATGAGTTCCTCTGCTTTATTCCTCATCTCCTTTTCCGAAAGCCACTGAACACCCAAAGTGTTGTGGCAAAGCTCCCGCCCCATGAAGATATTAGCGGTCACATCAAGTTCGTTTAGGAGTGCCAAGTCTTGATAGACGGTTTCAATACCCACTAAACGAGCATCCATAGGATTTTCTAAATGGACCAAACTACCTTCAATCCTTAACTCTCCATCGTCGGGTTGAGCAACTCCGGAAAGGATGTTTATCAAAGTTGATTTCCCTGCCCCATTAGCACCAACCAGTCCCACAATTTCATTTGGATTCACCCTTAAACACACTTCATCTATAGCTGTAACGGCCCCGAATCTCTTCGTGATATTGACAACTTCAAGAAGGTCACTACCGGAGTCAAGTCCTTTGGCAGCTGTGTCTTCTGAGAGTTTTCCCGAGGATTTCACCTTAACACTCCAAGAGCTTCAATTCGCTCGATCCTTGTCTTCAAAGTCTCTTAATTGAGAATATGAGACCTAAATTAATCGATCTTCGCAAGAAATTCCTCGACATTTTTAGCAGTCACAAGTTCCGTACCTGTATTTGTAAAAGCCGGAGAACTAGTTCCCTTATAAAAATTCACTATGCTTTCAACACTAAAAAAGCCCATTTTTTCAGGAAATTGAACGACAACTGCATCCAGTTCACCCTGCTTAACGGCTTCCAAATCCTTAGCTCCTGCTCGACTATTGGAACTGCGACCCACAAGAAAAAGATCTGTCCCGAGCTTCCTTCCAAAAGCTTGTGCAGATTTCACCGCACAAAGGACAGCAGGTCCTCCAAAAACATATATCCCCCTTAGATCAGGATGCGCTGTCAAAAGATCCGTTACTGCATCAAAAGTTTTGTCACAAAAAGGAACCCCCAACGGAGTACTTACCAGTTCCATTCCTGGATACTTCTTTAGTCTTTCTACAAAACCATTATATAGATCTCGACAGGTAGAAATACTCTGTGTACAAGAAATAGCAGCAATTTTCCCCTTACCTCCTAATCTAGCAACGAGATGATCAACTGCCATACTCGAACAAAGGTTGTTATCAGTTGCAGCAAAGGTGATTCTTTCGCCACCGTTAACATCAGTATCGATTATAGATAGTGGGATTTTTGCTGCATTTGCTTTCAAAACAGCAGACAGAAGCGCATCAGAATCACTAGGAGCAAGAACTATACCGTCAAGTCCAAGCTGAATCATGTTTTCCACGATCTGTACCTGTTCGACAACCTTAGTGTCATCCGAAGGGCTGTTCACCATTAGTTTCACTCCCCATTTCTCAGCCGCTAATTCAGCTCCTACAATGGCATCCAGCCAGAAAGGATCCGTGAAAGATTTGGGAATAAAGGCAATCTTCAGCTGATCCTCCGAACCCTGTGTCCCACATGCGGATAGAAAGAAAGACAGAAAAAGAAGGCAGAAAAAGGCTGACAAAATACGAATCATTGTGGACAAAAACTTACCATTTCCCTCTTGAAGCTATCCGTACCAATTTTACTCACTAGAGATTTATCTTATTTGTAGAAAAGTTTTGAACAGAACAAAACTTGATTCACCAATGCACATGACCTATTTTAAACTGAAATTTTCTGACTCCTAATACCTTTATTCATTTCTGAATTAAGAAACATTGTAATATCTAATAATAAACTCTACATTAAATAGTTAAAGATTCTGATCTAGAAAGGATAACAATGTCTAAAAAGCTGGAAGGAAAAGTTGCCATAATTACTGGTGGAGGGATGGGCTTGGGAGAGTCAACTGCAAAAGTTTTCGCTAATGAAGGAGCCATAGTTGTCATTGCCGACATCAATATTGAGGCAGGAAAAAAGATGGTAGCCACTCTCCAGAAAAACGGCACAGAAGCTCTCTTCGTGGAAGGCAATGTCTCTATGGCAAAAGATGCCCAAAACATTATTGAAAAATCGGTAGAGAGTTTTGGCCGGGTAGATATTCTTATTAATAATGCTGGGGTTCAGGTTGAAAAGACTGTTCCTGAGACAACTGAAGAGGATTGGGATTTTGTCCTAGGTGTGAACCTAAAAGGAACTTTTCTGTGTTCTAAATACGCCATCCGACAAATGCAAAAACAGAAGTCTGGGAATATTGTTTGCGTTTCTTCCCTCTCAGGAATTGTTTCCAACCCCACTCAGGCTTCTTATAATGCTTCTAAGCACGGTATGATTGGGCTTGCCAAATGCATGGCTCAGGATCATGCTATGGAAGGAATCCGAGTGAATGTTGTTTGCCCAGGTTCAATGGAAACACCTATGATTAAACATTTATCAGAGGAGTGGCTTGCCCCATATAGAAAAGCCAACTTCCTTCAGCGATTTGCTCATCCAGATGAAGTTGCCAACTGCATTCTCTTTCTCGTAAGTGATGATTCGTCCTTTGTAACAGGCGCTGTTCTCATTGCGGATGGGGGATATACCACCAAATAAATTCCTACAGTAATCACTAGATTATCTAAAAGCTAAAACCATGTATTCAACGATGAAAGGAGTATCAGAAATTGTATATAAAAAAGATTGATCATATCGCCGTAATGGTTTCGGACATCGACAAATCTCTACATTTTTATCGTGATCTTTTGGGCCTAGAAATCGTTAGTCCAGAGGAACATATTGCTGGCGCAGTTGCCGAAATGGTAGATGTGCCAGGAGTTCACATGCGAGAGTATCGACTGAGGGCTTCCGGAGGGGTACAAGGATACGACAGAAATGAGGACGAAATCGCTTTGACTTTTGACATCATTCAGTGGTTGACACCAGAGAGCCCCAAAGGACGAAATGAAATCCATCATGTCCCGAGCGCCCACATCTGTTTTGGAGTGGACAATCTTCCAGAAATTTATGAACGACTAAAGGCTGAAGGGGTAGAGTTCGTTTCTCCTCCGGTAAGGTTCTCCGGTGAAGGTGAATGGCACGTTCTATTTTTCTACGATCCTGATGGAAACCTGCTCGAACTCAATGAAACAGGTACGGGGGGACAGCCCGCACATGATGAATTCGATTGGGACAAAAGTTAGAACATCTCTATCTCCAGAGTTAGACCAGGACCTCGGGATTCACAAGGTTTCGAGGTCTTATCCCCTGGAGAACATCCAAAACTCCTTGAGCAGCCCCCTGTGACATCCGGTCCAGACATTCGGGCGTACATGAGGCAATATGGGGAGTGAAAATAGTATTGGGGGCCTGGAATAGAGGGTTTTTAGGGTGAAGAGGTTCTTCTTCAAAAACATCTAGAGCAGCTCCTCCAAGTGACCCGTCCTGGAGAGCAAGTACCAGGGCAGACTCATCGATGATACTTCCTCTAGATGTATTTATAATTTTACAGCCTGTCTTTGTCTGTTCCAGGGTTTTAGCATTGATCAGGTGTTTAGTTTCACTAGTAAGAGGAACATGAATTGTAAGGAAATCTACTTTTTTTAAAAGTGCATTGAGGGAATCCTCTAATTTGGCACAACCTACATATTTTGACTTTTTCACATAAGGGTCATAGGCATAAACTTTCATACCCAATCCCAAGGAAACCATCTCCGCCACCCGCGAACCTATCCGTCCAAGCCCCACAATTCCTAGGGATTTACCAGACAGTTCAACTCCAAGAAACTCCCTATGATCACGAAAATTCCCCTGCCTCAGGGAAAGATCAGCAGGTGAAATTTTTCGGGAAAGTGACAAGATCAATCCTAGCGTATGCTCAGCCACTGGAGTCGTCACGGCTGCAGGCGTATTCACTACGGGAATACCTCTAACAGTAGCTGCCTTACAATCTATATTGTCAACACCCGCCCCGTGCTTAGAGATGACCTTGAGTCTTGACATTTGATCAATGTCTTTTTGTGTCACTTTAGTCATTCGAACAAGGATTGCGTCGGCTTTATGCAGTGCTTTCTCAATCCTAGAGCCTGCGTCAAACTCTTCACTCTTTTCCCATGCTTTGATACATCGACAATGGGAAGAAAGTAAGTCTAAACCAGCTGAAGAGATTGAGTCCGGAATAAAAACGGTTGGTTGCATAAGACTAACTACTTCTTACTCCTTGTACACTAGGCTGGTAGTTGTTGTTACTCAGGCCCCAAAAGAAAAACATAGAAGCTCTAGTATAAATCAACTAAATAGCTGTGATTGTCTTTTATAGAATTGACCGTCACTGCGATATTCCAAGACAACCTAAAAGTGAGCACGACCTAAAATTCATTTGCTACTGTTTTGACTTTTCATAGTATTCTTTTCAGAAATGAGACCATTACTATTTGTTCTTGATAGATTTTCCCACAGAACCTATTACCTAAGTTTATGTCTCCTTTGCCTGGCAATTCCTAGGCCTGCAACCGCAGCTTCTCTCCACACTCAGGAATCAGCGACCATGGAACTAATTCCAATCCCTAATCCTGATTTAAGCACATCGGAGCGCCTAATTCGAGAACAGCTTCAGTTAGAACGCTCGAAACTTCTAGTCAAGACACAAAATCAAAAAGTCCAGGCCCTAGACAAATCGAATGCCTTCGGTCAAATGGGACAGCTTTACCACATCTACGAATTCTGGCAAGCAGCTGAAACATGTTATCGCAATGCTCTTAGTCTAATACCACGCGAGTTCCGATGGACTTACCTCCTAGGTCATCTTTCCGAAGGCCAAGGGAAGTTACAGGAAGCTGTTGATCGATATCAACGAGCACTCACAATCAAACCAAACAATCTTCCAACCCTACTCAGACTAGCTGAAATCCAACTGACTCTTAATCGTCTGGATTTAGCTGAACAGCTTTTCCAGAAAGCAATCTCAATAGAATCTGACCTAGCCTCGGCAGTAGCTCTGACTGGATTAGGAAAAATTTCTATCGCTATGGACAATCCTAAACAGGCGATCCAATACTTTAAAAAGGCACTTGAAATACAACCACAGGCAAACAGTCTCCACTACCAATTGGCAATGTCTTACCGACATCTTGAAAAACTTGAAATAGCACGACAACATCTCCAAAAACATGGGTTAGTTCAGCCAAGTTTTCACGATCCAATAATGGAAAATCTTAGGGAACTTAAGACGGGAAAACAATTCTTTTGGAGCCAGGGATCAATTGCACTAAGTGAGGGGAAATATACTAAGGCTGTTGAATCTTTTCGAAAAATGCTTAAAGCTGACCCAAACGAGCCCCTTGCCCATATGGATTTAGGTACGTCTTTACTACAACTTGGTGATGTCAGTGGGGCCCTAAATGAATATCAGAGAGCACTCGATCTCTCCTCAGGTAATCCTCGACTACACTACAATCTAGGATTGGTATACACCTTACAAAATTCTTATTCAAAAGCTTTGGAGCACTACCGGAGAGCTATCAATCTGGACCCAGAACTGGAGGAAGCGCACTTCAATGCAGCAAACTTATTAATGCGAATGAAAAACCAGAGAGAGGCAAAGCAACATTATGCCAAAGTCATTGCATTGAATCCCAGTGATACTTTTGCGCGCTTTATGCAGGCCATGGCATCGATCCGTATGGGAGGTTATCAGGATGCTCAATCTCTCCTTGAAGAGAGTAGACGAGCATTTCCAAAAGACTTAGATATCACACATGCTCTGGCTCGTTTATTAGCAGCTTCCCCTGATAAACAATTTCGCAACGGTCCCCTCGCCCTGAAACTTCTACAGGAAATATTCAACACTGGCCAAGAAGTCATTGGCTTTGAACATATCGAAACCCTTGCAATGGCCTTTGCAGAGACACGCCAGTTCGAAAAAGCCCTTCAGATTCAGCAAACCATGATCCAGGAAATTAGCCAGACTGGAAGAAACGATCTTGTTAAATTGCTGGAGGAAAACCTATATCTTTACCAAAATGGGCAAACATGTCAAAAACCCTGGCGAGATGATGATCCAGTTTTTTCTCCGGTCCTTGGAGGCTTAGTTCCGCTACATTCCAGTTCAAATCTAGATTCATCTTTAGGCATACCACAAGGCTAGTATGATCAGAGATGTTTTCTGACTATATTTTGAGAAGGCTTGGAAACTTAACTTTAAAACCTAGATCGATTTACAACATCTAAAACCAAAAACCTAGTTGACAAGTAATGGCTAATTTACAGCTTGTTAAAAGATTTACTGAGCTTAAGTAATGACAAGCAAGTCCAGAATTACCAAAAAGACTTCCTATAATAAAACCCTGTCAGTCATCAATTCTGATTTTCTCTCCGCTTCCCTCTTGAAGAGTGATATAGCGGTCTATGGATAGTCCAGTCCATTCCTCAACCAGTCCCTCCGGCCAATGGGCTATCACCTTGGTTATACTGCTCGAATTACCTAATCCTATTAAGACCCGAGGATCACTTGCTGACCCATAACTCCCATCTGTTCGGATCCGACGCCATTGAGTTGGGCCTCCCGATCTAAATATCCCTACCCAAGCACCTAGCGCATCACGTTTGTTGTGCCTACTTGCAAAGCGAAGACCTATCCAGTGATTCTTATTTCCAACATTATTGATTAGCAGTCGAACTCGTCCATTGTTGTTAAAAAGCAAAACATCTTCATCTCCATCATTGTCTACATCTCCAAAAGCAACACCACGGCTAACTTCAGACAACTGGAATATTGTTCCCGCCTCATTCGTTACTTCTTTAAACTGACCTTCCCCAAGATTGTGAAAAAGCTGATTAGTTTGATGCAGAGGATAAAGGTCACCCTGTGCCGCCAGTGCCTCAATGGTCCTCACTTCGCCGTTAGCAACAAACAGATCCTGTAGACCATCATTATCGTAGTCAAAGAAACCTGTACCAAAAGCTGTGTAAGGAAGACTAGATGTAGCAAGGTTAGCTTCGAAAGAATAATCCTTGAACCAGCCCTTTCCGTCGTTGATATAAAGAGTGTTTTTCTCACTCTGCAGATGGGTCATGAAAAGATCCTCGTCGCCATCGTTGTCAAAATCGGCTGCATCAACTCCCATACTGGACTCAGCCATTCCATCCCGATTCAGGGCGGCCCCAGCTAAAAGAGCTTCATTTTGGAAGGTTCCATCCTTTTGGTTCATCCATAGATCGTTAGCTCGTTGATCGTTAGCAACATATATATCCGGCCAACCGTCTCCATTTAGATCGGCAGCTACCACACCTAAGGCCCCATTGAATTCACGTGCAATTCTACTTCGTGCTGATACATCTTCAAAAATTCCTTTCCCTTGGTTTCGAAACAATCTATTAGGAATTGGTTGATAACCCAGTGGGCCACAGTAATCAATGGCACCACTAACAGAATGGCATACTTTTCGATTAGAAAACCTGAAGTCGACATAGTTTCCTAGGAAAAGGTCGAGATGACCATCACGATCAAAATCTAGAAATGTGGCGCTTACACCCCAGTTCTCGTTACCGGTTCCAGATTTTTCTGTGACGTCTGTAAACGTACCGTCCCCATTATTCTGAAACATCTGATTAGGCCCAAAATTCATGACGTATACATCAACCCATCCATCGTTATTAAAGTCTGCAGTTGCTACACCCATCCCATATCCACGAGCCTGGAGACCACTTGAACTGGTAACATCAGTAAAGACAAGCTTGCCTCTCCCGCTATTCCCTTTAACCAGATCATTTCGGTAAAGACGATCTGTAAGGGGAAATGACTTAGGAGGAAAAATCGCATCAGATAGAGTTTTTCCGGAGCCAAGCATACTTCCCTGAATAATGTAGACATCCAAATCACCATCATTATCATAGTCAAACAGAGCTCCGCCTCCTCCGACCATTTCACAGTAATAAAACTCTCCTGACATGCCATTGAAATGAGTGAAATCAATTCCCATCTCTTCTGCTCGATCAGAAAAAATCTCTCTATTTATTTTTTCAGTATCTCCTACTCCGGTCATGACCATACTGGGAATGATTAGAGACAGAGATATCAGATTAAGAATCATTTTCATCCACCTCTGTCCTTGAGATCGACTAGACATAACTAAATTTTCTTAGCTTCCGGGAAGTCAACTCGCTGCATGTCATCTTGAGCAAATAGTAGGAACCCTCTACTCCATGCGATTCCATACTCCGCGAGTAGAACCTTTTTCTGCTCCGTCAAGAAAAGTCCGAAGGGCTTTCGGATAGTTCCTGAAGAGTCTGAAGAAATCTTGCTGCGACCATTCCATCAACTGCACGATGATCCGCATTTAAGGTTACGTTCATAAGAGGACGAACCACGACAGTTTCATCAATAACAACAGGTGTCTTACGGACTGCTCCCACAGAAAGGATACCAACTTCGGGTAGATTTAGAATGGAGGTAAAGTGACTGATCCCATACATGCCAAGATTGGACACTGTGAAGGTGCTACCCTGCATTTCCTCAACTTTGAGGCGTCGTTGTCGAGCTCGTGTTACCAGATCTTCTAATTCAGCATGAATCTCCCAGGCTTCTTTTTGCTCCGTGTTTCGCAATACTGGAACTACAAGTCCTTCCTCTATGGCAACGGCTACTCCTAGGTGAACCTGTGTAAACTCCCGAATCTCCTCATAAATTAGATGAGCATTGAGTCGTGGGTGTTTTTGCAGACAAGTAGCCACACATTTCAACAAAAGAGAAGTAAACCCTGCTGGAGAGGTTTCTTGTTGGTTAGAATCTTTCTGATTCTTCCTGGATTTCCCCAATAACTGATTAGCATCAATCACCATTGAAAGAGAAATGTGAGGTGCTATTTGGTAGCTTTTCTGAGTGCGCTGGGCAACAGTTCGGCGAGTCCCTTTTAGGGCCACAACCCGATAATCTTCACTTGCCCCCTCATCTTTTTTTGATCCGGTTTCTGACAAATCTTCAGGAAGAATAGCACCTCCAGGTCCAGATCCAACTACTGTCCCCAAGTCGATGCCCAATTCTCGTGCCATGCGCCGAGCTCTTGGCGAAGCCCTTACTTTTCCTGATTTTTTAGGTACAGACACCGTCGTCTCTAATTCTTTTTTTTCTGGTAAATTGGAAAAAGATGAGCGTGCCTGCTCTGTCTGTTTCTTTTTTTCCAATGATCTTGCAGGTGGCTCTTCTCCTTCTTCTAAAAGCCATGCAATAACTTGCCCCACAGGAACCTCGTCACCAGGCTGGGCATCTAGGGAAAGAATTCCTGAGGCAGATGCCTCAATTTCCATCACCGCCTTGTCGGTCTCAATTTCCATCAGAGGCTCACCAACATTCACAGGCTCTCCCTCAGATTTGAGCCACTTCACTAACAGGCCACTATCCTGAGACATTTCCAGAGCGGGCATGATTACTTCTATCGCCATAAAAACTCCCCATCTATCCAGATGAGTAAGAACATTATTCAAACATTTGGCGGGCAATTTCGAGAATTTGTTTCTTGCCAGGAATTGTAAGATCCTCTAGAGAAGGAGCAAAAGGAACTGGAACATCCATCGCTCCAATCCGTCTCACTGGAGCCTCCAGATCATAAAAAGCTTGTTCGGCAATCAATGCCGTAATCTCAGCCCCCGCTCCATAGCGCCGATATCCCTCATCTATAGTGATACATCTGGATGTTTTACGCACAGAATCAATCAGTGTTTTTTCGTCAAGAGGCGACAAAGTTCTTGGATCGATGACTTCAGCTTCAATTCCATCTTCCGCTAACTCCGTGGCCGCGGCCAATGCTTCTGGAACCATGCTCGAGGTTGCAATCAATGTCAAGTCAGTCCCTTCACGTTTGACCTTAGCCTGGCCAAAAGGAATGGTGTATTCATGGGTCGGATCTGGCACCGGACCCTTTTGATGAATCTCAACTTTATCTTGTATGAAAACAACAGGATTGTTGTCACGAATCGCCGTTTTCATCAAGCCCTTGGCATCATAGGGACTCGAAGGTAATACGACCTTCAGCCCCGGAATATGAGCAAACCAGGAGTGCAGGCTTTGTGAATGCTGAGCTCCCAAACGCCGACCTGCTCCCATAGAGGTAAGAAACACCATCGGAGCCATGGTTTCACCGCCCGACATATAAAACGTCTTGGCCGCTTGATTTACAATCTGATCCGATGCAAGAGGCAGAAAATCACCAAACATTATTTCTACAATAGGTCGAAGACCCGTCATGGCAGCACCCACACCAAGCCCTGCAATTCCGAGTTCAGAAATGGGTGTATCTAAAATTCGATCCGGACCGAACTGATCCAGAATGCCCTCCGTCACTTTCCAGACACCACCTGCCACAGCGACATCTTCACCGAACACAATGACCTTGTCGTCTCGTTCCATTTCTTCACAAATCGCTTCATTAACTGCTTTAGCAAATGTTATTTTTCGGTCGTTATTCTGCGAAGACATGTTTTTCTACCTCCTCTGGCGCTGGGAAAGGTGACTCTTTTGCCTGATTAGCAGCTTCTTCAACCTCTTGAACAATTTCTTTTTCTAGAGCTTCAATATCTGACTTACTACAGTGATCGAGTTCCAAAAGCTGCTTCTTCAACCGTTCAATTGGATCTCTTTGAGTACGCCATTCATCCTCCTCCTCCCGAGAGCGATAGGGTCGGGTACGATCACTCATTCCGTGACCCAAATAGCGGTAAGTGTCGAAAATCAAGAAACTGGGTCCTGAACCCTCTCGAGCACGCTGAACCGCTGGCAGCGTGGCATCGTACACGGCCAACACATCCATGCCATCCACTTCAGCAGATGGCACCCCAAAGGCCTCTCCCCTAAGTGTTAACTTACCCGCCGTTACTTGTTCAGTCGGTGTGTATTCATTGTAATGATTGTTCTCACAGGCAAAAATGACTGGCAACTTCCAGATAGCTGCCAAATTGATCGACTCAAGAAAAATTCCTTCGTTCAGAGCCCCATCTCCAAAGAAGGCAACTCCAACCTGCCCATTCTTATGCAGCTTAGCTGATAGTGCTGCACCTGCGGCCAGAGCAATACCTGCACCAATAATCGCATTGGCACCTAGGTGCCCCGTTTCCCTATCTGCGATGTGCATGGAACCACCCTTACCTCTGCAATACCCATCCACTTTGCCAAGGAGTTCACTAAACATTCTCTTCAAAACAGCCCCCTTAGAAAAACAATGGCCGTGTCCACGATGGGTACTAGTAATACGGTCTCCTCGATTTAAGTGAGCACAAAAACCAACTGCTACTGCCTCCTGTCCAATCGAAAGATGTGTAATCCCTGGCATTTCAGCTCTTTCATATAATTCCCCTACACGCTTTTCAAATGCCCTAATTGTCAACATTTCACGCAGCATCTTAAATAGCGTGTCATTGTCCAATGCTTGCGAAGGCAAGCTCTCTATTTTTGAGTTCATAACCATCCTATAGTGTGTAGACCCTCATCTTCGATGACAGCTCAGTTGCCAAAGTTAATAAATCTGTTTCGGAGAAGTAGAAGACTACCAAGAAAGCCTAAAAAAGTCGATTTCCCTGTTATGCAAAATTTAAATCTTCTATCTCTACCTATTTGACTATATGTAATAAATCAAATACAACACTCTTTATAGAATTACATTTCAATATAAATAATAAAACTGTTTTCCCTAGAACAGGGTTTGCTGAGAAATACTAACCATAATGAAAAAAAATATTACAAAAGAAAAAATTAAGGCTGGTGAGACGGTCTTTGGATGTTTTCTTCGGACCACCGACCCTACCATGATTGATTTTGCAGGATACCAACCTTGGGATTTCATGGTTTTTGATGGAGAGCATGGCACTCTAGAGCCACGAGACTGTGAGAATCTAGTTCGAGTTGCAGAATCACACGACATCACTCCCCTTGTCAGAGTAACAACAAACCTCCCTCCGATTATCCTGCGCTTCATGGACTCAGGGGCTCAGGGTCTTTTAGTCCCTTGGGTGAACTCAGCAAAAGAGGCTAAGCAAGCTGTTCAAGCTGTCAAGTACTATCCTAAAGGAAAGCGAGGACTTGCAGGTGTCCGTGCAGCTGATTTTGGCCAGATTTATAGCCTTGGTGAATATGTAAAAGTCGCTAATCGTGAAACATTAGTAGTGGCTCAAATCGAAACAATCGAAGCGGTTCAAAACCTGCCCGAAATTGTGGAAGTTGAGGGAATTGATGTGATCTTCATAGGACCTGCTGACTTGTCTCATTCCCTTGGCCTTCCAGGTGAAATCAGTCATCCTCGTGTTCAAGAAGCTTTCCAAGAAATAATCGAAATTGTCAACGGAGCTGGACCAGCACTTGGCACATTAGTACCAAACGCCGAAGCTGCTAGGCACTGGATGGATCAAGGTGCTCAGTTCCTCGCTATTTCACTCGAAGCTTTAGTGGCCCCGGCCTGCCGAGGCTTTTTAGAAACACTCCGAAAGTAATTTAGATTAGTAACTAGCATTTCCAGTGACTTCATGAAGTCACTGGATAAAAACTTCACATCATAGGCTAGTTTAAATTCCAAACTTAGAAAAAGGTGGCTTAGGCTCTTTGATTAAAGACTATTTTGCCTTAATATTGAGTGTGCGAGCATCCTAAAGCTAAACATGTTAAGCATAAGATTTTCTCACTCCTCAATTGCTTTTTTCATTTTTATTTTTTGTTCAATAAACTTTTCATATTCGCTTACTCCAACTCCTTCATTAGCTAACGAAGCACTCAGGATACTCGAACTAAATTGTCTAGGGTGCCACGGAACAATCTCCATGTCTGAACTTGACATGAGACAACGAAATACTCTTTTGAAAGGCGGTAAAGGGGGACAGGTTTTAATCCCTGGAAATGCAGAGAAAAGCCGTTTATTTATGGCAGCTGCTCACATTGGGGAACTACAAATGCCACCCAGTCAACCACCGCTTTCAGAGAAAGACTTGTCAGTTCTCCGTGAATGGATCGACAAAGGCGCACCCTGGAGTGTAAAGGATCCTTCAATAGCTTCTGAATCTTCCTGGTGGTCCTTTCGAAAACCTCGACGTCCAGTCATTCCTGAAACCACTAATGACAGCTGGGTAAAAAATCCAATTGATGCCTTTATTGTAGCCAAACTGAAAGACAATGCTTTGAATCCAGCTCCTCGCGCCAATAAGGAAAAACTCATTCGCAGAGCTTATTTTGATCTAATTGGTCTACCTCCAACACCTGAACAGATAGAAAACTTTCTGAAGGACTCCTCTTCTCAAGCCTACGAAAAGATGATTAAAAGTCTACTTGACTCCCCTCACTATGGGGAACGCTGGGCTCGACACTGGCTCGATATTGTACGCTATTCAGATAGCTCTGGATTCGAGTCGGATCACTACTATCCAAATGCCTGGCGTTACCGAGACTATGTGATCAAGTCCTTCAATGACGACAAGCCTTACGACCGCTTTCTACAAGAGCAGATCGCTGGAGATGAACTATGGCCTGACCGCTTTGAGCTAACAGGACTTCGAACTATACCATTCAAAAAGATGGAATATTTGGAAGCTCGTATAGGTACAGGACTTTATACCTTTGGTCCGGAGATTTTGGAATCGAGACAAGATGCAGAGCAATGGCGTTCTGAAGAGCTGAGCGATTGGGCGGACACGACTGGTTCCGCATTTCTAGGTCTGACCATTGGTTGTGCCCGTTGCCATGATCACAAATTTGATCCTATTACTCAAAGAGATTACTATTCTTTTCAAGCTATTTTTGAAAATAGTCGACAGACTGAGATATCTCTGTTCAGTCCCATCCAAGAGGTTTCGAGAAATCTCTCCTATTCCACTGTAGTTGCCGTCGAAACGTCTAGACTAGCCTACCGTTTATTTCAAAAAAAGGTGAAAGATAGAATCCAGGAGGAAAAGAAGAAACTTTTTCCGTCCGAAGTCGTGGAGGCCTTTGAAATCGAGAAGTCCCAGCGAACACCTAAGCAAGAAAAACTGGCTAAACCACTCATTGAAGCCATTGAGTCTATGAAAATTGATGAAGTGCTTACAACAAAAGAAAGGGAACAGAAACAGGAACTGCTTAATACTCTAGCTAACGCTGTCCTCAGGGTAGCTGAACTAGAGGGAAGCAATCTTTCAAAGTTTGAGGGACTTCTAGAAATACCGAAGGCCTCCGTTTTAGGACACTTTGAAGCTGAACTTGCCCCTCCCGTCCATGTCTTAAACCGTGGACAATTCCGTGAAAAATTGGAAAAATCCACAGCTAAACTACTCTCTTGTTTTAACCAAACAACAAATTTCAAAAACATTTTTTCAAATGCGAAGGAAACGCGTCAACGCAAACAGCTGGCATTGTGGTTGACCCGTCCCGACAACCCCCTAACTACCCGTGTAATAGTAAATCGAATTTGGCAGTGGCATATGGGACAGGCCCTAGTCAGAACCCCGAACAATTTTGGCATTAATGGAGAAAAACCCAGCCATCCTAAGCTTCTAGATTGGCTTGCCATTGAGTTCATGGACCGGGGTTGGAGCATGAAATCAATGCATTGGTTAATCATGACTTCTAATACTTATCAAATGTCCAGCCTACACAATAATTCAAAAGCTCATTTACTTGATCCTGCCAACACCCTTTTGTGGCGAATGAACAGACGTAGATTGGAAGGGGAAGAACTTTGGGATTCTATGGTTTCGATAGCGGGAGTCTTGAACCTTGAGCTTTATGGACGCTCCATAGTTCCACCCTTATCAAAAGAGGACCTAGATGGAAAATACAAATTGAAACAGTGGGGAAATGTTACTAGTGATCCTGAGCAATACAGGCGTGGAATTTATTTCCTCTCACAACGTAATTTTATATTTCCTATGTTTGAGGCTTTTGACAACCCTCAAAATGCAACCAGTTGTCCACAACGGGATGTCACTACAGTCGCCCCTCAAGCTCTCTGGTTTCTAAACAATCGGACAGCCTTTAAACAAGCTGGTAGCTTCGCTGCCCGTCTGGTTAAAAGAAATGGGGAAAATATGAGTAACTGGGTAATCGATGCTTGGAAACTAAGCTTCGGTCGTCCTCCATCAGATCAAGAAAAACAGGAAGCATTAGAACTGCTTACCAATCGTAGCCATCAGATCAAAAAAGAGCGTTGGACAGAACTTTCTGCCGGCCTTGAGAAAATTCCTGTGGCTAAAGCGTCCGCTCTGACAGAGTTTTGCCTAGCACTATTTAATCTCAATGAGTTTCTTTATATTGATTAACAAAAAAACTGATTTTAAAATACTATAATCAATGAATAAATTTAGTTGTCATCGTAATGAAACAGTTGCTAGTCGGCGTGAATTTTTAGCCAAATGGTCTTTCGGGTTTGGTGCCTTGCCACTGCTTCATCTATTGGGGAAAGAACCTTTTTTAGAAACTATTTATGCAGAAGCACCAAAAGATTCTTACCTAAACCCATTAGCTTCCAAATCTCCCCATTTCCCTGCTAAGGGTAAAAACGTAATTTTCATCTATCTACAGGGGGGCGCTAGTCATGTAGACACTCTTGATCCTAAGCCAGTTCTAACTCGTTTTGATGGTCAGAATTTGCCCGAAAGCTTCACATCTGGAGATCTGAATTTTGCCAACATAAAGGCCTCCGAATCGAAATTAATGGGATCAGAGATCCCCTTTCACAAATATGGACAATCTGGACTTGAGCTTTCAGACCTGTTGAAAAATGTAGCAAAGTACTCCGATGATCTCGCTATTGTTCGCTCCTGCTATCACGACTCATTTGTGCACGCACCGGCAACAAATTATCTTTGCACTGGTTCGACACTGACCGGTCATCCCAGTGTTGGTGCTTGGATTCTATATGGTTTGGGCAGCGAAACCAACAATCTACCCTCTTTCATAGCAATGACGGACGGAACAATAGCGGCAAGAACCAACAAAAACCACATTGGATCAGGATTTTTGCCTGCCATCTATCAAGGAACTCAATTAAAGCCAGAGGGCTCTCTTATCAAAGACTTAAACCTTCCCAAGGAGATTGACCTGCATGATCAACGTAAACTATTGGACTGGATCCAGCATTCCAATAAAAGACATCTTGAGAATCGCCCAGATGACTCTCGTTTAGCGGCTCGAATCGCCAGTTATGAACTCGCATTCCGTATGCAGACAGCAGCTCCGGAACTGGTAGATATATCCCAAGAGCCCGAATACATTAAAAAAATGTACGGACTTGACAACGAAAAAAGTCAAAAGTTTGGCCGGATGTGCTTACTAACTCGACGAATGGTGGAACGGGGTGTCCGCTTTGTAAATTTAATTAGTACTGACTGGGACGGCCACGAACAGTGCGTGAAAAACCATTGGGAAAACTCCAGGAAAACAGATACTCCAATTGCTGGCCTAATAGGAGACCTTAAACAGCGTGGTTTACTGGAGAGCACACTGATCGTTTGCATAGGAGAGTTTGGTCGAACTCCTTTTGTTCAGGGAAACCGGGGTAGGGATCACCACCCCTATGGATTTTCCTGTTGGATGGCTGGAGCCGGAATTCAGGGGGGGAAGGTCATTGGAGCTACTGATGAACTAGGCATGAAAGCCATCAAGGATAAGGTCCACGTTCATGACATACATGCCACAATACTCTCTTTGCTCGGTTTGGATCATAGAGGGCTAACCTTTTTCTTTCAAGGACGAGACCGACGGCTCACTGATATTGGTGGAGACAATGATTTGTCAAAACGCCTTCTCGCGGCAAGTTAAGACTATCCCTCTTATTCTAATCTTACAGCTTAGCCTAGCTCAGTTGTGGGCAGCTTCAGAGATTTATCTGACTGAGATTCAGATACCTGAGGATCTTTACACGGAAAACGGAACCATATTAAAAAAGGGGAAATCACATCTAAAACTCCTGCTAGAAAACGGTAGTCATTCTTTGGTTTTCATGAAATCAGAGGAAATTATCGCTATTGTTAAAGGAAAGGAAACACAAAAAACATCTTTAAAAGGAATCATTCCCTTAGTGGGAACACATTATTTGCAACCCGAAAAAATTCCCATAGGGACCGCAGAAGAAAGACAGCTGAGTAAAACAGGTCGGCCTCAATATCTAGACGACAACCGTAACTGGGAAATCTCTCTCAGAGTATATCGTGACTCACAAAACGAAAAAGTCCATTTCATCTTTCAAAGAAAAGAAGATTGGGGTCACTGGCTACATTTCGATTTCCAACTGTTTAGTAGCGACCCAATCTTAGATCGCTAAAGCTTGATCAAGCTACAAAAGATTCTCTTAGATTGAACTCCGTAAAACAAAGAGGTAAAGAACTAAATTTTGTTCGCTGATTTTCTCAGTGTTTCTTACAGGAATCTCTAAATAGTTGCCCTTTTTCTGTATCTTTTCTGCACTACTCAAGACAAAAAAACCATGGAAACTTCACCTACAGATCTATTGTCTAGGCAATAAAGTCAAAAAAGAAAACTGTGTAGGGTCCTTGTCTATAAAACGCTTTACCCACCATTGCCCAGAGAATGAGGCTGTAACTTCTGCAAATAAACGAGCGTCATTCTCTAGCCCCTGTAAAAAACCATTATCATATCCAAAACTCAGAGCGCAAAGGGACATTCTGGCCGCAAATTTCCTTGCTGCATGGAGATTTTCTGCATCATTACGATCGGGTCTTTCCGATTTCATAAGTTCTATCACAACCCTGTTTGAAAAGAGTTCCTCAATATTAGCCACTTGATCGGCGGCAATCACATCCCAATTTGGCCGTCGGAATTCCTTCTGACCTGACAAGAAATCCCTGGCCACCTGAAACGCTCTTGACAGAGCTGTACAGGCCGGTTGGAACTCATCTGCAAGTCCAATTTTCACAGCCGTGAGCCCATCCACAGACTCCCCATTTACAGCCATTTCAGCTGCTTTTTTCGGACCAATTAGACGTGGCAACCTCTGCATCCCACCATAACCAGGAATAATGCCAAGCTTGACTTCGGGTTGGCCAAGTACTGCGTTTTCAGTCACAATTCGATAATGAGTGCTCATCGAGAGCTCGTTTCCACCACCCAGTGCAAATCCGTCGACCAGAGAAATAACGGGCAATGAAAGGTTCTCAAGTTGCATAAATACAGCCATATTATCGGTGGCCAATCGCTCGAGTTCAGCCTTTTTTTTGCCTACAAACACCTCTATGTCAGCACCCGCAACAAACGCCCTTCCGTAACCCTGTAAAATCAAAGCCTTGACCTTTTCTCCTTGAAGCGTTCCATAAGCAGCCACCTCATCTATCAGGGTAGAAAGTTGGGCAAGTAATTCTTCATTCAGGGCATTCAGGGCATCCGGCCTTGTGAGAGTAATGATCCCCACCTCCCTTAAAAGACTCAGATCAAGAAACTTGTTGTTGTCAGGGTCTGCAACCAGCAGTCTTTTCCCCAAATATTGCCCTTCATATTCAGAAATTGTCCTCCCCAAAGCATTTGCCTGTACTAATGCTACGCCCTTAGGCTTAATCATCTGCCCATCCAACATCTTCTGCTGTATAACAGGCAGTTCAGGAAGATTGACGACATCTAGATCTTCCTGACTCATTACAATTTTGTTTTCGGAAAGCAGACGAACAGTTTCCCGGGCCTGTGAATGTCTATACATGTGGGATCCAAGAATAGAAAGGTTAGATGATCCACGAATGAGTATATAACCCGTTGGCATCTCATCCGCCTCATCATAGTCCTTAAGCAAAAAGGTACTGAAATGTAATGTGGTCTGATCCGGTCTTTCAACAATAAAATCAGGATTTGTCCTGGGCCCAAATATTTCCCAGATTTCCCTTCCCAGAGCCCGAGCGGAAAGCATGAACTCTGACATATAGGCAGGATTAGGCGTTCCTTTAGTACTCAAAGGGTCGGGCATATCAGCAGTTAAATCAAACATGTCACGGTCTATGATTTTTGAAGCTGCAACACCGATTCTCTTGAGAGAAGCAATTCCTTTCTGTTCTTTGGAGTAAGAAGCAACTACCGCAAGCTCTGCCCCTCTTTGCAATGCCGCTTTCACAAAGTTTCTTGCATAAGTATCTGCTCCCCAGATAAGGCCTCTTCTTCCAGGCAACAAACCGATTTCTGAAAAAATTTTCTCAGGAGAATTTTTCCGGAAAAGAATCTGTTTTTGCCGCATCCAAACCCAGCGGGCATCCATCACAAAACGCTGTCTATCGTAAAAAAACGTCTGCTTGTATTCTCCCTTCAGTCCTCGTCCGGTAGCGCCAAAAAAAGTGAGTTTTCCATTTCCAGAAAGAGTCGAAACAAGAAGCGGAAAATTTTCACCCCCTGTATGCTCAAAAATCTTGTCCACTAATCGACCTTGATTAGCAGCTAACACAGCTTTTCGAAATGGTTCGGTCCTTTCGTACCAGTGATCGTAGTCTTCTTCTTCTTCAATGAGACCAAATACCTGTTTGGGAATCTCCCTTCTGTTAACAAATGAATCAGCAATGCCTCGTTCAATAAGGGAATCAGCTAAGCTTTGATTAGAGCCAACAAGAATGACTTGGGCGCCAAGAGCCTGACCGAGTTGAGCCGCTGCAAAACTGGTTCCCTTCCCCCCACCCATCACCAAAAGAGAATCTCCAGGGCCAACTGCCAGTC